>NZ_JAOCLZ010000080.1:0-990 GCF_025290685.1 Rhodococcus sp. PAE-6
CGATGTTCGCCCGTGCCCGGGCCTTCGCCCCGCTGGGGACGAGCACCTCGGTTCCGAGGGCGAAGTCCTGCACCGCCGCGGCTGGGGCGGCAGGGCGGGCCACCGCGGCGTCGGCACCGTGTTCGGCGGCCGGCGCGCTTTCCTCGAGGCCGGTCTCCGCGACCATCTCGGGCGCGGTCGGCTGGTCCGCGGCCGCGGTGGCCGGTAGCTCGCTGCTGGCTGCGGCGGTGTACTTGGCGGCGGCGGTGCGGGAAACCCAGATGTGTGCGCCGGATTTCTTACGGACGCGCACCAGCTGGCGCTTGTCCCGCCACAGGGGACTCGACAGCGGCTCGCCGTACTCGGTCTCGGGAACAACCAGCTCGTCGGTGTCCACAGCCGGGGTCCTGGGCGCCGCCTCATCGGTCGAGGCGGCAGCCTCCGGCTCGACGGTCGCCGCCGGAGGGGTCGCGGCGGGCGCGGCAGGTTCTTCCTGCTCCAGAACCGGCTCGGGGGCCGGATCGGTGATCGGCCTGGCGTGGCCGACCATCAGGTGTTCGGTGAGCACCCACGAGGTTGCGGACGTCTCGAGGGCAGGGTCGGTGACGGTCGGGGTCGACGGCTCGGTGGGAGCGGGGTCGACCTCGTCGAAGATCACCGCGCCTGCGTCGTCGATCGCAGGCGCTACGACTCGGGGGGACGGCGGTTCGGCCTCCTCGCGCTGCGGTTCTGCTCCCGCGTCGACATCGGCCTCGGCCTGTGGGCCGATCTCGGCGGTGTTCTGCGGGTCGAGCTGCTCGCCGTCGTGTTCGGCGGCGAGCACGGTGCGGGCTTCGGCGATCGCGTCCCGCAGGGTCAGCTCGGGTCGGGGCCGGCCGTCGACGGTGGTGATGCGTTCTTTGCTGCCCGGTGTCCGCCCCAAGCGGATCGTCACGTGCCGGCCGTCCGGGTCGCCGATGACCACATCTCCGGCCCCGGCGAAGGTCAGATCGGCCGGGGTGAGGCTGTAGA
>NZ_JAOCLZ010000081.1:0-952 GCF_025290685.1 Rhodococcus sp. PAE-6
GGTCTTGCCGGCCCCGACCACGTGGTCGAGCAGGATCGTCTCGTCGTGCAGGAACCGTGTCACGGCGGCGGCCTGGTAGTCGTACGGCGTGTACTTGCCGTTCATGCCGGGGAACGACTTGGTGCTGGCGTCGTGGACCGGCTTGACGTAGGAGTTGTAGCGCTCGTTGAAGATGCGGGCCAGGCGCACATAGCGGTCGCCGTCCTCCCACAGCCATTGTTCGAACCGCTCCTGCAAGGCTGCGGCCGAGGCTTGCGCCTGCTCGGTGAGCTTGACGTGGAACCGCGGCTTCGGGGAGCGTTCGAGCTCGTCGCCGGTCTTGTTGACCTGGACCGGCTTGTTGTTGGCGAGCAGCTCGACCATCTTCACGCCCGGCAGCCGGGCACTGCCGTACTTGTCCGGGTAGCCACCGGAGAATTCGTGGCGGCTGCGCTGATCGGTGGTGATCTGCCAGTGTCCGCTGATCTGATCGTGTTCGACGGTCAGCCGGTCCGGGCGCAGCCCGAACTCCTCGACCAAGAACGCGCGGTAGTCCTCGATCGGCACCCAGGTCGCGCCGATGCGCACCCCGATCTCGGCGGGATCCACATCCGGCGGCACCACCTCTGCCAGTGCCTCCACCAGCGGCGCGTAGCGAGGATCGTCGCCGGCTTTGATCGTCGCCCGCGCCAGCTTGTCTCGCACCTGCCCGGACAGGGCCACGGTGGCCAATTCCCACCGGTCGGCGTCGTGCAGGGACGGATAGATCTTCCCCTGAGCCTGCTCGAGCGCGTCCTCGACGGACATGTTCAGCAGCTCGGCGACTCGCTGCGGCGAGATGTGTCCGAGCTCGTCGAAGCTGATCGCCAGCGCTTCGTCGACGTCGGCGGCGCTGGCGGCCTTGTCCTTGAACGGGGTGGTGTCCTCGGTGAAGATCGCCGTCTTGGTCGCCACTGCGTCGCTGCCGTCGAAC
>NZ_JAOCLZ010000082.1:0-943 GCF_025290685.1 Rhodococcus sp. PAE-6
TGAGGTTTTCTCACCAGAGAGTCACCGACGACAGCAAAGACATCCGAACGGTGTGGCGTGAAAAGAGGACGTGGGGTCCTGCCTGGTAGGGATTGTTTCGAGCAAGAAGCAACCCGGAGCAGGACCCCACGTGATTACCTATCGTGCCACGCTCGACGTGCCCGAGCACACCCTGACCTTCGTCGCCCGTATCCTCGCTGCCCACCGCCGCAGGACCGATCGCCGGCCGTGGCAGCGGGCCGCGACCGTCTACGTCCAGGCTCTGATGGTGCTGCGGTGGTTTCGCGACGGCACCGCTGTCGCCACCCTGGCGCGCGATGCCCGCATCTCGCAGGCCACCGCCTACCGGTATCTCCATGAAGGTATCGACGTGATCGCTGCGCACGCCCCGGACCTGCACGACGTGCTCGAACGTGGGATCGAGTCCGGCTGGGAGCATGTCTGTCTCGACGGCACCCTCATCGCCTCGACTCGCTGCCGGGAGCGTTCCGAGTCCGGGCACGACGTGTGGTACTCGGGTAAACATCGCCGCCATGGCGGCAACGTCCAGGTCCTGACCGATCCGACCGGCTACCCGATCTGGGTGTCCGAGGTTGCCCCCGGTTCGGTGCACGACCTCACCGCTGCTCGTCGGGGCGGGATCCTCGGCGCCCTCTACCACGCTGCCGCCGGCGGGATGCCCACCCTCGCCGACAAGGGGTACACCGGTGCCGGGATCGGTGTCCACGTCCCGACGAAAGGCCATGGTCTCGATGCCGGCGCCCGTTGCCGCAACACGGTGTTGTCTGCGATGCGTGCTCCGGCCGAACGCGCGAACGCGCTGCTGAAGACCCGGTGGAAGGCGCTGCAGCGAATCAGTCTGTGTCCGTGGAGGATCGGCTCGATCGCTGCTGCGGCTCTCGTTCTTCTTCACCTGCAAGCACCGGCCTGGTGAGAAAACCTC
>NZ_JAOCLZ010000083.1:0-902 GCF_025290685.1 Rhodococcus sp. PAE-6
ACCAGGGAGTATTCAGGCTTATCGGGTGGTCCCGACAGATTCACACCGGATTTCACGGGCCCGGTGCTACTCGGGTACTTTTCACGAGAGCCGGCAAGTTTTCGTCTACGGGATTCTCACCCTCTACGACAGGCCGTTCCAGACCACTTCGACTAACCAACCGGTTTCTTACTCTCGCCCGTCATGACAGTGACGGGAAGAAAAGCCCCACAACCCCACGGATGCAACGCCTGCCAGCTATCACACACCCATGGTTTAGCCTCATCCGCTTTCGCTCGCCACTACTCACGGAATCACATGTTGTTTTCTCTTCCTGTGGGTACTGAGATGTTTCACTTCCCCACGTTCCCTCCACACACCCTATATATTCAGATGCGGGTAACACGACATCACTCGTGCTGGGTTTCCCCATTCGGAAATCCTCGGATCACAGCTCGGTTGACAGCTCCCCGAGGCATATCGCAGCCTCCCACGTCCTTCATCGGCTCCTGGTGCCAAGGCATCCACCGTACGCTCATAAACACTTACAACAAAGATGCTCGCGTCCACTGTGCAGTTCTCAAACAACACACAACAACCCCTACCGCAAGAAAACTGATTTCCTTGTTTCGCGGATCATCGTCGCTGATCAAACACATTGCGTGTTCTCTCAGGACCCAACAGTGCACCGATATAACTTTCTTCCTGCCGGCACTCGGGCCCGCAGTAGTGAAGAAAATGCTTGTCAGCGTTCCACCCATGAGCACCACCGGATTACCTGTGAATCCGTAATGGCTCTGCCTGCATGCGTTTACCGTCCCCGACTACTCGGGGTGCATGAGGAGTTGCTCCTTAGAAAGGAGGTGATCCAGCCGCACCTTCCGGTACGGCTACCTTGTTACGACTTCGTCCCAATCGCCGAT
>NZ_JAOCLZ010000084.1:0-889 GCF_025290685.1 Rhodococcus sp. PAE-6
ACTGACCGTTTCAGAATGAGTTCGGCGTGGTAGATGGCGTTCCGGGACGGTTTCGGGCACCGTGTCGAGAGTGTCTGTTGATCTTGTTCCTGACGATCTGTGGGAGCGTGTAGCTCCGCTGCTTCCGCCCAGATCTGCCCGCCGGTTCCGGTTTCCGGGGCGCAAGCCGGTCGACGACCGGGTCGCCCTGGCCGGCATCATGTTCGTTCTGCGCACCAACGTGGCCTGGCGTGATGTGCCGGCAGAGACGATCGGGTGCAGCGGAGTGACCTGCTGGCGCAGGTTGCGGGAGTGGACCGAGGCCGGGGTGTGGCCGCGGCTGCACGAGATGCTGCTCGCGGAGCTGCGAGCCGCCGGGTTGCTCGAGATGGACGACGTCGCCGTCGACGGCTCGCACGTGCGGGCCCTCAAAGGGGGGATCACACGGGACCCTCACCGGTCGATCGCGGCCGCACCGGCAGCAAGCACCATGTGATCGTCGACCGGCACGGAACCCCTCTTGCGGTGTCGCTGACCGGCGGAAACCGCCACGACGTCACTCAACTGATGCCGCTCGTCGAGGCGATCCCCCGTATTCGAGGCCGGCGGGGCCGGCCGCGGAATCGGCCCCGCCGGTTGTTCGCCGACCGAGGCTACGACTACGACAAGTACCGAAACCTGCTTCGCGAAAAGGGGATCACCCCGATGATTGCCCGCCGAGGCGCCGCGCATGGCTCCGGGCTCGGCAAGGTCCGCTGGGTCGTCGAGCGAACCTTCGCTTGGTTGCACCAGTTCAAGCGTCTGCGAACACGTTCCGAGGTACGAGCGGACTTGCATCAGGGGCTGCTCGAACTCGCGTGCAGCATCATCTGTTTGAGGCGACTGCGGAGATCATTCTGAAACCGTCAGT
>NZ_JAOCLZ010000085.1:0-867 GCF_025290685.1 Rhodococcus sp. PAE-6
GGGTGCTGGGCACCCTGACGGTCGGGGGCGGCATGTACGCCGGATCGTCGCTGCGCGTTGCCCCCACCACCACAAAGCCGCTGGCGACGCAGCTGCGCGAGCAGCTCGACCCGATCATCGACCAGGCCCTCGGTCGCGGACTCGGATTCACCGCCCCGGCCCCCGCTCCGGCGCAGGTCGAAGCGTTCACCACGCCGGGGCTGCGCACCGGCGCCGACCTCGATTCCCACGAGGTGCTGCCCGGTGCGATGCGCTTCAACGAAGCCGAGGACCGCTTCGAGCAGTTCACCCTCGGTCGCGGCTGGGCCGAGGTCGGCTGCCGCGGCAAGGACCTGGCCGAGCAGTGGAAGGTCATCACCGGTCTCGGTGAGACGGTGATGGAGCTGGCCGAGGCCAGCCGCTCGCGCACCGCCACCGTCGCCGACCGCGACGTCATCCGCGCCCGCCTGGGTGGGCTCTACGACCGCTACGTCGGCACATGGGGGCCGCTGAACCGCTTCAAGCTCACCGAACCGACCCCGCTGTCGGAAGACAAGATCGCCGCCCGCCTCGACAAGGCGATCGCCGAGTGGCGGATCAAGACCGGTCGCGAGGAGGCCCTCGCCGACGGGCTGGATCCGAAGGAGGCCGGCCCCTACACCGGGTCGATCCCCGACGAGGTGTACGAGGAGCTGTACGACAAGGCGTCCGAGCAGCCGCAACCGCGCCGCTATTCCGCGCATCTGCAAGGCGCGATCGCCCGAGATCCACGCCTGGGCATGGTTCTCGCCATCGAGAACTTCCAGTCGAAGTTCGACGGCAGCGACGCAGTGGCGACCAAGACGGCGATCTTCACCGAGGACACCACCCCGTTCAAGGACAAGGCCG
>NZ_JAOCLZ010000086.1:0-821 GCF_025290685.1 Rhodococcus sp. PAE-6
TGAGTGCCGCGGCTTCGGCGGTGTACTTGAGCCCCGCTACATTGTCGGCGCAGAACCACTTGACCAGTGAGCTATTACGCACTCTTTCAAGGGTGGCTGCTTCTAAGCCAACCTCCTGGTTGTCTCAGCGATCCCACATCCTTTTCCACTTAGTACACGCTTAGGGGCCTTAGCCGGCGATCTGGGCTGTTTCCCTCTCGACTACGAAGCTTATCCCCCGCAGTCTCACTGCCGCGCTCTCACTCACCGGCATTCGGAGTTTGGCTGATTTCGGTAAGCTTGTGGGCCCCCTAGACCATCCAGTAGCTCTACCTCCGGTGAGAAACACGCGACGCTGCACCTAAATGCATTTCGGGGAGAACCAGCTATCACGGAGTTTGATTGGCCTTTCACCCCTACCCACAACTCATCCCCTCAGTTTTCAACCTAAGTGGGTTCGGGCCTCCACGACGTCTTACCATCGCTTCACCCTGGCCATGGGTAGATCACTCCGCTTCGGGTCTAGAACATGCCACTCATGCGCCCTATTCGGACTCGCTTTCGCTACGACTACCCCACACGGGTTAACCTCGCGACATGCCACTAACTCGCAGGCTCATTCTTCAAAAGGCACGCCATCACCCACCACGAACTGAATCGTGCATCGGCTCTGACGGATTGTAAGCGCACGGTTTCAGGTACTATTTCACTCCCCTCCCGGGGTACTTTTCACCTTTCCCTCACGGTACTAGTCCGCTATCGGTCACCAGGGAGTATTCAGGCTTATCGGGTGGTCCCGACAGATTCACACCGGATTTCACGGGCCCGGTGCTACTCGGGTA
>NZ_JAOCLZ010000087.1:0-690 GCF_025290685.1 Rhodococcus sp. PAE-6
CTTTGTGGTGGTGGGGGCAACGCGCAGCGACGATCCGGCGTACATGCCGCCCCCGACCGTCAGGGTGCCCAGCACCCGCTGCGGGTACTTCTTGAAGTATGGGTTGATCCAGGTGTGGGCGGCTTCGCCGGTCTTGGCGTCGATCGGTTCGACCTGGACGGCGGGCTGTGCCCATTCGAGGGTGTCCTCGGTGGGGGTGGCGCCGTCGTCGCGGCGGCGGAATACCAGCACGTCGGTGACCACGTCGGTGCCGGCCTGCCGGTCGAATGCCCCGGTGGGCAGGCGTACCGCCCCGATTAGATCCCCCTTGGCGACGATCGCGGCGCGTTCTTCGGCGCGGCGGGCATCGGAGGTGAACATCGAGGTGACCACCGCGACGTAGCCACCGGGAGCGGTCAACGCCAGTGATTTGGCGATGAAGTGGTTGTGGATGGACAGACCGTCTGCGTTGTGGATCGGGTCGACGGGCGCGAACTTGCCGAACGGTACGTTGCCGATCGCCCCGGTGAAGGTGTTCTCGGGGGCGAAGTTGCGCTCGAAGCCGTGGTTGCGGATCTGCTGCGAGGGATACAGGTAGTGTGCGATTTTCGCGCTGATCGGCTCGATCTCGACGCCGACCATGCGCACCGACTCCGGTGCGGTGCCGACGAAGTGGCCGGCCCCGCAGCCCGGCTCGAGCACCACGGCGCC
>NZ_JAOCLZ010000088.1:0-643 GCF_025290685.1 Rhodococcus sp. PAE-6
TACTGCAACGACAGTTTGTGATGTCGTTGTTTGTAGTGACTGGCGCGGGCTCTGGCTTGGCTGATGCGACGCCAGTTCGACCAGTGCCACAGGTGGGCGAAGGCGTGACGAACGGGGCAGGCGATACGATTGAACAGTCTTCGAATCTCGTTGACGGTCAGAGGAATCAACCTACTGCGACCGGATGAAGATCCCCCTTTTGCGCGTCTCGACGCAGGATCGTCAAGAACGCGGCCGCGGCCATGGACAAGGTGATGTGCCGGTACCAGGCGGTGTAACCCCGGACTTGGTAGTGGTCGAGGCCGGTCTCGTTCTTCGCGGTCTGGAAGCATTCCTCGATCGCCCACCGACTGCCGGCCACCCGCACCAACTCGGCGAGCGGGGTTTCGGCCGGGCCGTAGCAGATGTAATAGGCGATCTCGTCGGGATCGGTGAGCGACCGACGGGCCAGCAACCAATGACCGCGGCCCGGTTCACGGATGGGCCGGATCGGGGCGGCAGCCCAGTCGTACACCCGCGGTCCGTGCGCACCATCGCCGCACGACAGTCGTTGCCACGCCGACGCATCGAGCTCGGCGATCACGGTGTGGGCGCGGCGCTGCCGCAACTGCATCGACACCACCATCTGCGTTTTCGGCACCGC
>NZ_JAOCLZ010000008.1:0-256963 GCF_025290685.1 Rhodococcus sp. PAE-6
CGTGGAGGATCGGCTCGATCGCTGCTGCGGCTCTCGTTCTTCTTCACCTGCAAGCACCGGCCTGGTGAGAAAACCTCATTGATCTGTTGTAGAGGTGCTCGGGTTGATCTTGGCCAGGTAGTCGGCGAGAGACTTGAGGATCTCGTCGGCGGTCTTGGTCCAGCGGAAGGGGTGCGGATTGTCGTTCCACTCGTCGATCCACGCGGTGATGTCCTTTTCGAGGGCTTCGATCGAGGTGTGGACACCGCGGCGGATGAGTCTGTCGGTGAGCAGGCCGAACCAGCGTTCGACTTGATTCATCCAACTCGACCCGGTCGGGGTGAAGTGGACGTGGAAGCGGGGATGCCGGGCCAGCCATGCCTTGACCTCGGGAGTGTTGTGGGTGGCGTAATTGTCACACACCAGGTGCACGTCGAGTTCGCGGGGTACGGCCTTGTCGATGGTGGTCAGGAACTTGCGGAACTCGATGGCGCGATGGCGGCGGTGCAGTGCGCTGATGACCGTGCCATCGGCGATGTCGAAGGCCGCGAACAGGCTGGTGATGCCGTGCCGGAGATAGTCGTGGGTGCGGCGCTGCGGGGTGCCGGGCATGATCGGGAGGATCGGTTGCGACCGGTCCAGGGCTTGGATCTGGGACTTCTCGTCGACACAGAGCACGACCGCCTTTTCCGGCGGATTATGGTACAGGCCAACAACATCGACGACCTTATCGACGAAGAGCGGGTCGGTGGACAACTTGAAGGAGTCCTGCAGATGCGGTTTGAGGTCGAACTTGCGCCAGATCCGGCCGATGGTCGATTTCGACAGTCCGGTGCGCTCGGCCATCGACGCCCGCGACCAGTGGGTGTCCTTGCCGGGCGTCGACTCCAAGGTCGCGATGACCACGTCTTCGACCTGGTCGAGCAGGATCGACGGCGGCCGGCCGGGCCGGGGCTCGTCGACCAGCCCACCGAGCCGGCCTGCGATGAAACGTCGGCGCCACCGATCCACGGTCGACTCGTCGACACCGAGATCGGCGGCGGCCTGCTTGTTGGTCCCACCTTCGGCGCAGCGCAGCACGATCTTGGCTCGCATCGCAAGGTACTGAGCGGTTTTCGCTCTCCGCGCCCACGATGTCAGCTGAGCGCGCTCGTCCTCGCTGAGCACTAGATCTGCTTTCGGGCGTCCGCTGCGCCCGGCATCGGCCAGCCCGTCGAGCCGGTCGGCGGCGAACTTTCGTCGCCATTTCGCCACCGTCGCCACCGCGAGATCGAGTTCGCGTGCCACGCCGGCATTCGATGCACCTTCGGCGCAGGCCAACACGATGCGTGCCCGTTCGGCCTGTCGCCGGTCCGCCGACTCGGCTCTGTGTGTCAGCTCGGCGCGTTCGGCCACGGACAAGGTGATCTCGACGGCCGAGGGCCCACGATGCGACATAAGAACACACCATAAACTAACCTGTGAAATTTCTGACGCAGGACACTAGTGCCTCGTCACGCAACCTTGGCCGGGTAATGCGGGTACTCGGTCCACGACCGGATCGGCGAATCCGTGCCGAACTGGGTCTTCGGTTCGGCACGGGCATTGCGCCACCGCCTGAGTTAGGACATTTGGCTTAGTGTCCCAATTCGAACCCGAGACGGGTGAGAATCTCCAGCTCGGCAGCCGGGATCTGCGGCGGAAAGTCCTGGACGGCACCGTTGATGGCGATGGTGGAGGTCCGTAGTGGCCGCAGTTGCTTGACCAGTCTCGCGATCGCCACACCGGTCTGGTCCTGGGCGCAGCGGGCCACAGCCAGGGCGGCGAACACGATGGTCAGGTGCGCTTCGATGGCGTCGCGGGTGCGGTGGAACATCGGCCGGGCCCGCAGATCGGTTTTCGACATGCGAAACGACTGCTCGACATGCCATAGGTCGTGGTACTTGCCGATCACCTCGCCCGGTTCCATGAGCGTGACGGGAATGTTGGTGACATATCCCTTCAAGCCCACCAGCGATCGAGCTCGTGCCAGCGCGGCGTCGTCGAGTCGCTGACCTGCGGTGGTGGTCTTGACGAAGCGGGTGGCCTTGGCCTTCGTCGTGCCCTCGACCACCGCCCGCGCCCGCGCTTCCTGCGCGTTCAATGTCTGGTTGTCGCGGACGGCACGTTTGCGGGTGTACTGCCAGATCGCCCGCCACGAGCTGGGATGCCGTCCCGGATCCCAGACCGGTTCGGCGCGCCGTTTCACGGTGTTGACCACGCTGCGGGCGTGCCGGGGTGTGACGGTATCGATGATCTGCCCGTCGGTGAATACATCACCGTGCCAATGGAAATGGGACGTCAGATCAGCGGGTGCCTTCGTCACCCGGGAGCCGACGATGAACTTCAGGCCCGCCTCGTCCAGAGCAGTCAGATTCGCCGCCGACAGCATGCCGGCGTCGGCGGCGATGACCATCTCCACACCCTCGATGTCGTGGCGGGCCTGGAACTGACGCACGATCGGGACCAGGGTGTGGGTTTCGGCCTTGTTGCCTTCGAAACAGCCGATCTCCAGTGGGAACCCGGTGCGGTCGACGAGCAGCCCGACCACGATCTGCGGATCGACCCGGCGCTCCTTGCTGTAGCCGACCTTGCGCAGGTCGTCTTCCTTCTCCGCTTCGAAGTACAAGGTGGTCACATCGAACAGCAACAACCCCAACCCGCCGGTTTCGGCGGCATACTCGAAACAGCGGCGGGCGATCCGATCGCGGTAGTCACCGGTGATGATCTGCGCAAGGTGACGTTGAATCGTTTTGTACGACACCGGTTCCGCGCCGAGATCTTCGAGAACGCGCAGCGCATCGATCTTCGAGGTCGGTTCCACGATCCGGGCGATGACCAGATCCTGGAACACCGCATCGTCGAGGACGTCGAAGCCGAGCCGGTTGTAGACGAAGGCGAGCACGTCGTAGAGCAACCGGGCGCTGGTGCGCACGGTTCGTCCCGCGCCGGCGAGCTCGCCGCCCTTGCTCGTGGTCGGGCCGGGTAGTCGACCGGTCCGCCAGTCGGCCACGTCGGCGATCTGCTCGACGGGCGTCGGCACATCCAGGTCGAGCATGCCTTGATCGCCGTGCAGGAGCTGGCGGGCTCGTTCGAGCAGAATGCCCAGCTCGACGTCGGTGTGCGCGGACCCGACGTGGGCGAGGATCTCGTGCCGGCCGCGGTGTTTGCGCACGACCTGCACCGCTACCGCCCCGGATGCGGTACGCACCTTCCGCACGAATGCCACTGTCGCGTACCGGGTCTGTTGGAGGGTCTCATCACACGGAAGGATGAGATCCATGGGAGCACCGCGAAAGTACCCGGAGGAGCTGAAGGAACGAGCGACGCGGCTGGCAGTCGAGGCACGCCGCGATCCAGGATCGAAGACAGGAGCGATCAAGCGGATCGCCGAGCAGTTGGGCATCCATCCCGAGGCCCTGCGCACCTGGGTTCGTCAGGGAAGAGATCGACGGTGGTGTCCGCCCCGGCACCACGACGGACGAGGCGAAACGGATCGCCGAACTCGAACGCGAGAACCGAGAACTGCGCCGTGCCAACGAGATCCTGAAGACGGCGTCGGCGTTTTTCGCGGCAGCGGAGCTCGACCGCAAACTCAAGTGATCGTCGACTACATCGACGCCCACAAGGCCGGTCACGGGGTCGAGCCGATCTGCAGAGTCCTCACTCGGACCGGTGTGCAGATCGCCCCGTCGACGTACTACGCAGCAAAGACCCGTCCACCCTCAGCGCGGGCGGTCCGCGACGCGGAACTGATCGAAGAAATCCACCGGGTCCACGCCGAGAACTACGCCGTCTACGGTGCCCGCAAGGTCCATGCGGAGCTGCAGCGGCAGGGTGTCCGGGTGGCCCGGTGCACCGTCGAGCGCCTGATGCGCGCCGAAGGGTTACGCGGCATCGCCCGGTCGAAGAACCCCCGGACCACGATCGCCGCAGCGGACACCGACAAGCCTGCTGACCTGGTCAACCGCGGATTCACCGCCTCAGCACCGGACCAGCTGTGGGTCGCCGATATAACTTATGTCCGCACGTTCGCCGGATGGACGTATGCCGCGTTCGTCATCGACGTCTTCTCACGCCGCATCGTGGGATGGCAGTTGTCGACGAGTCTGCGCACCGATCTCGCACTCGATGCATTGGAGATGGGCATCTGGACCCGCGAGCATGCAGGTCAGGGCCTGTCGCAGTTGATACATCACTCCGACCGCGGAGCTCAATATCGAGCTATCCGCTACACCCAGCGCCTTGCCGAGGCCGGCGCGGTCGCTTCGGTGGGCAGCCGCGGCGATTCGTATGACAACGCCCTCGCCGAGGCGTTCAACTCGCTGTTCAAGGCCGAGCTGGTCCGTAACAAGGGACCGTGGCGCTCTATCGATGACCTCGAAATTGCGGTGGCCGAGTACATCGATTGGTTCAATCACCGGAGGTTGCACGGTGAGATCGGGATGATCTCGCCCGTCGAAGCCGAACAGTCCTACTACGATTCACATAGTCCCGCCGGAACAACCGAGCGGGTCGTCGAGAGCCTCTACTGAAGCCGGGGCGCAACATTGTAGCGGCGCAGCACGGCCTCGACGGTCGATTTCGCCAGGTGCAAGTGGTAGGCGATGCGGTGCGGGCCCCACCGTCGGGTGAAGCGCAGTGCGATGATGCGGCGTTCGGTGCGGGTCGGGGTCCGGCGCGGGCAGGACCGAGGGCGTGAGGACCGGTCCTGCATCGATCGGTCACCGGTCAGGTAGCGATCGACCCACTTCTTGGCGATCGCCGGCGAGCATTGGAAGCGTTCGGCGGCCCGGCGCAGGCTCCAGCCGGTCTCGACGACAAGTTCGGCCAGTGCCAATCGGCCGCGTGGAGTCAGATAGGCGTTACGGTGTGTCAAGAGGGCCTCTCGGTGGTCGGCGTGTGTGTGGTAACCACACCGATTCCGGAGGTCCTCACCTATCTCGTGACGGCACGCCGTTCACAACCTGCCTGGGAACTACAACTAGTGCGTTCACAGTTCCTGTCTTGCCGGGTACGCCGACGACATTGCCGAATCTTCCGTTCGGCATAGGGACCGTCGATACTGTTGTTAGGCACACTTCCGGAGCCTCCCGCGATCAGTCCGGCTCTACAAAGGTTGCAACGACCCACAATCGGCTGGTGATGGCACGCTAGGCAAAATTCGTCAAGGCGACGCAATTGCCGGCTCGGAGCCTGGCGCCGTTGATATCACCCGTCGATCTTGGTGAGATGGGTGATATCAACGGCAACTTTGGTGATCTTGAACGGTTGTTGGCATAGCTCTGAAACCCAAGTGCGGAGTTCGGCTGCCCGACACTATAAGCTTCTGGTAATGCCAGTTTAAAGTCCTTCGCTGCCGAAGAATCCCTTTGCTTGCGGCTTCTGTGCGGGCCCTTAGGGTCGGCACATGCAATCGGGCATCATTCGGTAGTGCAATTGGGTACGCTGACCTCGACTGAAGGATTGTCGATTAATGGCTGTATCGGAACGCGCGCGTCGCCAGGTGCCGTTGGTTCAATCAGGTCGAAAGTGACCTCCACGGATTTTCCGCGAGGGATCGGTAGCTGGACGGAGAAGAGGGGGTGCCCTCTCTCTGTATTTACGAAGGCAATTGTAGATGTTCCGTCAATTGTGACCTTCTTGAGTTGAGCTCCCTGGGTTGCGAGTAATCCTAAATCGATGATATTAGTTCCAAAAGGAGCCCCCACAGAATTGTCGAACGTCCCTGCAACATATTTTGTGAAATCGCCGTCCGGTAGATTATTTTTTAATTGGATAGACACCAGGGAGCGACGAGTGCTGTCGTCGCAGCCGCCAGCAGAATACGTTATTTTTCTCTCAAGATAATAGTCCAGCTTGTTTCCGCCCAGATTGTTCACTACCAGCCCTGCGTATGGAGCAGAATCGTCGGGGACCGTGTGGCCGAGGGGAGTGCTTTCAATCACCTTCTGAGATTCGGAGTCAGCTGACCAGACTGCGAGACGACCCTCGGACACTGCACGTCCGAGAGCTTCGAGGAGAGAGCCTGGGTGATTTATACTTCCTGTTAGTTTCCGCACGACCTCAGCAGCTACAGTCTGCAGATAGTCTTTTCTTGCCTGATTGTCTGTCGCGAAGCGTGTGTACACGGTGGATTCGGTCAATTCGACAACGTTCTCAGCCGTGATTTTCTCTCCGTCCGGCATGGTGATCGGTCCTACAACATCTAATACGTAACTAAGAGCGACTGGGTCTGTTGCTATCGCGCCGTCCACACGCTCTCCTGATTCCTGCTGCCACATGTGCCGCCAAATCTGGCCGGCGTAGGGAAAGTGTGGACTAACATTGCTGTTTCGAAAATCAGATGTTGGTCTGCTTGCGCCGTATGCTCGGTCGAAGTCTGGTCCTAAGTCCAACGACTCGTAATCTGTACGGAGTTCACGGTTGCTTGCGAGGTCATCGACCTGCACGGCGCCGTTTTCCGCACGTAGTATGGCGAAACCGCCGACCAATCCACCCGTACCGCGTGCTTCTGCGTTCGTCTGGAAACCGACGAAGTAACTGCGCGGACCGTCTGCGCCCAGCATGGCCGGCGCGATCTGCGCCGCGAGTGAGGTGTTGTTCAATAGTCCGGACAACTCGGCCACCTGCTCCTGCAGGTCGACTCGCGCGTCGTCGATCAGACCGAGCCACGTGCTGTCGACATTTTGGGCCTGCTCGTCGAGGTTGCTGATGGCCGCCGACGTCGTCTCGAGGACGGGGGCGGCGTCGCGGAGAGCCGCAAGATTGATGCGTGCGCCGTCCAAAATCAACTGATCGGGAGATACGGCACTACCTGCATCGACAGCGGGGAGGAGAACCTGCTCTGTGAGACCACTCACAATGGTGGTCATTTGGCGAGTGGAATCGAACGGGCTTCCCAGGAATGGAACGGCGCCGGCAATACGCCACGGCACCGAGTCGACCGAACTCTGGGCATTCTGGGCGTAGCGATCGGCGTCGCCCGCGACGATGCGGGCCCTGTCGGTATCGCCTGCGAGCAGTGCGTCTTTCGCCTGCGTCGCGAAGTCCTGCGCTTTCTCCAGATTCGACTTCGCCTGCAGGCCTTCGTAACCCAGCCAGCCGATGAATCCGACGACAACGAGCGCGCCTACGCTGCAGCCGATCTGCACGCGCCGGCGCTTCCTCCGCTGAGCTGCGATCTCCTCGTCGGACAAGCGCCTGCGCACCTTGCGCCTACGCCGTTCGGGCGAATCTGACTCACCGGTAACATCGTTCACGCCGCTTGTGCCCCCTTCGTGGTTTCCGTCGAGACGATAACCCGTTTCCGAACTGGCCGACCGTTCAAGTGGTGGGTAACCGTGACTGTAAGTAAACTTCTGCACGGATCGTGACCGCGGAGTTGGGAGGCTCTGTCCACGATCGCATGACGGGGAGGATTCTGCACTCCTGCGTCCTGTATTTGTCGGGTGAGGCGAGGGGAGCGTGGTGCATCTATTTCCGCTGTCCCCGAGTCAGCGGGGCCTGTGGTTCGCGCAGCAGCTGAATCCCGACATACCGTTCACCACGGCTCAGTACGTCGAGTTCCATGGCGATCTCGACGTGGACCTTGCCCGAAATGCCTGTGAGCAAGCTGCGCGCGACGTCGAATCGGGCACATTGGTGCTGGTCGAACAGGACGGCAAGCCGTTCCAGAAGGTCGTCCCCGATATCGAGGACGCACCGCGTTATCTGGACCTGCGGTCCGAGAAGGACCCGGAAGCTGCAGCTCATCGCTGGATGACCGAGCAGTACACGAAGCCTCTCGACCTGCTGAGCGACCGGCTCATCGCCACCACGGTGCTGCGCATCGCGGACGACCGCTATTTCCTGTCGAGCTACGTCCACCACATCGCGCTCGACGGCCAGGGTGCGGTCAACATGCTCAACCGCGCCGCCGAGCTGTATTCGGCGTGGGTCTCCGGCTCCGAGGCGCCGCCGCTCAAGGCGATGCCGATCGCCGACATTCTCGATGTCGAGGCCGCCTATGTGGGCTCGAAGCGTCAGGACACCGACCGCCAGCACTGGCTCGAGCGCCTCGCCGACCTGCCCGAATCCGTGTCGTTCGTCGATCACGAAGCACCTCTCGGGGTGCCGGCACGTCGGGCGAACTCCGAACTCGACGCCGACACCGCGGCCGCGGTCTCGGCGCTCGCCCACGACGCGAACTCCACCGACGTGCCGATCGTCCTCGCGGCCTTCGGTGCGTTCCTCGCCCGGACCACGGGCGTGGTCGACGTCGTACTCAGCCTGCCCGTCTCCGCGCGCACCACCGCCGCGTTGCGTCGGTCCGCTGGCGTTCTCGCCAACGTCGTGCCGTTGCGCCTATGCGTGGATCCGGCAACCACACCCGTCGAGCTCATCCGCGACGTGCAGGTGGAACTGAGCAGCACCCTGCGCCACCAGCGGTATCGGTACGAAGACATGCTCGCGGATCTGCGCAGCCTCGGCCGCTCCCGCGACGAGGCGGCGAGCCCGTTCGGCCCCACCGTCAATCTGATGATGTTCCATCCCGAGATCGCGTTCGGAGAGGTGACGGGGGAGTACCACCACCAGTCCAGCGGCCCGATCGACGATCTCGCCGTCAACGTCTACCCGGGCGTCGCAGGCCGCACGATACGCGTCGACTTCGAGGCCAACCCCAATCTCTACAGCGACGAGCACCTGTCGTCGCTGCACAGCCGTTTCCGCGGATTCCTGAAGGAGTTCGTGCAGAACGCGGGCGTCGCGGTCGGCGATCTCGCCCTCGCCGACCCGGCCGAACTCGACGGCCTGGCTCCCGCCCGCGGACGCACCGCGCCCGAGCCGGAACTGCTGCCCGACGTCCTCACCCGCCACGCCGCGAGCGACACCGTCGCCGTCGTGGACGGAAACGACAGCATCACCTACCGCGAACTCGACGCTCGCTCCGGCGCGCTCGCTCATGCGCTGGTCACGGCGGGTGCGGGCCCCGAAGAGCGCGTTGCGGTGCTGCTGCCTCGCTCGATCGATTCGGTGGTCGCGCTGTGGGCCGTCGCCAAGACCGGCGCCGCCTACACCCCGCTCGACCCCGAACTTCCCGCCCGCCGCCTCGAGCAGGTGCTGCGCGACGTGCGGATCGCCGTCGCCCATGACCACCCGGCGCTGCCCGAGCACGTCACCCGCATCGCGCCGCCCACCGACGGCTCCGCTGAGACCTTCACGGCCGAGCATCGCCTGCGGCCGCTGCACGTCGACAACACGGCGTGGGTCATCCACACCTCCGGTTCCACCGGCACCCCGAAGGCGGTCGCGGTGGGCCACCGCGGTGTGTCCGCGCTCGTGTCGACGCTGCGCGATCGCTACCGGGCCGACGCGACATCGCGGGTGCTGCACCTCGCGTCGCCGTCCTTCGACGCGTCGCTTCAGGAACTGCTCCTCGCCTTCGACGCCGGCGCCACCCTGGTGATTTGCCCGCCCGACGCCGTCGGCGGACCGGCGCTGGCCACCTTGCTGCGCAGCGAATCCGTCACTCACGCGATCACCGCACCGGCGATCCTCGCTGTCACCCCCGACGACGGCTTGTCCGACCTGCAGGTTCTCGACGCCGGTGGCGAAGCACTGCCGCAGGCCGTGGCCGACCGCTGGTCCACCGGCCGCACGATGCTCAACGCCTACGGGCCCACCGAGACCACGATCCTCGCGACGCTCAGCGGCCCGCTGCAGCCCGGTGAGGGCGTTCCGATCGGCCGGCCGATCGACGGCATGACCGCCGTCGTCCTCGATTCCCGCCTGCATCCCGTGCCCGCCGGGGTGATCGGCGAGCTGTATCTCGGGGGACCGGGCGTCGCGCGCGGTTACCTCGGCGCCCCGGCCGTCACCGCAGAACGCTTCGTCGCCTCACCGTTCGGTGGGCGCATGTACCGTACGGGCGACCGCGCCCGCTGGACCACCGACGGTCACCTCGAATTCCTCGGCCGCGCCGACCAGCAGGTGAAGATCCGCGGCTACCGCATCGAACTCGGCGAGATCGAAGCCGCGCTCGTCGCCTTCGACGAGGTACAGGCCGCGACCGTCACAGTCCACGGCGAGCACATCGCCGCCTACGTCGTCGGCGACGTCGACCCCGCCGACCTCACCGTCCGCCTCGCCGACGAACTGCCCACCTATCTGCGTCCGTCGTCGATCACCGTGCTCGAGGCGCTGCCCCTCACGCCGGGCGGCAAGGTCGACCGGCGCGCGCTGCCCGCACCCGAGCGTGCTGTGGCCGTCGGATCGCGGCCGCCCAACGGCCCGAGCGAGAAGATCGTCGCCGAGCTGTTCGCCGAGCTCACCGGCATCGACGACATCGGAGCCGACGACGACTTCTTCGCGCTCGGCGGTCACTCGCTCGGCGCCGCACAGCTCGCCGCCCGTCTCGGTGCCGCGCTGGGCCGCGACGTGCAGTTGCGCGACGTGTTCGCTCACCCGACCGTCGCCCGACTGGCGGTCGCCGCGGCGAAGCGACCGGAATCGGAATCGCGACCCGTCGCCACCCCGAACACTGGACCGTCGCCGCTCGCTCCCGCGCAGCGCCGACTGTTCCTGCTCGCCCGCGCGCACGGCGACCCGGCCGCCTACCACCTGCCGTTCGCGCTGCACCTCGACGGCGCCCTCGACCTGCCGGCGCTGCAGGCCGCGGTGGTGGACGTCCTCGACCGGCACGAAACCCTCCGCACACTGTTTCGCCTCGAGCTCGACGGACCGGTGCAGGACGTACTGCCGCTCGAGCGTGCCGTCACCGGTCTCGCCCTGGAACCCGAAACGGCCGAGGGCGACGTCGAAGCGCTCATCACCGAGTGGGCGGCCGAACCGTTCGACCTCACCGCGCAGATCCCGTTCCGGATCCGCTTGCTGCGACTCGCCGACGACAAGCACGTGCTCGCCGTGGTCGCCCACCACATCGCGCTCGACGGTGCGTCGTTCGTGCCGCTCACTGCCGATGTCGCCACCGCCTACCTCGCCCGCGCGGCCGGGGAAGCGCCTGCGTGGACGCCGCTGCCGCTGCACTACCGGCACTACGCGCAGTGGCATCTCGATCGCCTCGGCGATCCTGCGGCGCCCGACACCCGGGCCGGTCGCGAGATCGACTACTGGACAAGCACACTCGACGGACTCGCCGACGCAGCGCCGCTGCCCACCGACCGCCCCCGCAACGGCGGCTTCGGTCCCGCTGCGGCCGTGGACTTCACGGTGCCCGCCGACCAGGTCGCGGACCTGCGGTCCGTCGCCGCCGCGCACGACGCCACCACCTTCATGGCCGTGCACGCCGCCGTCGCCGTGTGGCTGGCCGCCTGGACCTCCGGGCACGACATCGCCATCGGCACCGGAACGGCCGGTCGCGACCATCCCGACCTCGACGCGCTCGTCGGCATGTTCGTCGGCACCGTCACCCTGCGGACGAACGTCGACCCGGCACAGCCGTTCACGTCGCTGCTCGCACAGGCCCGCGACACCGACCTCGACGCCTTCGCGCACGCCACCGTGCCGTTCGACTACGTCGTCGACGCCCTCGGTTTCTCGCCCTTCCACGTGATGCTCGCGTACGACAACGTGGACGTGCCCGATCTCGAACTGCCCGGGCTGACGGTGCGGCCGCAGGAGATCGCCTCGTCACAAGCACGATTCGACGTCGAGATCTCGCTGCGCGAACTGCGCGATGGATCGCTCACCGGCCGCCTCGTCTACGACACGAAACTGTTCGACGACGACACCATCGCCCGCTGGGTGACCCGCCTGAGCGGAGTGCTCGAACAGGTCGCGCAGCATCCGTCGCTGCCCGTCGGTGACCTCGACCTCGGCACCCTCTCCGTCGAGCCGGCCGAACCCGGCCCGGAAGCGACCTTCGCCGAGGTCATCGACCGGTCGCCGGCCTGCGTGACCGAGCCCGGTGGTCAGGCCGTCGAGATCCGCACGGCGGCACGCCCGCTCGCGTGGACGCTGATCGAGCGGGGCATCGGGACGGAAGACCGTGTGGCCGTCGTGCTCTCGCGGTCGACGCGTTCGGTGCTCGCTGCCGCGGCCGTGGCGCTGAGCGGCGCGGCCTTCGTACCTGTCGACCCCAACCAGCCCGCCGCGCGCATCGCCCAGTTGCTCGACGCATCCGGCGCGCGGTACGCGATCGTCGACGGCGACGTCGCGCTGCCCGACGGGGTCGAGCCGATCGCCTTCACCGTCGAGGGTGAGACTCGCCCTATCGCCGACGCCGATCGCGTGCGGCCGCTGCACGTCGACAACACCGCCTACGTCGTCTACACCTCGGGCTCGACCGGTCGGCCCAAGGGCGTGGTGGTCTCGCATCGCGGACTCGGCCCGCTCGCACAGTCGTTCGTCGAACGCTTCGACCTGCCCACCATCTCGGACACCGAAACCGACGCACGGGTGCTGCACTTCGCCACCCCTGCCTTCGACGGCGCGGTGCTCGAATACGTCCTGGCGCTCACCTCCGGCGGCACGCTGGTGGTCGCGCCCGCCGACCTGTTCGGTGGCGACGAACTGGTGGAACTGCTTCGCACCGAAGGCATCACCCACTGGTTCTCGACGCCCTCGGTGCCCACACAGCTCGACCCCGCCGGACTCGACGTCCTGCGCACGATCGCGATCGGCGGCGAGGCGTGGCCGGTCGAGACCGCCGAACGCTGGGCACCCGGCCGCACCCTGCTCAACGTCTACGGACCCACCGAGACGACGGTGCTCGCCACGTCGAGCGAACCCTTCGCACCCGGCGACCGGCTCACCATCGGCACCGGCCTCGTCGGCGTCACCGCGGTGGTGCTCAGCGAACGCCTGCGGCCCGTGCCCGAGGGGGTGACCGGCGAGCTGTATCTCGGGGGGCAGGGCGTGGCCCGCGGGTACCTCGACGCCCCCGCGCTCACCGCCGACCGGTTCGTCGCGAACCCGTTCGGCACCGGGCGCCTGTACCGCACAGGCGATCTCGTGCGCTGGACGGGACACGATGACGACCGGGCCCTCGAATTCGTCGGTCGCAGCGACCACCAGGTCAAGATCCGCGGTTTCCGCATCGAACTCGGCGAGATCGACGCGACCCTGCAGACCCACCCGGGTATCGGCACCGCCGTGACCGTGGTGCGCGGCGACACCCTCGCCACCTACGTGCACAGCCGCAACGGCCGCCTCGACCCGCACGAGATCCGCGAATGGGCCGCCGAGCGTCTGCCCCGGCACATGGTGCCCGCGACCGTCACCGCGCTCGACGCGTTCCCGCTCACCAGCACCGGCAAGATCGACCGTGCCGCGTTGCCCGAGCCGGTGGTCACAGCGCCTCGCACCGACGGATACCGCAGCGCCACCGAAGAACTCGTCGCCGGTGTCGTCGCCGACCTGCTCGACCTGCCGAGCGTTGCCGGATCCGACGACTTCTTCGCCGTCGGCGGCAACTCGCTGCTCGCGACCCAGCTCGCCGCGCGCCTGCGGGGAGTCGCGGGTCGCCGGGTGGGTGTGCGCGACATCTTCGAGCACCCCACCGTCGCCGAACTCGCGAACCTGCTCGCCGAGGAATCCACCGGCGAGCATCTGCCGCTCGTACACATCGACGACGACAGCGACGCCCCGCTCGCACCCGCGCAGCAGCGCATGTGGCTGCTCAACCGGTTCGACGTGGCCGACGGTATCGACGGCGGCGACCACATCGCCTTCGCGCTCGATCTCGACGCCGACACCGACCTCGACTCCGTGCGTGCGGCCGCCGCCACCGTGCTGACCCGCCACGACTCGCTGCGCACGGTCTTTCCCGACAGCCCGTCCGGCCCGCGCCAGCACGTGCTGTCGTCGGTGACGCTCGACCTCGAGCCCGTCGACGCAGGCACCGATCTCGATGCGGAGCTGACCGACTTCGCCTGCGAGCGTTTCGATCTCACCGTCGACCCGCCGATCCGCACCCGGCTGTATCGGACGGACTCCGGCTACGTGCTCGCCGTGGTGATCGACCACATCGCCGCCGACGGCTTGTCGCTGCTGCCGCTCGGACGTGACGCCGTCGCCGCTTACCGTGCCCACCGCGACGGGGAGACGCCGGAGCTGCCGGAGCCGGCGGTCACCTACCGCGACTACGCGCGCTGGCACCGGGCCGTGCTCGGCGACGAGAACGATCCCGACAGCCTCGCGTCCCGTCAGCTCGCCTTCTGGAAGCAGACCCTCGACGATGCGTCGCCGCTGCTTGCGCTGCCCACCGACCGTCCCCGCAGCGCGGCGACCACCGGTACCGCGGGTCGCGCGAGTTTCACGATCCCCGCCGAACTGCACGCCGCGGTCGACAAGCTCGCCCGGGCCCACGACGTCACGCCGTTCATGGTGATGCACGCGGCCTTTGCGATCTTGCTGTCGGCGCTCGCCGCCACTGACGACGTCACCATCGGCACGCCCGTCTCCGGACGCAGCGACGCCGCGGTCGACGACGTGGTGGGCATGTTCGTCGGCACCGTGCCGCTGCGGTTGCGGGTGCATCCGCGCCGCACCTTCGCCGACCTGCTCGCCGACACCCGCCGCGCCGATCTCGACGCCTTCGCCCACGCCGATGTGCCGTTCGATCGCATCGTCGACGCGGTGGGGGCCGGCACCGACGCGCACCACCCGTTGTTCCAGGTCATTCTGGCGTACGAGTCGTTCTCGCTCGACGAGTTCACGCTGCCCGGCAGCTCCACGACGATCCGCGAGATCCCGGTGGGCACGGCCCGCGTCGACCTCGAACTGACCGTCCGCGAACGCCGTTCCGAGACCGGTGTGCCCGCCGGTTTGGAAACGGTCCTCACGTACGCGGACGAACTTTTGGATTCGCACACGATTGTGCAGTGGCAGTCGTGGTTCGTGCGTATCCTCGATGCCGTTACCGCCGACCCGGCTGTGTCGGTCGGCGGTATCGAGTTGGGCGACGCCGACCTCACCCCCGTCGGCGTCGCCCAACAACTTTCGGCAGAGTCGCTGCCCGAGCTGGTCGCGCAACGCGTGGCCGACGATCCGGCGGCCGTCGCCGTGGTGGGGGACGGGTACTCCCTCAGCTACGGCGCGCTGTGGTCGCGCTCGGGCGCGCTCGCCAAACTCCTCCGCGAACGCGGCGTCACCGCCGAGGACGTCGTCGCCGTCGCACTGCCGCGCACCCCCGGGCTCGTCGTCGCGATCCTCGCCGTCTCCCGCGCCGGTGGAATCTACCTGCCCGTCGACGTCACGCATCCCGCGACGCGCCTGCAGTCCCTGTTCGACGACGCGCAGCCCTCGCTGGTGGTCACCGACAGTGACTTCACCGACGTCCGCGTGCCGACGCTGCGACTCGACGACCCGGAGGTGGCCGGTCGCCTCGACGACGGCGCCCTGTTCGACTTCCCGCTCGTCGCGGATCTCGGCGCCTACATCGTCTACACCTCCGGCTCCACCGGAACCCCCAAGGGCGTGCAGGTGACGCACCGCAACGTGTTGTCGCTGCTCGCCGCGACCGTCGACGAATTCGGACTGCGCGCCGACGACGTGTGGACGCTGTTCCACTCGCCGGCCTTCGACTTCTCCGTCTGGGAGATGTGGGCACCGCTCGCCACCGGCGCTTCTGTGGTGGTGATCGACCACCTCACCGTGCGCGACCCCGCGCCCTTCGTGGACGTGCTCACGAGCAACCGGGTGACGGTGCTCAACCAGACCCCCACGGCCTTCCACCAGCTCGCCGCCACCGATCACGCGCCGCTCGAAGACCTGCGGCTGCTGATCTTCGGCGGCGAAGCCCTCGACCCCGCGCGGGTGCGCCCGTGGGCCGAGCGTCATCCGCATGTGCGGGCGGTCAACATGTTCGGCATCACCGAGACCACCGTGCACGTCACCTTCGGTGACGCCACCGCGACCGGCATCGGTGCGCCGCTGACCGGTCTCGCCGTGGATGTGCTCGACTCGTCGCTGCGACCCGCACTGCCCGGCGCGATCGGCGAACTGTACGTGCGCGGAGACCAACTCGCGCGCGGCTACCACGGACGTCCCGGCCAGACCGCGACGCGGTTCGTCGCCGCCCCCGGTGGCACCCGCCGCTACCGCACCGGCGACCTCGGCCGCCGCGACACCAGCGGTGCCCTGCACTATCTCGGTCGCGCCGACCAGCAGATCGAACTGCGCGGCTACCGCATCGAACCCGGCGAGATCGAAGCCGCCCTGCTGCGCAGCAAGGGCGTGCGCCAGGCCGTCGTGCTGCTGCGCGACGACCGCCTCGTCGCCTATCTCGTCGGAGGCAACGCCATCGACGCCCTGCGCGACCTGCGACGCAGCCTGCCCGACTACCTCGTCCCGTCGGCCGCTGTGGTTCTCGACGCGCTGCCGCTCACCGCCAACGGCAAACTCGACCGCGCCGCACTGCCCACCCCCGACGTCACGGCCGGTGGGGGTGCGGCACCGCACGGACCGGTCGAGGAACTCGTCGCGGACGTGTGTGCCGAACTGCTCGGCATCGCCCCCGGCACCCTCGGTGCCGACGACGACTTCTTCCATCTCGGCGGCAACTCGCTGCTCGCCACGCGCCTCGCCGGTCGCCTGTCGGACGTACTCGACGCCGACGTCACCGTGAGAGACATCTTCGAGAACCGGACCATTACAGCCCTAACTTCACACATAACCAGTGGAAGCGATAAGCCCTCTCGCCGTGCGCGTCTCGTCGCCGACCCCGACGCACCCGCCCCGTTGTCGGCGGCGCAGCAGCGCCTGTGGTTCATCAACCGCTTCGACCCGGCCTCCCCGAGCTACAACCTGCCCTTCGCGGTGCGGCTCGACGGGAACCTCGACGTCGACGCCCTCACCGCCGCCGTGGCCGACGTGCTCGAACGGCACCGCACGCTGCGCACCGTCTACCCGGCCGCCGACGAGTACACCGTGCTGCCCCCGGCACGCCCCGATCTCGACCCGGTGGCCGTGCCGGAGGACGCCCTCGACGAATTCGTCCGCGACTACGCCACCACCGGCTTCGACCTCACCGTCGAACCCCCGGCCCGCATGCGGCTCTACCGGACGGCACCCGACAGGCACGTGCTGCTCGTCGTCCTGCACCACATCGCAGCCGACGGCTGGTCGCTGACGCCGCTGCTGCGCGACATCGCCGTCGCCTACGACGCCCGCCTCACCGGCGCGACCCCCGAACTCCCGGCGCTGCCCGTCCAGTACACCGACTACGCGCGGTGGCAGCGCAGCGTCGCCGACGAACAGATCCCGTACTGGCTGGGCGAACTCGCCGACCTGCCCGACGAGGTGACCCTGCCCGGCGACCGGCCGCGCCCCACACAGCCCACCGGACACGGTGCTGCCCACACCGTCTCGCTCGACGCCGACCTAGTCCGAGGTTTGCACGAGCTGGCCCGTGAGGGTCGCGCGACGGTGTTCATGGTGCTGCACGCCGCACTCGCGGCGTTGCTCGCGCGGCACGGTGCCGGTCGCGACATCCCCATCGGCACCGCCGTCTCCGGTCGCGGCGACCCGCAGCTCGACGACGTCGTCGGCATGTTCGCCGGCACCCTCGTGCTGCGCACCGACGTCGACCCCGACGCCACCTTCACCGAGCTGCTCACGCAGGTGCACCGCCGCGACCTCGCCGCCTACGGCAACCCGGACGCACCGTTCGAGACGCTCGTCGAGAAGCTGCAGCCCGCCCGCAGGGAAGCGCGGCACCCGCTGTTCCAGGTGGCGCTGTCGCAGGCACGACCCGTCGCCTCGACCTTCGCGCTGCCCGATCTGAACGTCACCGCCGCGCCTGTCGACACCGAAACGGTCAACGTCGACGTGCAGGTCACCGTCACCGAGCAGCAGGACGGCATCGACCTCGAATTCTTCTACAGCACAGACCTGTACGACGCCGACACCGTCGCCGGCTACGCCGACCGCCTGCGAACGATCCTGAGCGCGGCCGTCGCCGATCCGGACGTGCGGGTCGGGGAGATCGACCTGCACGGCGACGCCGGCCTGCCCACTGTCGGCGCTGTGCCGGGCGCACCCCAGTCGCTGCGCCAGTGGCTCGCGCAGGGCGCGGCTGCCGGCGGCGAGGAACTCGCGATCGTCGACGACGACCGCGAACTGTCGTATCCCGAACTGCTCTACTATTCCGACGCTCTCGCCGCGCGCCTCCAGCTCGCCGGTGTGCGCCCGGGTGATCCGGTGGCGTGTGCCTACCCGCGCTCGCTCGAATCGGTGCTCGCGGTCTGGGGCATCATCGGCGCCGGCGCCGCACCGATGCTCGTCGACCCCACCGCCCCCACCGCGCGCCTGGCCGAGATGCTCGCCGACGTGCACGTGGGAGTCGGTGAAGCGCCGACACTTCCGGCGACCGTGCGGTGGCTCGAGGTGACCTCCGACGACGAGGAGCCGCTCGCCGACGTCGTCGATCCCGCACCCGACGCCCCCGCCTACTTCGTCTTCACCTCCGGCACCACCGGACACCCCAAGGCCGTCACCGTCACCCAGCGCGCCGCGAGCGCGTTCGCCGAGGACATCGGCGAATACCTCGCAGCCTTCCCGGGCGATCGCGTCCTGCACGTCGCGGCACCGTCGTTCGACGCCGCGATGCTCGAGATGCTCACCGCCGGCATCTCCGGCGCGACGCTCGTGGTGGCCGACGCCGACAGCTACGGTGGCGCTGCCCTCGGCGACCTGCTCGACAGTGCCGCGATCACCCACGCGGTGATGACGCCGTCGACGCTCGCGACCGTGCCGGTGCGCGACCTGCCGGCCCTGCGCACGCTCGTGCTCGGCGGTGACCGGCTCACTCGCGAGATCGTCGACCGCTGGGGAGACGGGCGCACCCTCGTCAACAGCTACGGCCCGGCCGAGGCCACGATGTTCGTCACCAACTCGCAGCCGCTGCGACCCGGCGACGACATCGTCATCGGCACTCCCGTCCGCGGAGTCACCGTCGAGGTTCTCGACGAGCGACTGCGTCCCGTGCCCGCCGGCGTGGTCGGCGAACTGTACGTCTCGGGACCGCGACTCGCGTCCGGCTACCGGGATGCCGCCGCGCGCACCGCGGCGCGGTTCATCGCCGGGCCCGACGGCCGCCGCTACCGCACCGGCGACCTCGTGCGCTGGACCCGCGCCGGTGCCCTCGAATTCGTCGGCCGCAGCGACAACCAGATCAAGCTGCGCGGCGTGCGCATCGAACCCGGCGAGATCGACACCGCTCTCACCGCTCTCGACGGCGTCGATCGGGCCGTGACCCTCGTGCGCAGCGGCCGCCTCATCTCCTACGTCACCGGTGAGAACCTCGACGACTCCGACCTGCGAGCCCAGCTGCGCACCCTCCTGCCCGCGCACCTCGTGCCCACCGCGATCGTGCCGCTGGCCGCGATCCCGCTCACCTCCCACGGCAAGGTCGACGCCGCCGCCCTGCCCGAACCTGCCGCCGGCGAAGGCAGCGAACCGCGCACCGAGACCGAAGCGCTCGTCGCCCGCATCATCGGCGACGTCCTCGGCGACGGCACCGCGGTGGGACGCACCAACGACTTCTTCGCGGTTGGCGGCAACTCGCTGCTCGCGACCGTCCTCGTCGGCCGCCTGCGCGACGAGACCGGCACCGACGTGCCGCTGCGCACCGTCTTCGCGAACCCCACCGTCGACGCGCTCGCCGCCGCCCTCGACGCCGGTGGTTTCGACACCGACGCCGGACCCGTTGCCGTGTCGCCGCGCCCGGAACGGATCCCGCTCAGCCGCGCCCAGCGTCGCCTGTGGGGACTGAGTTCGCTTGCCCCCGATGCCTACCGGCTGCGCAGCGAGGTCAACCTGAGCGGACCGCTCGACCTCGGTGCCCTGCAGGCCGCGCTCGGCGACGTCGCGCTGCGCCACGAGATCCTGCGCACCGACTACATCGTCGACGGCGACGGCGTGTACCAGCAGGTCCACGAAGCGCCGCGCAGCGACCGGTGGCGCGTGCGCCTCGAACGCACCGGCCCCGACCAGCACGTGCTGCACCTCGACGTCGACCATTCGATCGCCGACGGCACGTCCTTGCGGCCCCTGCTGCGCGACCTCACCATCGCGTATCTCGCCCGCGTGAACGGCGCGGCACCGCAGTGGGAACCGCTGCCGCTGCAGTACGCCGATTACGCCCTGTGGGAATCCGAACGCGGCATCCCCGAACGCGACCTCGAGCACTGGCGACGCGCCCTCGACGGACTCACCGTCACCGAACTGCCCGCCGACGCCACCGGAACCGACACCGGTGCGCGCAGCGTCGACTTCACCGTGCCCGCCGATGTACGCGACGCGCTCGCCGACCTCGCCCGCGCCCACGGCGCCACCGAGTTCATGGTGCTGCACGCCGCGCTGTCGGTACTGCTCGCGCGGCTCGGCAGCAGCGACGACATCGCCGTCGCCGCTGTGGTGGGCGGACGTCGCTGGGCGCAGCTCGAAGACCTTGTCGGCCCGTTCCTCGACACTCTCGTGCTGCGCGCCCGCGTGGCTCCGGACATGTCGTTCGCCGGACTGCTCGGCCAGGTCCGCGACTTCGACGTCGCCGCCTTCGACCACGTCGCGGTGCCCTACGAGCAGTTGCTGTCGGAGCGGCGGAGCGGCGCACCGCAGGTCGCGCTGGCGTTGCAGGACTTCGGCATCGACGCGATCAGCCTGGGAGAGCTCACCGTCGAGGCTCACGAAGTCCTCGACGACACACCGAAGTTCGATCTGCAGTTCACGCTGGCCCCGCGTCCCGACGGCTACACCGGCACGCTCGTGTTCGACGCCGCCCGCTTCGCCGGCCGCACCGCCGAACTGCTCGTCACCCGGTTCGTCGCGCTCCTCGGCAGTCTGGCGAGCGCACCCGACAGGACCATCGGTGAAGTGGCCGTCGATGTCCCGGCCGCCGCCCTCGACGGCGGCGAACCGGCCCCGGCACGCACCCTCGCCGAGATGCTGCGCGCCACCGCCGCCGCCCATCCCGACCGGGAAGCCCTGCGCGGCGACGGCGAATCGCTCACCTACCGCGAACTCGACGAGCAGTCCGACGCCCTCGCCGACGAGTTGCGTGCCGAGGGTGCGCGGGACGGGAAGATCGTGCGCATCGACGCACCGCGCAGCGTCGACTACATCCGCACCCTGTGGGCCATCACCAAGACCGGTGCGGCCTTCACACATTCGCGGCAGGCAGGGGAGACGTGCCTGCCCGGCACCGCCTACGTCGTGTCCACCTCCGGCTCCACCGGCACCCCGAAGCGGGTCGCGGTGACACACCGCGGACTTGCCCCGCTCGCCGCCGAAGTGGCCGAGCGTTACCGGGTCGAGCCCGGAGACCGCGTGCTGCACGACTATTCACCCGAGTTCGACGCCGCGCTGCTCGAACTGCTGCTCGCCCACACCACCGGCGCGACGCTCGTCGTCGCACCCCCGGACGTCTATGCCGGCCAGGACCTGCACCGCTACCTCGCCGAACAGCGCATCACCCACTACCTGTCGACCCCCACGGTGCTCGGCACCCTCGATCCCGAGGGACTGCCCGACCTGAAGGTCGTCGCCTCCGGAGGAGAATCCCTGTCGTCGTCGCTCGCCGCGCGCTGGGCCGACGGCCGCGTGATGCTCGACGCCTACGGACCGACCGAGGCCACGATCGTCGCGACCCTCGTCGACATCGAACCCGGCACCCGCCCGAGCATCGGCAGGCCCGTGCCCGGCACCGTCGCCCACGTGCTCGACGCGCGCCTGCGTCCCGTGCCCGCCGGAGGCGTCGGCGAGTTGTATCTCGCGGGTGAAGGCCTCGCCGCCGGATATCTCGACGACCCCGCCCGCACCGCCGAACGCTTCGTGGCCGCTCCCGGTGGTGCCCGCATGTACCGCACGGGCGACCGCGTCCACCGCCGCGTCGACGACACCCTCGGCTATCTCGGCCGCACCGACCGCCAGCTCAAGGTGCGCGGCGTGCGCATCGAACCCGGCGAACTCGAAGCCACGCTGCTCGCCCAGCCCGGTATCCGGCAGGCAGCGGTGGTCGCGGTGAGCGGCACGCTCGTCGCGTTCGCGGCCGGACCGGACCTGTCGGCCGACGACATCACCGCGCGACTCGCGCTCGTCGTGCCGCCGCACCGCATGCCGACCCGCGTGCACGCGCTCGACCAGCTGCCCCTCACGTCCAACGGCAAGCTCGACGTCGCCGCGCTCGAACTGCACGACGCCGCCGCACTCGACGACGACGCGGCCCTCGACCGGCCGCTCACCGATGCCGAAGATCTCGTCGTCACCGTCGCCGAGGACGTGCTCGGCGCCCGCCCGGCCGCGCACCGCGGGTTCTTCACCGCCGGCGGCGATTCGCTCTCGGCCGTCGTCTTCGCCGCGCGACTGAGCGAGGCGTTCGGCACCGACGTGCCGGTGCGCGAGGTGCTCGCCGCCCCCACGCTCGCCGCGCTCGCCGCCCGCATCGAATCCGGCGACGACCAGCGCGTCACGCTGCGGCCCTACGACGATGACACCCCGGCACCGATCGCACCCGCGCAGCGCCGCCTCGGCATCGTCGCGCGGGCCGAGACCGGCACCGCCGGCTATCTCGTGCCGGTCGTGCTCACGCTGAGCGGCGACCTCGACGTCGACGCCCTCACCGCCGCGGTGAGCGATGTCGTCGACCGTCATCGCGTGCTGCGCACCGCCTTCACCGACGACGTGCAGGTGCCCGTCGACCCGCCGGTGCTCGAACACTCCGCTCCGGAGGACGTCGCCGCGGCCGTGACCGCCACGATCACCACACCCTTCGACATCACGACGCAGGCCCCGATGCAGATCCGGTTGTTCGACGTCGAACCCGGCCGCTGGGTGCTCGCTGCCGCCGTGCACCACATCGCGTTCGACGGTGCGTCCGTCGGTCCGCTGCTCACCGATCTCGCCGTCGCCTACGCCGCGCGTCGCGGGGGAGAAGCACCGGTCTTCGAGTCGCTGCCCGTCACCTACGGCGACTACGCGCGCTGGCAGCACGAACTGCTCGGCGACGCCGCCGACCCGAGTTCGCTCGCCGCCCGCCAACTCGACTACTGGGCAACCACACTCGCCGGCCTGCCCGACAGCCCGCTGCCGCTGCCCGCCGACCGGCCGCGCCCCGCGCAGCCGACCCACCGTGGCGCGCAGATCGTCTCCACGCTCGACGCCGAGACCCACCGACGCCTCCGGGATGTCGCGCGCAGCCACGACGTCACCGTGTTCATGCTCGTCCACGCGGTGCTCGCCGCGATGCTCGCGCGTCGCAGCGGACGCACCGACATCGCCGTGGGCACGGCGATCGCGGGTCGCACGGATGCCCGCCTCGACCGGCTCGTCGGCATGTTCGTCGGCACCGTCGTGCTGCGCACCGCCGTCGACCCGTCGCGGCCGTTCACCGACCTGCTGCGCGACGTGCGGGCCACCGATCTCGGTGCGCTCGCGCACGCCGACGTGCCGTTCGACGAGGTCGTCGCCCGTCTCGCGCCGCGCCGCGACCCGTCGTACAGCCCGCTCTTCCAGGTGCTGCTCACGCACCGCGTCGAGGCCGGCGAGGTGCTGCCGCAACTGCCGGATGTGCAGATCGCCGAGACCGACGCCGGGGAACCGGCCGCGCAGTTCGACGTGGTCGTCGAACTCGTCGAGCGCGAGGCCGGACTCGACCTGCGCCTGGTCTATGCGACGGATCTGTTCGACGACACCACCGGCGACGCGATGCTCACCGACCTCGTCGCGATGCTCGCCGCCGCCCTCGCCGAACCCGACCGTGCCGTCGGCGATCTCGCCGTGCCGGTGCCCGCACCGCTGTCGGCTCCCGCCGTCGCACAGCGCACCCTGCCCGAGATCTTCGCGACCGCCGTCGAGCAGCATCGCGGACGCATCGCGGTGCGCTCCGGCACCGTCGCCTGGACGTACGGCGGACTCGACGCCCGCGCCGACGAGATCGCCTCCGTGCTCGCCTCCCACGGCGTGCGACGCGGCGACCTCGTCGCGATCGCCGTGCCGCGCAGCGAGTACTGGCCGCTCGCCGTCTGGGCGATCACGAAACTCGGTGCGGCATGGGTGTCCGTCGACCTCACCCAGCCCGACGCGCGCAGCGCCGCGATCCTCGCCGACTCCGGTGCTCGCATCGGCCTGACCGTCGGCTACCGCGAACTCGGCCACGTGACGTGGCTCGACCTCACCGCCGACCGCAGCATCGACTTCGACGCCGTCGAACCCCCGCGTCCCGCAGTGACATCCGGCGACCTCGCCTACACGATCTACACGTCCGGCACCACAGGCACACCGAAGGGCGTCGACGTCACCCACCGTGGGCTCGCGGCGCTGCTCGACGTGCAGACCGCCCTGCTCGACCTCGGTCCGGAATCACGCGTGCTGCAGGTCGCCTCGCACACCTTCGACGCCGCGGTCTTCGAACTGCTCTCCGCGCACGCACACGGCGGTGCCCTCGTGATCGCCCCCGACCACACCTTCGCCGGGGAACCCCTGCAGGAGCTGATCGTCGACGAGCGCGTCACGCACCTCAACCTCACGCCCACCGTGCTCGGCACCCTCGACCCCGAGGCATTCGAGCCGACGACGATCGTCGCCGCGGGTGAGACCCTGCCCGGTGCGCTGGTGGGCCGCTGGTCGCGGCACCGGATCGTCAACGGCTACGGACCCACCGAATTCACCGTCGCCGTCTCGTATTCCGCGCCGCTCACCGGCGACGAGAAGCCGAGCATCGGCACGCCTGTCGCGGGAGCCACCGCCTACGTGCTCGACTCGCGCCTGCATCCCGTGCCGCGCGGCACCGTCGGCGAGCTCTACGTGACCGGTGACAGCATCGCCCGCGGTTACCGCTACGAATCAGGTCTCACCGCAACACGATTCGTCGCGAACCCGTTCGGCGACGGCGGGTCGCGGCTGTACCGCACGGGCGACCTGGTTCGGATCCTGCCGAACGGGGTACTGGATCACGTGGCCCGCATCGACGACCAGGTGAAGATCCACGGCGTCCGCATCGAACCCGCCGAGGTCGACGCGGCGCTGCTGAACCGTCCGGGAGTCGCGGCGGCCGTGACCGTTCCGCATCCCGGACGTGACGGCGACACCGTGCTCGTCTCCTATATCCAGCCCGAGACCGGCACCGCACCCGACACGGCAGCATTGCGTCGCGCGCTCGTCGCCGACCTGCCGCGTCACCTGCGGCCGGTGAGCATCACCGTCGTCGACGCACTGCCGCTGATGGCATCCGGCAAGGTCGACCGCGCGGCGCTGCCCGCCCCCGACACCGCCGTCGACGAACCATATGTGGCGCCGCAGGGACACATCGCGCAGACCGTCGCCGCGGTGTTCGCCCGCCACCTCGACCGGCCGGTCGACGAGATCTCTGCTGACCGAAGCTTCTTCGACCTCGGTGGCAGTTCCATCGCGGCCGTCACCGTCGCCGGTGAACTGCGCGACGAGCTCGGCGCCGACGTTCCCGTCGAGTGGCTGTTCACCAGCCCGGATCTCGCGTCGCTCGCCGGTCGCATCGACCACGGCCGCAGTAATGACGAACGCGACCCGCTCGGCAGCCTCGTCGAGATCGCCGGTCGCGGTGACGAGAAGCCGCCGTTGTTCTGCGTGCACCCCATCAGCGGACTCGCATGGATGTACGCCGGTTTCGCGCAGCATCTCGACGGCCGTACCCTCTACGGTCTCCAGGCAACGGGCTTCGACGACATTCCGGACAGCATCGGCGAACTCGCCGCGCGGTATGTGGCCGAAATCCGTAAGGTGAGGGCCGATGGTCCCTACCACCTGCTGGGCTGGTCGGTGGGCGGCACCATCGCACACGAGATGGCCGTGCAGCTCCGCGAGCACGGAGAGCAGGTCGGTGCGGTAGTGCTGCTCGACACGCTCACGCCCGAGACTGTGCCTGCCGAGCCCCACCCGACGGCAGAGAACGTACCCGACATCGCCGGGCTGCCCGAAGAACTCGTCGCCGAGGTCCGGCGCCGCACCGACGCCGCCGCGCAGGCCGTCGAAGACGCGGTGCGCCGACACACCCTCAGCGAATACGACGGCGACATCGACCTGGTGGTCGCCGAATCCGATCTCGACCGGCACCCAGATATCGCCGCCACCTGGCAGCGATATGTGCGCGGTCTCGTCGTCGAACATCCGGTGCCGTTCACGCACTCGGAACTGGCCGATCCGGACGCGGTGCGTGCGATCGGCCCGGTGCTCGACAGCGTGCTCGAGCGCCACGACGACCCCCACACCGCGCCCGCCGGGTGCGCACGCAGTGTTACCGCAACGAGGGAGACGCCCTGATGGAAGTACATGATTACCTGCGAATTCTGCAGGCGAGGTGGAAGATCGTCGCCGTCACGACGGTGGTGGCGGTTCTTGCCGCCCTCGGCGCCTCCCTGCTGACCACGCCGCAGTACGAAGCCAAGACACGCCTGTTCGTGTCGACCTCGTCGGGCGCATCGGTGCAGGAGATCTATCAGGGCAACCTGTTCTCGCAGCAGCGAGTCACCTCCTACACCGAACTGCTCGAGGGCACCACCCTCGCGCAGCGCACCCTCGACAAGCTCGGTCTCGGCGAGATGTCGGCCGTCGATCTCGCCGGCAAGGTGACCGCCTCGTCGACCCCCGACACGGTGCTCATCGACACCGCCGTCACCGACGAGTCGCCCGAGCGTGCCCGCGACCTCGCCAACGCACTGTCGGACGAGTTCGTCGTCATGGCACGCGAACTGGAGACCCCCGAGGACGGCGGCCCGCCCACGGCCCGCGTGGTGGTCGAGCAGTACGCGGCCACGCCGTCGGCGCCGGTGACGCCGAAGACCACACGGAACGTCGCGCTGGGTCTGGCCGTCGGTGTGCTGCTCGGCATCGCCCTCGCGGTGCTGCGCGACCGCCTCGACAACACCATCAAGGACCGCAACGCCGTCGAGGAGCTCGCCGGCACCGGTGTGGTGGGTGTGATCCCGCTCGACAAGGCCCGGCAGGAGGAGCCGGCGATCGTGTTCGCGGACGCCAACAGCGGCGACGCCGAGGCCTACCGCGAGATGCGGACCAACCTGCAGTTCCTCGAGGTCGACAACCCGCCGCGCGCGATCGTTATCACCAGTTCCCTGCCCGGCGAGGGCAAGACCACCACGGCCGTCAACCTGGCCCTGGTGCTCGCCGAGGCCGGCCACTCCGTGGTGCTCGTCGAAGCCGACCTGCGCCGCCCGCGTGTGACCAAGTACCTCGGCACGCTCGGCGACGCCGGCCTGTCGAACGTGCTCGCACACACGGCTGCACTCGAGGACGTGCTCCAGCCGACGCGCTTCGACGGCATGTGGGTGCTCGCCGCCGGCGGTCTGCCGCCCAACCCGTCCGAGCTGCTCGGTTCCGCGCATGCGCGGGAGGTCATCGAGGACCTGCGGTCGCGCTTCGACTACGTCATCATCGACGCGCCGCCGCTGCTGCCCGTCACCGACGCGGCGATCCTCACGAACATCGCCGACGGTGCGCTGCTCATCGCGCGTTACGGCAAGACCACCCGCGAGCAGTTCGCGCGGGCCGTCGGCAACCTGCGGGCGGTCAACGCGCCCGTGCTGGGCACGATCCTGGCGCTGACCCCGACCAAGGGACGCGGCACGGCCTACGAATACCGCTACTACTACAGCTCCGACAAGGACGGTGCTGCTCCGGCAGCCGCCCAGACGAGCACGCCGGCGACGCAGCGTGTCGGAGCGCCGGCACCGACCGCACCGGCCGCCCAGCCGGCTGCGCAGGCTCAGACGACCGCGTCGGCACCCGTCGAGGGACCGGCCCGGCCGCAGAACGGTCAGCATCATGTCGAGCCGCCGGCCACGCAGGCCCACCCGGCGCCGAGCAACGACGCCTACCACTACCGCGCTGCGGAGCAGTTCCCGCCGGCGCCGCAGCCGGCATCGGAGCGATACGGCAGCGAGCCCTACCAGGCGCCGCAGGCGTACTCCGCCGCCGAGCCGCTGTCGCGACCCGTGGTGCACGCACCGCGACGCCCGGTGAACGACTCAGGCTCGGAGAGCGGCGAGGAGAGGTAGCAACAGATCGGCGATCTCGGATCCGACCGTGACGAACGTCTCCTCGTCACGGCCGATCGGGTCGACGATGTCCTCCGGCCCGGGTGCAGACATCTGCGCCCGGGCCGTCGTCAGTTCTGCGATGGTCCGCGCACCGGTGGCGTTCTGCAGCCGGGCGGCCTCGCGCAGCGTGAACGTCACCCGCATCCTGCGCGGTGCGAGCTGGATGACCTTGGCGCGGTGCCGCTCGCTCATCGTGATGATCATGTCGGAGTCCTCCGCGATCGGCGGGGTGATCCGACGCGCAGCGAATCCGTCCGGATCGCCTCCGAGCTGCTGCAACACGAGTGCCGCGGTGGGTTCCATGCCGTAACCGACCATCGCCCGGGTGCCGGCGCTGTGCGCCGAAAGGTCCTCGCGACCGGCCTCGGCCGCGTATGCGGTGGTCAACCTCTCTGCGGTGGGTGATCGGCAGATGTTTCCGGTACACACATAGAGAATCCGCATTCGGCGATCCTATGGGAGACGCTATCCAGGCGCTCAGGAGCCATCTCCGGGGTGCTCGGTCCCGGCGTACGTCATACGAACGGCCCTCGTGACCCGCCGGTAACGTTCTGTACCATCGTCGGTGATTTCGGGCGCCGGGGGAAGCTGACGCGGCTGGCGCATCCAACGTCGAAGGCGGCTGATGAGTTCTATTCTCGGTGTGACCGTGGGGGAGAGCGCCGTTCGGGTGGTGCGGCCGGTGGATCGAACGACCCCGACGGCGGGGTTCCAGTTCCAGGTGGTCGAAACCGGTAAGGACGATCCGGCGCGGCTGGCGGCAGGCACCCTCGGGGTGCTCTTCCAGACCGGTGTGGCGGGCGATCCGATCGAGCGGGTGGGACTGGTGTATCGCGACCAGGCCCAGGGCGAGCGCCTGCGCGCGGCAATGGCCGTCGAGCACATCGACCGTTACCTGCTCGTCTCCGAACCCGAAGCCGCCGTCACCTATCTGCAGGCCACCGGCGAGCTCGGCAGCAACACCGCCGTCTTCTACGACCTCGGCGACGCCGGGCTCACCGTCACCGTCGTCGACCTCGTCTCCCGCGAGGTGCTCGCCGAACGCACCGACAGCATCGGCGGCCGCGTCTTCGACAACGTGATCCGCGACCACCAGCTCGACACCAACGGTGTGTGGCGCCCCGACGACCCCGCCACCGACGACGAATTGTCGGCCCAGTGCCGCGAGGCCAAGGAGAAGCTCTCGCAGAGCGAGACCGTGGCCGTGCCGGGCGCGGCAGGGGTCGTGCTCATGTCGCGCGAGACCTTCGATCCGCTCATCGCGCAGTGCGTCGAGTCGTCGGCGCAATTCGTGCACCAGGTGATCTCCCGTGCCGGTCGCAACCCCGAGGCCGTGGTCCTGCTCGGCGGCGGCGCGCACATCCCGCTCGTGCAGGAGGTGCTGCGCTCCTGGCTCGGCCTGCCCCTGGTGGTGCCGCACGAGCCCGAACTCGTCCTCGCCAAGGGCGGGGCCCTGGCCGCCGCGCAACCGGCCACCTCGCAACCGGTGAGCACCCTCACGCGCATCGTGCCGGGTCAGCCCCCGTCGACGAGCGCCGACACCGAGCAGATCCCGGTCGTCGCCGCCGCGGCCGCTGCGCCCACGGCTGCCGCCACCGGTGCGGAGTCCGCCGACGCGAAGAAGCCGTGGTGGTCGTCGCTGGCCGGTCGCGGTCCGTCGGTCAGCGGCAGGCAGATCTCCGGCGCCGGGATCGCGGGCACGGCTCTCGCGGTCGTCGCGGTCATCGGCGTGGCGCTGAGCACCGGCTTCACGAGTTCGTCGACCGACGAGACGAGCCCCACCCAGTCGTACATCCCGACGACCACCAACCCGCCGCGGCAGAACCCCGCGCCGGCGGTAGCGCCCACGCAGGTCACCACGACCACCACGGTCGAGCAGGAGCCGGCTCCGACCACCCATTCACCGCGCCCGGTTCCGCCGGCCCCCGAACCTCCGCCCGCTCCGCCTCCGACCATCCCGGGGCTGGGAGTGCCGGTCCCGACGCTGCCGCCGCTGCCGACGATCGAGCTGCCGCCGCTGCCGCAGATCCGGCTTCCCTGAGTCACCCGCTCACGCGCGTCGCGCGTGCCGGCCACCCGTCTGCTGTCCGGGGGCGTCCGTACGCGCGAGCACGGCGGCGATCGCCGTGGTGAGCGGCACCGACAACGTGAGCGCGATGCCGCCGACGCATGCGCGGACCAGCTCGATCGCCACGGCGTCGCTCGTGATCACATCGGTGATCGACCGCCCGGCCACCGAGAACAGCAGCAGGAGAGGCAGCGCGCCGCCCGCGTAGGCGAGGACGAGCGTGTAGACGGTGCTGGCGATGTGGTCGCGGCCCACGCGCATCGCCGCCGAGAAGATCTCACGACGTGACGACTCGGGATCGAGCCCGGCGAGTTCGAAGGCCGACGCCGCCTGCGTGATGGTGACGTCGTTGAGCACACCGAGCGAGCCGATGATGAATCCCGCCAGCAGTAGGCCCGAAATCGACACGTGCCCGATGTACAGCTGCACGTCGGTGTTCTGTTCCTCCGACAGACCGGTCAGATGTGTCATGCGGATCGCGACGTAGGACAGCAGGGCCGCGACGACCATCGAGGCGAGCGTGCCGAGCAGCGCCGAACTGGTCCTCAGATTCACACCGTGCGCCAGATACAGCACCGCGTAGAGGATCAGTGCACCGCCGACCAGTGCGACCGGCACGGCGGGTTTGCCGTCCAGGAGCGCCGGGAGCATGAACACCACCAGCACACCGAACGCGACCACCAGGCCGATCAGGGCCCGCAGACCGCGCCAGCGGGCGATGGCGACCACCACGACAGCGAACACCGCGACCACCAGCGCGAGCGGGAAGCCGCGGGCGTAGTCGTAGAAGGAGTACTGGGTGGCGCCCGCCGGATCGGTCTGGCGGACGAGACGGATCTCGTCGCCGGCCTGTAGTTCGGGCTGACCCGGGCCGGGGATCACCTCGAGGAGGGTCCGGGCACCGTCGTCGGGACCGGATTCGATGGCGACGATGCTGCGTTCGCAGTCGAAGGCGTTGCTCGAGGGAGGGGACGGCTCACCGGTGAAGACGCGCCCGAAGGACGCGCTGCCGCACGGGCCGGTGTTCTGCTCGACGACCGTTCCGGCTTCGGTGACGACCGCGCCGCCGCTACTCGTCTGAAAGGGGGCGGGGATGTCCACGGCACGGCTGCTCGGCCATAACAGGGCGGTGCCGAAGAGCACCAGGAGACCGATCGCAGCCAGCAGGCCGACCACGATCTTCGCGGCGATGGGTCCGAGTGGGATGGGACTTTCGTCCTGCCCGTGGCCGTGTCCGTGGCCGACATGGCCGTGTCCGTGATTCACCCGGACAGGCTAGCCAAGAGGCGAGATGGTTGGGGCTGGTGGTGGCGGGGAGCAGGGGGGTGTCCCCGCCACCGTCACCTGATCTCGCACAGGGGGGATGGCGATCGATCAGGGAGCCCGGCACAGTGCGTAGTGCTTAGTGCCATCAGACAAATTACTGGTTCCGACCCGGGTTGGGGAGGGGTTGGCATGTGTCGATGGTCACGAAGCCGACAAACTGTCCGTTCGGGTAGGTCGACCGTGCCTCCAAACAGGGACTTTAGTCCCGAAAGGGACAACATAACTGTTCGGCAACGATTGCCAGCCCGGGGTCGGAAGCCCTGTTCCTACTGTTTGTAGGAGGACAGGAAGTTACCGATCCGCTCGATCGCCACCGCCAGGTCGCGTGCCCACGGCAGCGTGACGATGCGCAGATGGTCGTGGTTCGGCCAGTTGAAGCCCGTGCCCTGCGTGACGAGGATGCGCTCCTGCAGCAGCAGATCCTGCACGAGCTTCTCGTCGTCGTGGATGTCGTAGACCTCCGGATCCAGACGCGGGAAGGCGTAGAGCGCACCGCGCGGCTTCACGCAGCTCACGCCCGGGATGGCGTTGAGGCGCTCCCACGCGACGTCGCGCTGCTCGAGCAGGCGCCCACCGGGCCGTACCAGGTCCTCGATGCTCTGATAGCCGCCGAGCGCCACCTGGATGGCGTGCTGGGCCGGCACATTGGGGCACAAGCGGGTCGAGGCGAGCAGGTCGACGCCCTCGAGAAAGCCCTCTGCGTGATCCTTCGGGCCGGTGATGACCATCCAGCCCGACCGGTAGCCGGCGACCCGGTACGCCTTCGACAGGCCGTTGTAGGTCAGGCAGAGCAGGTCGGGGGCCAGCGAGGCGAGGGAGATGTGCTTCGAATCGTCGTACAGGATCTTGTCGTAGATCTCGTCGGCGAGCAGCAGCAACTGGTGCTTGCGCGCGAGGCGCACGATCCCCTCGAGCACCTCGTGCGAGTACACGGCGCCCGTCGGGTTGTTCGGGTTGATCACCACGATCGCCTTGGTGCGGTCGGTGATCCGGGACTCGATGTCGTCGAGATCCGGGTTCCAGTCGTTGGTCTCGTCGCACAGATAGTGCACGGGGGTGCCACCGGCGAGCGAGGTCATCGCCGTCCACAACGGGTAGTCGGGTGCCGGGATGAGCACCTCGTCGCCATCGTCGAGCAGGGCCTGCATGGTGATGGTGATGAGCTCGGAGACTCCGTTGCCCAGGTAGACATCGTTGATGTCGAACTTCGGGAAGCGCGGCACGAGCTCGTAGCGCGTGACGATCGCGCGACGGGCGGAGGCGATGCCCTTGGACTCCGAGTAGCCCTGCGCGTGGGGCAGCGCCGCGATCATGTCCTGCACGATCGTGTCGGGCGCCTCGAACCCGAACGGCGCGGGGTTGCCGATGTTGAGCTTGAGGATGCGATGCCCCTCGGCCTCGAGCCGCGCGGCGTGGGCGTGCACCGGCCCGCGGATCTCGTAGAGCACGTTCTGGAGCTTCGACGACTGCTCGAGCCGACGGCTGATGTGATGGTGAAGTTGGCCTTGCTCCTCGATAGTCACGGCTTACATCGTGCCACCGTGCCGCAACAGGATTTCATCCGCGTTTTGCCGGTTGCGGTAACGAGTTGGGAAACAAGGCGCGACGAATGTCCGGATCAATGCGATGATCGAGGTCCATCTAGGCCTCACGTCGGGGTGACGTGGGGGAATGCAAGGAGCAAGTGGTATGGCGCAGGGCACTGTCAAGTGGTTCAACGCGGAAAAGGGCTTCGGCTTCATCGAGCAGGATGGTGGGGGAGCAGACGTTTTCGTCCATTACTCCGAGATCCAGGGTTCGGGCTTCAAGACCCTGGACGAGGGGGCACGAGTCGAGTTCGAGATCGGCCAGGGGCAGAAAGGCCCGCAGGCTCAGGGTGTGCGCGCCATCTAGGTCGCACTCTTTCGAGAATTCCGCGTTCGACGGCGTCGCACTTCCGGTGCGGCGCCGTCGTCGTGTGCTCTCCGTCACAGCCGGGAGGCGTAGGCCTACCCGTCGGTAAGTACTGCTTGTAAGGTATATCCGGTTCGTGGGGGTAACAGTTTGTTTTCTCCGGTGCGGGGGGATTCGTACCGGACGGTTCTTCCTTCCTGGGGGATTGGTGTTTGTGGATTCGGCTACTCCTCGCAGTGCGACACACGATCGATGGACCGACCCCAAGAAACGCCTCTGGCTGTACGGACTCGTCGTCCCCCTGAGCCCCTTCATCGCCTACTTCCTCGTCGAATACCTCCACCTCGGCGTCTTCTGGGCCACCGGTGCACTGGTCATCGCCGTCGTCTGCCCGTTGGTCGACGCGTTCGCGAGGCTGGACACGAGCAATCCGCCCGAGAGCGTGATGCGGACGCTCGAGAACGACCGGTACTACCGCTACTGCACCTATCTCTATCTCCCACTGCAATACGCGGGCCTGACATTCGGGTGCTGGATGTGGGTGTCGCAGCCCATGGGCGGCGCCGAACGATTCGCGATGGCCGCCACACTCGGCATCGTCGGCGGTGTCGGCATCAACGCGGCGCACGAACTCGGACACAAGCGCACCACCATCGAGCGGCGCCTCGCGAAGATCGCGCTCGCCCAGTCGTTCTACGGCCACTTCTACGTCGAACACAATCGGGGGCACCACGCCCGTGTGGCGACCCCGGAGGACCCGGCCACCGCCCGCATGGGAGAGAGCTACTGGCGCTTCCTGCCCCGTTCGGTGTTCGGCAGCCTCCGTTCCGCGATCCGTTACGAGAAGGGCCGGCTCGAACGTCGCGGCACGTCGTTCTGGAATCTGCGGCACAACGACATCCTCAACGCATGGGCGCTGAGCGTCGTCCTCTACGCGGTGCTCATCGCCGTGTTCGGCTGGTCGATCGCTCCGTGGCTCGTCGTCCAGGCCGTCATGGCGATCATGTTCCTCGAAGGCGCCAACTATCTCGAGCACTACGGGCTGCTGCGCGAGAAGCGACCGGACGGCAGCTACGAACGCGTGCAGCCCCAGCACAGCTGGAACAGCAACCACGTGTGCTCCAACCTGTTCCTCTACAACCTGCAACGGCACAGCGACCATCACGCCAATCCGCTGCGCCGCTACCAGACCCTGCGGTCGATGCCGCAGGCGCCGCAGCTACCCGCCGGTTACGCGGTATTGATCATCCTGGCTCTGTTCCCGCCGCTGTGGCGGCGCATCATGGACCCGCGACTGCTCGAGCACTACAGTCACGATTTCTCGCGAATCAATATTGAGCCTGAGAAACGAAATGCGATTCAGGCACGATACGGTGGTCGCAGTTAGGCGCCATGTCGGGGAGACCGGCGACGGTTTCCCGCTCTCGTCGGCCCAACGCGGGATCTGGTTCGCCCAGCATCTGCTCGGCGACATTCCACTGACCATCGCCCAGTACGTCGACGTCCGAGGCGAATTCGATCCCGAGATCTTCGCCGACGCCGACGCCGGCGCCGCCACCGCCCGCTTCTTCGGCAACCCGCTCAACATGTGGGGTCCGTTCGACGACCCCACCTGGGTCGCCAATGATCCCTACGTCAACGCCGAGAAACTGCGCGGCACCACCTTGTACCTGTCGTCGCGCACCGGCCTGCCCGGCCGCTACGACAATCTCGAATCCGAGTGGATCAAGGACGAGGAAGACCTTACCGACGTGGTCATCAAGGGCGGACTCATCGAAGCCTCAGCGGCCGACTGCACCCGACGCATGGCGACGCGCCTCGACGAACTGGGCATCCCCGCCACCATCGACATCCACGACGACGGCACCCACAACTGGGGCTACTGGCAGGACGACCTGCACAACTCGTGGCCCGTCCTCGGCCCCGCGATCGGCGTCTCCTGACGGTTCATCCACAGGCGGTCGGTTCATCCACAGATCCGGCCGATTCGTCCTCGTAGGCACCTGCGGCCCGGGGCGACGGGCGATGCTAGGCGCCATGGGGGAGTTGATTCTGCGGCGCGAGGCAAATGCGCGCGGCGTCACCGATGCGGAGATCCGACGTCTGGTGCGGAACGGAACGTGGACTCGGCTCGCGTCGGGAGTCTTCGTCCAGTCCGACCAATATGCGGGGGCCGACGATCACGCTCGACATGCTCTTCGGGCACGGGCGTTCATCGCCAATGCAGGACCGACCTCGGCGCTGAGCCACGTATCGGCCGCGGTGCTGCACGGGCTCGACGTCTGGCAGATCCCACTCGACGATGTGCACCTCACCCGCAACGCGCCGAGTGGAGCGCGGAGGACGCCCGGCCGCGCCATGCACGCGGCGCTCTTCCGTGAGGCGGACGTCGTGGATCGGAGGGGAGCGCGGGTGCTGTCGGTCGCACGGACGATCACGGATGTGGCCGCAACGGTGCCGGTGGAGCAGGCCGTCGTACTTGCCGACAGTGCGCTGCGAGCGGGGCTGGTTGCCTCCGACGAGCTGACCCGTTCCGTGGAACGGATGGGGAGTCATCCCCGCATCGCGCATGCGCGTCGTGCCGTGCAGCTGTCGAGCGGGTGCAGCGACAGCGCCGGCGAGTCGCGGAGCAGGGTTCTGTTCGTCCGTGAGCAGATCCCGATGCCGCTCACGCAGGTGGACGTCTTCTGCGCCGACGGCAGGTGGCTCGCTCGCGTCGACTTCCTGTGGCCGGAGCACGGTGTGATCGGCGAGTTCGACGGTCGGATCAAGTACCGCCGCGACGGGGTCGCGACCACCGCCGCCGAGGACGTGGTCTACCGCGAGAAGCTGCGGGAGGACGCACTGCGTCACGCGGGGTGGACGGTGGTGCGGTGGACGTGGCAGGACCTCGGGACCCGCGGCGCCGTCGCAACGAAGGTGCGGGAGGCGTTCGCACGGGCGGCGCGGGGGAGTGGGCCGACGGGGAGGTACGCAACAAAGAAGTAAGGCTCGCAACGCCAGCAGTCACTGCCAGCGTTGCGAGCCTCAACCTCGCGTTGCGTACCTACTTGCGGCCAGGTGCCTTCGCGCCGGGCTTGAAGCCGAGCGCGCCCGGCTTCGCCTTCGGTGCCTCGACCTCCGGCTTCGCCGCGGTCGCGGGCGCCTCGGGCTCAGCCGGAGCCTCGGCGACCGGCTCGGGTTCCGGCGTCGGCTCCGCCTTCGCCGGAGCGGCAGGCGCAGCCTTCTTCGCGCCCGGACCCTTCAGACCGCTCTTGAGCTGCAGTCCGCCCGGCTTCGCCTTCGGGATCACCGACTCCTTCGGCTGCTCCGCAGCAGGCGCCTCGGCCGTAGACGACTCCGCCGCGGGAGCCTCGGCAACAGGTGCCTCCTCGGCAGGTGCAGCCGGAGCTGCGGACGCCGCCGGAGCCGCCTTCTTGGCGCCCGGTCCCTTCAGGCCGCTCTTGAGCTGCAGTCCGCCCGGCTTCGCCTTCGGCACCGCGGGTGCTTCGGCAGCGGGAGCTTCCGACGACTCGGCAGGAGCGGCGGGAGCAGCAGGTGCGGCCGGCTTCGCAGCGCCCGGGGCCTTCGCGCCCGGTGCCTTGAGACCGCCCTTCATCTGCAGGCCGCCCGGCTTAGCCTTCGGCGCTGCCGGTGCCTCGGCCTCAGGAGCAGAAGAAGCCTCGGACGACGCGGCCGGAGCCGCAGCCTTCTTCGCGCCCGGACCCTTCAGGCCACCCTTCATCTGCAAGCCGCCCGGCTTCGCCTTCGGAGCTGCCGGAGCCTCGGCTGCCTCAGCAGCAGGAGCCTTCGCGCCACCGGGTGCCTTCGGTCCGCCCGGAGCCTTGAGGCCGCCCTTCATCTGCAGGCCGCCGGCCTTCGGGACACCGGTGGTCTTCGGAGCAGCCGGCGCTGCCGCTGCCGCCTCGACCTCCTCGACGCGCTCCTTCTCGACCTCTTCCGCGGTCTCCTCGACCTCGACCGGAGTCTTCGGCTGCTGGACCACCTTGAGGTTGTCGCTGAGCTTCGCGGCCTCGACGCGAGAGATCGACTCGAGCATGAGCTGCGCAACGTCGATGACCTCGACGCCCTCGCCCTTGCCCTCTTCCTGACGCGCCGTCACACCGTCGGTGAGCATGACGCGGCAGAACGGGCAGCCCGTCGCGATCTTGGCGGGATTCGTGGTGAGCGCTTCGTCGACACGGTCGATGTTGATGCGCTTACCGATCTTCTCCTCCATCCACATGCGGGCACCACCGGCACCACAGCACATGGACCGCTCGCCGTGACGCGGCATCTCGACGAGCTTCGCACCCGACGCCGCCATCAGCTCACGCGGAGCGTTGTAGACCTTGTTGTGCCGTCCGAGGAAGCACGGGTCGTGGTAGGTCACGTCCTGGCCGACGGCCTTGACCTGGACCAGCTTCTTCGCCCGCACCAGACGGTTGAGCAGCTGCGTGTGGTGGACGACCTCGTAGCTGCCACCCACCTGCGGGTACTCGTTGTTCAGCGCGTTGAAGCAGTGCGCACACGTCACGACGATCTTGCGCTTGCTCTGCTCGACGCCCTCGAACACACCGTTGAGGACCTCGATGTTCTGCTGCGCCAACTGCTGGAACAGGAACTCGTTGCCCGCGCGGCGAGCGGAGTCGCCGGTGCAAGTCTCCTCGGCGCCGAGGACCATGAACTTCACGCCGGCGGTCGCGAGGAGCTCGGCGACGGCCTTCGTGGTCTTCTTGGCGCGGTCCTCGTAGGCACCGGCACAGCCGACCCAGAAGAGGTACTCGTAGCCGTCGAAGCTGTCGGCATCCTGGCCGAAGACCGGGATGTCGAACTCCATCTCGTTGATCCAGTTGAGACGGTCCTTGGCGTTCTGCCCCCAGGGGTTGCCCTTGTTCTCGAGGTTCTTGAACAGACCCGCGAGCTCGGACGGGAAGTCCGACTCGATGAGCACCTGGTAGCGACGCATGTCGATGATGTGGTCGACGTGCTCGATGTCCACCGGGCACTGCTCGACGCACGCACCACAGTTGGTGCACGACCACAGGGTCTCGGTGTCGATGACGGGAGCGAGCTCGCCTGCTTCCAGCAGTCCCTCGGTCTCGCCGACGAGCTTGCGACCCGACTCCTCGCGAGCCGACGCCGGGATCTTCGCCAGCTTGGCCTCGTCCGGGTTGCCCTCGGCGTCGACCAGGCCGACCTCGTCGCCACCGAGATCAGTGCGACCACCGGCGAGCAGGTAGGGAGCCTTGGCGTAACCGTGGTCGCGCAGCGACGTGATGAGCAGCTTCGGCGACAGCGGCTTACCGGTGTTCCAGGCGGGGCACTGCGACTGGCAACGACCGCACTCGGTGCAGGTCGTGAAGTCCAGCCAGCCCTTCCACGTGAAGTCCTCGATGCGGCCGGCACCGAAGGTGTCCTTGTCCGGATCGGCGTCTTCCATGTCGACGGGCTTGCCGCCGGACATCATCTGACGTGCGGCACCGAGAGCGGGACCGCCGTCGTCCTCACGCTTGAAGTAGATGTTGAAGAAGGCCGAGAAGCGGTGCCATGCGACACCCCACGTGATGTTGCGGCCGACGATGTAGAGCCACACCATGCCCGACATGAGCTTGATGAACGCGAAGACCGACACGAGTTCGGGGCTCTCCGGAAGGATCCGGGCGACCTGCATCGTGAAGAAGTCGGTGTAGGCGTTGTGGTGGTGGTAGGTGGCGATCTTGCCGGCCTTCACCAGGATCATGCCCAGGCCCTCGAGCAGCACGACCGCTTCGACGAAGTAGGCGGCCTTGAAGTTCGAGCCGCTGAAGCGCGACATCCGACCGGGCTGACGTGGATGATTGCGCTGGCGGATGTAGATCAGCGTCAGGATGCCGATCACCGTGCCGAGGCCGAGGATCTCGTCGATGAAGTGATAGACGACGGTGTCACCGATGAGGGGCCAGTGGAAGCTCGGGTCGAACGTCTGGCCGTAGGCCTCGAACCAGACGATCGCGCCGAGCATGAAGCCGACCATCACCAGCCAGTGCGCCCAGCCGACGGTCCGGAACTTGACCATCTTCGTGTGCGCGAGGAATTCGACGACCATCTGCTTGAAGCGCGGGAAGAACGGCCGCCAGCGGTCCGGGGCCGGCTGGCCGACCCGGATCGTGTTGACCATCTTCAATGCGCCGCTGATGAACGCGAACCAACACACGAGGCTCAGCAGCACGCCGATCGTGCCCAACGTAATCGTCAGGGCATTCATACGTGGCCTTTCGTGTCGGGGGCGGCGTCGTGCCGCCTGGTATGAGTCACCGCATCGTAACGCAAGCTAAGTTACCCACCGGTAACTTGGTCTGAACTGGAGTTACCCGCCAGTAGCAAAATCTGCGTCGAATCGGAGACCGTGTGCCCGGACACGCTAGAGGTCAAACGCGATACCGCCGTCGCGCAGGATGTCCTAACTCGCCCGAAACGAGGCGTATGTCACACGGAGGTCACGACACGCTCTACCGGCCACGATGCGGTGTCCATTCGGACAAAGGGGTATAACGCTCCGGATGTGATGTCGGTTATGATTTGCCCGGTACGTGGGGTTCGCACGTGGGATGTACACGTCGGGGGACGTAGAACTCCAGGTCGATACAGCAGAATGGGGGCGTCTTAACAGGCGTGCGCCATGTCACAGAACGGAAAAGTATGAAGCTGAAGAAGCTTGCCGCTGTGGCGACGATGACGATCGCCGCCATGGGCATCACAGCCGGTACCTCGTACGCGGCGCCCGCTGCGCAGGACGAGATCAACTACGAGTCCAAGATCGAGGGCGACTCGGTGGTCACCGTCATCGACGCAGGCGAGTTCCAGGTCTCCGGTGACGGCGAGAGCGTCGAACTTCAGGACAACGCCGGCAACACTGTTCTCAGCCTGCCTCTGGCCATCCAGCTCGGCGATCTGCAGCTCCCCTTCGAGCGTCAGATCAGCGAGGACGGCAAGACCCTCACGCTGACCCCGGTCACCGACCTGTCGAAGGCCACCCCCGTCGACCCTGAGGACAAGGTCGGCGCGAGCCTCACGCCGGTCGCCCTGAAGCTGACCGATGTCGCTTCGCCGGACGAGAACCTGAAGGCTCAGCAGAACTTCGCGTCGCAGCTGGGTATCGCGACTGCGGTCGGCGGCCTGGCCGGAACCATCATCGGCGCCGTGGTGGGCGGTCTCGGCCTGCTCGGCGGCCCTGTGGGCCTGGCTTCGATCCCGCTGGGTGCCGGTATCGGCGGCGTCATCGGCACTATTGTCGCCGGTGGTCCGACGTTGATCATTGCAGGCATCGGTCTCATCCAGACCCTTGCCGCGCCCCCGGGCACCACGGTCTACGCCAACTGATTCCAGTCGGCTAGGCATTCGAACTCGAACGGCCGCTGTAAGGACGAGCTCCTTACAGCGGCCGTTCTCTGTCCGGGCGTCGGAACGCGCACAGAAAAGCCCTGTCCGGAAGTACGGACAGGGCTTTCAGCTCGAATTGGGTGTCTCTAGATGGACCCGATGAGTCGGCTGCCGTGGCGGATGATGTCCCAGACATAGCCAAGGATGTCGAAGCCGAGTTCGAGGCTGGTCATCAAGATCTCGCTGCTCAAGTGAAGTCCTTTCGAGGGATGGCGCTATCGGCCGGGGTGCGAGGATCGTAACCCACGCTAAACAGACATTCGGCGCAACATCCCGGACGTGGTCAGCTTCCTGGGAATCGCAGCTCGGAGACGTTTCACCATCGGGATTCAGGGCCATTCCGGGGCTTCCGCAAGCAGCCCCGAGCCCGCGTCGACCGGCACGGCCGTACGCCCCGACGAACGACGAAGGTCCGCTCCCCGTGGGAAGCGGACCTTCGTGATGTTCTGGGGATTACCAGGTGCGGACCTTCAGGCCCGGGTTCTCGGCCAGGACCGTCTTGATCGGCGTGGCGAACAGTTCAGGGCTCTCACCGAGCAGGCCGCTGACGAACCCGGCGATCTCGCACATGCCGTACTGGCCGACGTTCGAGGCGCTGGAGATGCCGAGGGCGAGAGTGCCGGTGACGAGGGTGCCACCGCTGTCGCCCTGCAGGGCGCACAGGTTGGTAGAGAAGCCGTTCTCGAGCACGCGGTGGCCGATCTCGACGTTCTGATTGGCGGCCGTCACGACGCCGCAGCTGTAGCCGGTGCGCAGGCCCGACTTGCAGACCGGAGCGCCGACGACGGGATCCGCGACGCCCGTGATGGTCAGCGGAGCGGCGAACGGAACGCGCACGCCGTTGTTCTCGAAGCGGGCTGCGGCCTCGGCGGAGGGACGGATCAGCGCGTAGTCGCTGCGGTCGAGCACCGTCTTCTCGAACGAGCCGAGGTGCTGACCCAGGTTGTCGCCGACGAGCTGGTGGACCTGGGACGCCCATCGCGTACCGGCCTGGGCGCGGTTGGGGTCGCAGTGACCGGCGGTGATGTTCACAGGACGTCCGCTGCCGTCCTCGGCGTTGAAGCCGAGCGAGCAGCGGAGCCCTTCGCCGGCACCGAGCGCGGCGTAGGCGTCGCCGCCGAAGAGCGCGTCGGGCGCGCCGAGACCACCGGCGATGGGCTGCAGGTCGGTTGCGCCCTCCGGGGTCAGTTCGGCGGGAGCGAACAGCACGCGCACGCCGTCGAGGAAGTCGGGGAGCTCGACGCCGGACACGTTGTCGGTGCGCACGACGACATCGTTGTTGACCACGTCGATGGCGATGCCGCGGATGACGTCGGCGACGGCGGGCGGCTGGGTCTCGAGCCAGTCGCCCAGCGCGCCGAGCTGATCTTCGAGGGCGTCCTCGCTGCGCTCGGTCTCGGCGACGGCGAATCCGGCATCCTCGGCAGCCTTGCGGGCCTCCTCGAAGCCGTCACCTTCGGTGAGGCCGACGGTGGCGGTGCCCTGGTCGTCCAGCCACACACCGGCGAAGACGGCTTCGAACTGCTCCCGTGCCTTCTCGGCGAACGCGGCGAGATCCTGGCTGCGCTGCGCATCGGCGAGGAAGCGCTCGGCATCGATGTTCAGGTCGCGCTGCAACGCCTCGACGAGCTCGGCCGGCAGAGACGATGTCTGCGCCGGTTCGGTCTCGGGTTCGGCCTGCGCGATGGCAACGGCAGGGCCGAGGAGCAGCAGTGCGGTCGAACCGATGACGGCCGTCCGACGTGCGAAGGTGCGTCGCATGGATACCTTTCTCGTTCCTTCGCGCATGCACGCGCGAAGGCGCCGTTCCCCCGCGGATCGGCGTCCGTCCGATCCTAAGGGGTGATCGCGGAAGTACGTAGCTACTTCTCGGTTACGTATGAGACTCGTGTGACTGTTGTGACGAACGGCCCGGGTGTTCCGGGCATTATGACGGGTTCGCCGCAGTACGAACTCGGGCGCCGGTGGCGTTCTCGATCTCTTGGATCGGGATGCCGAGGCTGGAGGTGCCACCGTTGGGCGCGAGTACCAGATTCGCCTCGACGCAGTTCGGTGCGCCGGCGCTGTTCGATCCGCTGATCACGCCGAGAGCGAGGGTGCCGGTGACGATGGCACCACCGCTGTCACCCGCGAGGGTGCAGGCGGAGGTCGCGAAGCCGCGGATGGTGCTCGAGAAGCCCGAGTCGTAGGTCAGCTGGGTCTCGATGCGATCGGCGACGACGAGCCCGCACGTGAACGACGACGACTGGCCCGACTTGCAGACGGGCGCGCCGACGACCGGAACGGCCGTGCCGGTGACCGTGAGGGTCGAGCCGTTGCCGCCGCGAACCGACGGGCGGTCCAGGCCCGCCTCGACGCCGGCCTTGTCGAGCGAGACGATGCCGTAGTCGAGGGTGCTGTCGGTACCGACCGTGGACTCGGTGAACTTGCCGATCCGGACGCTCTCGTCGATGTTCGCGCGGTTGGGCAGGTAGACCGTCGAACCACCGTCGGAACGAGCGACCGCGTCGCAGTGACCGGCGGTGAGGTTGACGGCGTCGCCGTCGGCGTCGACACCGTTGAAGCCGAACGAGCAGATGCCGATGCGCTCGATGGGCGTGGCGCGGACGTCGCCGTCGGCGGTGATGTAGGTGTCGCCACCCATCGGGGCCGGATCGTTCGGCGGCATGCCCGGCGACAGCTGGACCTGCACGTTCGCCACCAGCGACGGCAGGTTCAGCGCGCGCCCGATCGGCGAGTTCACGATGTCGAGGACGATCTGGTTGTTGAGCACATCGATCGACGCGGAGTTGATCTGCGACGACACCTCGCGCGGGAGCCCCGCCACCCAGCGGTTCAGTTCGGCGAGGGCCTGCTCGAGTCCGTCGGCCGAGACCGGCGCGACCGTCGCCCGGTAGCCGTCCTGGGCTGCCTTCTCTGCGGCCTCGGGGTTCGTGACGGCGATGACGGGCTTGCCGTCCTCGCCGAGCCAGGCGCCTGCGAACTCGGAGGGACGCTCGGAGCGGAAGTCGCGGGCGTAGTCACCGAGTTCCTGCGCCCGCGCGGCGCGATCGAGGTATTCCTCGGGCGTCAGACCCAGGTCGCGCTGGATCGCTTCGACGAGCTCGGCGGGAAGTTCAGCGGAAGGCAACTGTTCGGCGGGCGCGGCGTTCGCTGTGGCGCTCAGAGGCACAGCCAGCAGAACCGCGGAGGCCGCTGCGACTGCGACGCGGCGGGTGGTGGAACGGACTGCGGCGCGCGACGCCGACGAGAGACGCATGGAGGCCTTTCATGTGTGCTCGATGTGCTCTTGAACAGGTGCTTCGTGGAATCGGCGAGCCGACCCGCGGGACAGCCTACGGGACGGCCCGGCGACCGCCGATAGTGCCGTAGGTCACCACTCGGATACCCGCGCTGTCTAGCTGCCGGTCTCAGTCTCTGTCGTTTCCGGAATGTCCGTCGAGGGCGGTTCCTCAGAAGGGTCGGGATCGGTCGGGGCGGTCGTCGGCTGGGTCGTCGTGGTGGTGGTACTGCCACCGCTCCCGCCACTGCCACCACTGCCGCGTCCGCCACCCGAGGAATCATCGGGCTGGTTCCGCCGCGACCAGCCGGTGCTCGAGGTGGTTGAGGACGTGCTCGAGGTGGTCGAGCCGGGCGACGACGACGAAGAGGACTGTTCGCTCGTGCCGGTGGTGGGATCGACCCAGGTCTGCTGCACGACCGGCGGGGCCACCGGGACCGCCTGCTCGGCGGTGGCCGGCTCGGTCGACTCCTCGGTGGTGGTCTCCTCGGTGCTGCGGGGAGCCGGCGGCTTGCTCGCCTTCGAGGGCGTCGTGGTTGCGGGAGCGGTCGGGGTCTCGGCGACCTGCGTGCCCGCGGTGGCCGTCGGGGAGTCCCGCAGCCCGAACACCAACGCGCCGACGCCTACCAGCAACGCGATCGCCGCAGCCGCCGCGATGGCCGTGACCTTCGACGAGCGACCCGAGGGCTTCTCGTCGGCGGCATCTCCGGCTGCGACGGCGGCGACCGTCGCCTTCGGCGTGTTCGCCGCGGCGGCAGCGGGCGTGGCGCCCGGAGGGGGAGTCGCGGTGATCTTCGAGATCACCGCGGTGATCTCGGGGTCGAGTTCGCTGCGTCGCGGTTCGGTGAGCTTGGCGGTGGGCAGGATCTGCGTCGAACCGAGGAGGTCGACCGAGCCGGCGGCCGCGGCGAGAGCGGCGCCCCGCACCATCGTCTGGTGCGGGGCGGGCGCCAAAGCACACCGCACACCGAGACCGGTCTTCACCGACTGTGCGACGAGCTGCGCGGCGCTCGGATCGACTGCTTCGTCGATCGTGACGACGATTGCGTCGAGGTTGCTCACGAGCCAGCCGAACGCGCCGAGCGCCGACGAGAGCTGCGCGGCGACCGACGGAGCGTCGTCCTCAGGGAATCGGAAGGCCTTACCCGCCGCGACTCCAGAGCGCACGAGCGTGACGGTCGAGCCCTGCGGGTCGATGTGGTAGACCGCGAGGAGCCGTCCGGTCTGGTGCGCGACCTGCGATTCGAACCATGCCGCGGCGGCCTCGGCGTCGGAGACGAGCGAGACGTGACGCAACCCGACGTAGTCGAGGGCGTTGCGCAGCACCGCGACCGTCGAGCTCGGCCAGTCGGTGGGATGCGTCGCCACAGCCGTGTACGGGGTGTCGCCGATGAGGGAGGCTGCGTCGGCGAGGAGACATTCCATGGCCGTTGCGACCAGGTCTTCGGCGCGGGAGAGTGACCCGTCGTTGGCGCGGACACCGCCGGAGTGGCCGAGGCGGTCGACGAAGCCGGTGAAGGAACTGGTGTGCCCGTCGACGACGTCGTGGTCGCCCAGCGTCGCGGTGCCGTCGGAATGCAGGTGGACGGCGGTGAACCGCTCGATCGGTGCGAGGTCCGGCCGTCCCGGCGTCGGTGAGGTGACCGCAACCGACGACACGGTGGTCCCCACCCTCAGGCCTACGCCTACGGACATGCCGGCTTTCCTCCATTCCGGTCGGAGTGCATGTGACGGGATACATCTGCGCCGTGCCCCATGGCTCGGAGCAGTGACAGGAGCTCCGAGCGGGAACCGGCACCGAGTCGGCGCCGGATACGGGCGACATGATGTTCCACGGTCTTCGCGGAAATGTACAGGTGGTTCCCGACTTCTCGGTAGGTGAGGCCCGAAACCACCAGGTCGGCCACCTGCGCCTCGCGCTCGGACAGTGCACCCGGTTTCTCCCGTGCGCCGAGGGGTGATTCGTCCGGAACGCTCGGGGGAGCGGCGGGGGCGACGTCGACCGGTGCGCGACCGGCCGGGCCGTCCTGCCGGATCGTCCGCGCGACCTGCAGCAATCCGGTGGCGACGGTGGTGTCGTCCGTCCGGAGCGCTGCTTCTCCCGCGAGCTTCGCGCCGTCCCACGGGAGACCCACGGACGCGAGGGACTCGGCCGCCTCGCGGATGCGCGTCGCGTCGACCTCACCGCGCAGCACCGAGAGCCATGCATGCCCGGCCCGCGCGAGCACCGCGGCGTAGGCAGTGGTCTCCGCGGCCAGGGCGAGCGCGCGGGCGTGCGGGACAAGGTCGGCCGGACGGTCCGCGGCGATCGCGGCCTGCACTCCGTACCAGTGCAGCGCCGCACCCCACAGCGGTGGCTCGCCGAGGGTGGTGAGCAGCGCACGGGCACCGACGACGAGGTGCGCGACCCGCGCGGACTCCCCGAGGCGGACGGCGGCCAGCCACAGTTCACCCAGGGGCAGCAATCCGAACAGGTCGACGGAGTACTCGGCGACGACCGCCTGCGCGGCCTGCCATCGCACCGTCAACGCTCCGAGGTCGGCGTTGCGTCGCGCCAGCCCGACCTGCAGGGCGTGGAAGAAGAGGAGATTGCGTTGCCCGGTCACCTCGGGAGCGACGGCTTCGGCGGTCGCCGCGGCGGCGGTGAGATCACCGCCGAGCATCTCGGTCCACGCCACCAGGATGCGATTGCGCACGGTGGGAGTCTCCGGACGGTCGAGGATCGCGCGTGCGTACCCGAGTTCGCCCGAGTGCAGACACAGCAGCGCGGCGACGGCGTCGACCGTGTCGGGCCAGGCGCGCACCGACCCGTCGGATCCGAGGCTCGTCAATGCGCGGGCGAGGTGATTCATCGCGATCCGGCCGTCGCCTCCGACGGATTCGCGCAGGCCCTCCTCGAGCAGTCGTGCGGCGGAGGCCGCAGAGGTCGGCGCACCCGAGACGGCGGCACCGCGGAGACGTTCTGCGGCCGAGGGGCGTCCGGCGGCGAGCAGCACTGTGGCGGCGAGAGGAGCGTCCGTACCGACCCGTTCGGGGCCGAGCCATTCGAACAGGTCGGCGCTGCGGTCGAGCATGCCGCGATGCGCGGCGATACTCGCGGAGATCCGGGTGGCGGCGCGCACGTCGTCGACGTCCACCGTGTCGGCGCGGTCGAGCAGCCGGTCGGTGATCTGCTCGGCTCGCTCGAGATCCCCTGCCGCAAAGGCGACTTCGGCGCGCCGCACTGCGAGGGCATCGGGATCGGCTCCCGCCGGTACCGCGGCGTCGAGAAGATCGGCGGCCTCGCGCGGCGTTGCGTCGACCGCGAACTCCACGAGCCGTCGGGCGAGATGCGGATCGGTGAGGCCGATCGTGGCGAGCCCCCGGGCGAGGTGCGGCGTGAGTGTTCCGGCGTCGATGCGTGTCGCGAGGAGGCGGCGGGCGACGGCGAACAGGTTGTGTCTCCCGAGGACCGCGGCGGGCACGCCGCTCGCTCCCGCAGTGAGACTCGCTGCATCGGCCCCGAGCAGACCGCTCGCGCGGGCCGCGTCGACGAGATCGAGGGCCCGCTCGGCGGGTACCTCGAGTACGGCGGAGAGTTCGCCGGGATCGAGAGCCGCACCGAGATCGACGAGCGCGAGGGCTGCGGTGAGATCGAGATCGGCGAGGAGTTGCCGGCCGATCCCCTCCTCGACGGCCTGCCGGACATCGGCCTCCGTCCGCACGGCTTCGAGGGCGATGTCGACGAGATGCGGTACGCCGCCCGTCAGGCGGTGCAGGGCACGCACCTGGGGTGGCGCGAGCCGAAGCTCGAACGATGCCGCGCGACCGGCGATCTCACGGGGCGTCCACGAGCCCAGTTCCACCACTGTCCCGTTTCCCGCGAACGCTGCGGTCAGCGAACGCATCTCGGCTCGGTGGGGTCGAGCTTCGGTGGCCACGACGATTCCCGTCGGCGCATTCCGGACGTGGTCGACGAGCTCGTGCAGTTCCGCGGCGGTCATGCGGTGCGCGTCGTCGACGATGCGGGTGTCGCCGAGATCGGTTCGGAGCGAAGCGAGTACAGCGGACTTCCCGCTTCCGGTGCCGCCGACGAGCAGCAGTCGCGGGGGAGCGGCCGCGGTCAGGGCACGCGTGACCTCCCGTGGGACCGGGCGTCGCGGAGGAGCGGGAGCGGACGTCATCGGGACCGGTCAGCGTCCGGTTCCGAGCAGTCCGCCGACGACCTGCCCCGTGCCGTCGAGGACACCCCCGACCACGTTGCCGGTGCCGTCGAGCACCCCGCCGACGCCGTTACCGACACCCTCGACGACCGCACCGGCACCCTGACCTGCGCCGGACAGGGCGTCGCCGACGCCGCTGCCACCCGTGCTCGGCGGGGTCGGTTGCGGCGCAGGCTGAGGGGCGGGCGCCGGGGCCGGAACAGGAGCGGGTTGCGGCGCAGGCTGGGGTGCCTGCGGGCTTCGACCGGGTGCTACCGGCGCGGGTGCGGTCGGGTCCGGCGCAGGTACAGCGCCGGTGGGTGCGGCGCCGGAAGCGGGCGTCGCGGCGACCGGGACAGCGGTCACGGTGCCGTCCGGTCCCTGCACCCCGATCGGGACGGTGGTTCCCGCCTCGGACGGCTGCGCGCCGGTCGTGCCGGGAACGGTCGTACCGGGGACGGTCGCGGTGGTGGTCGAGTTGCCGGCCACGACCTCGCTCGACGGACCCACCTCCGAACCGGGTGTCTCGGCCTCCGACGACAGGGTGCCGATCGCCAGTCCACCCCCGGCGAGGACGACGACGGCAGCGACAGCGGCACCCACCAGCGCGAACGAGCGGGCACGGGCGCGTGAGGGCGTGCCGGACCCGGTGTCGACGACCGCAGGCCGATGCGCGGCGGCGACCGGCGGCGCCTCAGCGGCGGGCACCACCGGGAGCGCGACGGTCTCGGGCTCGTCGTCGACGACAGGTGCAGGAGGCGCCATCGGCACCGCGGCAGTCGGGGCACCGTCCGCGGCTGCTGCAAGCGCGGCTCCATGCGCTGCGGTGAAGGCCGGTCGCGCCGACGAGGCAATCGGCAGACCCAGCTCCGACGAGATCAGTTCGGCGACGAGCGGGGTGGACGAGCCACCACCGATCAGCAGTACGCGTCCGATGTCCGCACGATCGAGCCCGGCCCCGCGGATCGCGTCCTGCACCACGGCGAGCGACGCCCCGAGCGGTTCCCGGGCGAGTTCCTCGAACTCGCTGCGCACCAGACGCAGGTCGCGGTGCAGGCCGGGCAGCGCGACCGGCACCACCGTCTCGGTGTCGCTGGACAGTGCCTCCTTCGCCGCGCGGCACCGGCCGCGGAAGTCGGCGAGTGCCGCGACGGTCGCGGAATCGAACGGATCGAGGCCGGTCGAGTCCCCGCCGAGCGTTTCCAGCAGATAGGTCGTGACGAGATGGTCGAAATGGTCGCCGGAGACGTCGTCGCTGCTCAACGGGCGGCCCAGCAGCATGGGATGGGCGCCGCCCTGCACGACGGTGACGTCGAGGCTGCGCGCACCGAGGTCGTAGACCACCGTGACGTCGTCTCCCAGCGGCCCGTGTGTGGCGTCGAGCCAGCGCACCGCCGCGATCGGTTCGGGGATCGTCCGTGCGGTCACGCCGGCGCGGACGAGTGCCGCCTGTAAGGCCTCGACGGTGTGAGCCGACCACGCGGCGGGATGTGCCAGCATCGTCGGCACATCGGAGGTGCCGGTGCGGTACTGCAGGCAGGCCACGGTCGACGCGACGAGATCCTCACCGAGATAGGTGGAGCCGTCGTCGGCGAGGATGCCGACCGGATCGCCGACCCGGGCCGCATAGCCGGAGAACACCTGCGCACCGGGGGCCGGGGTACCGGCGCCGAGGACGAAGGCTCCGCCCTCGGGGAGGTGGAGTTCGGTGGGGACCGACAGAACGCTGGGATCGCCGGCTCGGGGCTGGTCGAGCACGGTGAGGGCCACCGAGTTGGCCGCCCCGATCGTGACGCCGAGTCCTGAATACATGCACGCTCCCGTGTTCTGGGCGGACATCGGTCCGCGATCTCGTTCCACCGTTCGGTCTCGATGAGCCTGTCGTTCCCGCCGCGCGGCCCGTTAGCGCCCACGCCGCCACCGGCCCGATCGTAGGGACTGTCCCCTAACGACCCCCACGCCCCCGAACCCCGATCCCCTAACGGGTGACGGCGGACAGGGGGCCGCACCCCCTGTGCCCGCGACCGGCCGTTTCGTAGCGTCGTCCGTAGATCCCGACGACTCAGGAGACACGCGATGGCCACCAACGCCGTACTCGACTTCATCCTCAGCCTGTTCCGTGACGAGAAGGAACTCGCCCGGTACTGCAACAACCCCGAGGCCGTCCTCGCCGAAGCCGGATTGGACAGCGTGTGCCACGCCGACATCGTCGCCGTCGCCCCGCTCGTTGCGGACAGTGGTCTGTTCGCCGGAACCGCCGCCGAACTGACCGCAGCGCTGAACGGTGCGGCGAACGTCGGGGCGTCGATCGCAGGCACCGCCGCAGCCGGTCTGGGCGGAGCAGCGGGCCTCGGTGGCGCCGCCGGCCTGGGCCTCGGTGGCGCCGCCGGCCTGGGCCTCGGTGTCGGAGCAGGCCTCGGTGGGGGCCTGGGTCTCGGTGGTGGACTTAACCTCGGCGGCGGACTGGACCTCGGCGGGACCGTCGGCGCGCAGACCGGGATCGTCGTCGACCTCGGTGCGCAGCTCGGAGCGGCGCTCGAAGCCGGTGGCGAACTCGGCGCTTCCCTGGGTGCAGCGCTCGGTGGTGCTCTCGACGCAGGCCTCGCACTCGGCGGATCCTTCGACGTCGGAGGTGCCGTGGCCGGAGCGCTCGAAGGTGGGCTCGGCCTGGGCGTCGGTGCCGCTGCAGACCTGGCCGCGGCGATCGACGCGGCCGTCGAGGCCTCGGGCGGCCTCGGCGCAGATCTCGCCACGACCCTCGAAGGAGCCTTGGGCATCGGCGGCACCCTCGGCGCCGACATCGGGCTTGCCCTCGGTGGCCTGCTGGAATCGGCCGTCGACGTCGGCGGCACCTTCTCGACCGAACTCACCGCGGCCCTCGAGGGCGGCGCCGAACTCGGTGCCGCACTCGGCACGACCCTCGGTGGCGTTCTCGGCGTGGGCACGGAACTGGCCGGCGCGCTCGGCACGAGCCTGGGCGGCGTCCTCGGTGGTGTGGCCGATCTCGGCGCCGGACTGGGAACCGACCTTTCCGCCGGTCTCGACGCCGGTGTGGGCGCGACGCTCGGCCTCGGTGCGTCCCTCTCGGCCCTGCTCGGAGCGGGCGGTGGAGCTGCGGCCGATCTCGGCGCCGCGCTGGGGACCGTCATCGAGAACAGCGCGCAGGGCGGTCTGCTCGGCGGTGTCGACCTCGACGCGGTCCTCTCGGGTGGCGGTGAGATCGACGCTGAGGCCGGGGCGGGCGTCGAACTCGGCACGCTGGTCGGCGGGGTGCTCGGAGGTGCGCTCGGCCTCGAGACCACCGCGGCCACCGAACTGTCGTCGGCGCTGAACGTCGCCATCGGCTCGACCACCGGTATCGGCGCGACCGTCGATTCGACCGTGCAGGCGGGGACGAACCTCGGATCGGATCTGTCGTCCGTCCTCGGCTCGACCTTCGCGACCGGCGGCTCGGCCGGCGCCGAGCTCGGCCTGCAACTCGGCAGTGCACTCGAGACGGCCGCAGGGTCGGCGTCCCTCGATGCGGGGGCCGATCTCGGCACGCAGCTCGCGTCGACGATCGGCGGCAGCCTCGATGCCGGTGCCGAAGCCACCGGTCAGCTCGGCTACGCCCTCGACGGCGCACTGGACGCGGCGGCGGAACTCGGGGCCGGAGTGAACGTGGGAGCGGACCTCGGCGCGGCGATCGGCTCGGGGATCGGCGCGGCCGGTGGACTGGGAACGTCCGTCGATCTGGGTGCAGCCACCGATTTCGAGAACGGGTTGGATCTCGGTGGTGCAGCAGACCTGGGCGCGGCTGCCGACCTCGGTGTCTCCGGCGGTCTGGAGAGCGCAGCCGACCTCGGTGCCGAGCTGTCCACGCAGGTGGGGACGGCCCTGTCGGGCGGGGTCGATACGGCCCTGTCGGGCGGGGTCGATACGGCCCTGTCGGGCGGTGCGGACAGCTGGGCATCGGTCGGCGAGGACGTCTTCGGCTCTGCCTCGGGAGCTGCGGGCTTGTTCGGCGAGGGTGGTCTCACCGCGACCTCCGGTCTCGGCGGCGACTCCTCTCTCGGCGCCACCGACTCCACCGAGCTCGACGAACTGCTGCCCTGACCCGCAGCGGTGCGGGCTCCGGGACATAATGTCCGGAGCCCGCACCGACGGAAGGCGAGTCGACGCAGCCCATGCAGCATTCACCGGATACGCAGCATCCATCCGATCCTTCGAGACGCCGAGCGCTCCTCGACCTGATCGACTCCGCGATCGCGCGATCTCGCAGCGCCGGGCGCAACGATCTCACCGACCGGTTGACGGCCGCCCGCACGAAGGTCTCCGACCCGCGACTGCGGGTGGTCGTCGTCGGGGGTCTGAACCAGGGCAAGAGCCGGTTCGTGAACGCTCTGCTCGGCCTCGAGGTGTGTTCCGTCGGCGACGACGAGACCACCGCGGTCCCCACGCTCGTGCAACACGGGCAGGAGCCGTCCGCCGAACTCGTCCCGACCGGTTCGGCGCCGCGCATCGCCGTGCCCTTCGACGACCTGCAGCAGGTCGCGCCGCGCAGCGCCGGCCGGGACGTCGACCGGCTCGAGGTGAGTGTGCCGAGTCCGCTGCTCGCCGACGGACTCGTGTTCGTCGACACCCCGGGTGTGGGAGGCCACGGAAATCCGCACACAGCAGCCACATTGACGCTCCTGGCCACCGCGGATGCGGTCTTCGTCGTCTCGGATGCGAGTCAGGAGTTCACCGCACCGGAGATGTCGTTCCTGCGACAGGTGCAGACGTTGTGCCCGGCGTCGGCGGTGCTCGTCACCAAGACGGACGTGTATCCGCACTGGCGCGCGATCGTCGACGCCGACCGCGAACACCTGCAGCGAGCGGGGATCGACCTGCCGCTGCTGCCCGTCTCGTCCCTGCTGCGCGAGTACGCCCTGCGCACCGAAGACGCCTCGCTGCAGCAGGAATCCGGCTTCGACGCGATCTACGACTTCCTGCGCGAACAGGTGGTCGCGCGCAACGCCGACTCGGCCCGACTGTCGGTGGCGCACGACGTGAAGACCGTCGTCGACCATCTCGCGCTCGGATGCGAGAGCGAACTCGCCGCCCTGCGCGACCCCGACTCCGGGAACGCCGCGATCGAGGACCTGCACCGGGCACGCGCCGCGACCGAGGCATTGCGGACGCGGGCGGCGCGGTGGCAGATCACGTTGTCGGACGGCATCGCCGATCTCGCGGCCGACATCGACCACGACCTGCGCGACCGGCTGCGCACGGTGACCCGCGACGCCGAAGCGTCCGTGGACGACTGTGATCCGGGCAAGGAATGGCCGCGGCTGGGGCAGTGGCTCGCCGAACAGGTCGCCGAATCCGTCGGTGACAACTTCGTGTGGGCGCACGAACGCGCCGAGGCGCTCGCAGGCAAGGTCGCCGAGCACTTCGCACTCGACGACGACTCCTTGCCGTCGTTGCATCTCGGCGACCTGTCGAGACTGCTCGAGCCCGTCGAGAACCTGTCCGATCTCGAATCGGGCCGGATCGGTATCGGTCAGAAGGTACTCGTCGGCATGAAGGGTTCTTACGGTGGCGTGCTGATGTTCGGTCTCGTCACCACCCTGATGGGGATGGCGCTCGTGAACCCGATCTCGGTGGGAGCCGGAGTCGTCCTGGGTACCAAGGCGTATCGCGACGACAAGCAGGTGCGGCTCGCCAAGCGCCGCGTCGACGCGAAGAGCGCGATCCGCGCCTTCACCGACGACGTGAGCTTCCAGGTCGGCAAGGAATCGAAGGACCGGCTCCGGCTCATCCAGCGTCAGTTGCGCGATCACTTCACCGAGATCGCAGAGCAGACACTACGTTCGCTCGACGAGTCGCTCGAAGCGGCCCGCCAGGCCGCGACCGTGCAGGAACAGGAACGCCGCCGTCGGATCGGTGAACTCGACACGCAGGTCGCGGAACTGGGCCGATTGCGCGAGCGCGCCGCGGAACTCGCGGGAGTGTCGGCGTGACCCCGACTCTCTCGCGCGCCCGCGACCTGCTCGACCGGGCACGCGCGTCGTACGGCGGGAACCCGGCCGTCGCGGACCGGCTCGACCACTGCGCCGCGCGACTCGATCAGCCGTTGCGGATCGCGCTCGCCGGATCGCTCAAGGCCGGCAAGTCGACCCTACTCAATGCGCTTGTAGGACAGGACATCGCGCCCACCGACGCGACGGAGTGCACGCGCGTCGTCACCTGGTACCGCAACGGACCCGTGCCGACGGTGAACGCCTGGTACGACGGGAACCGCCGCATGCCGGTGCCCGTGCAGCGTCCCGACGGCCGTTTGACCTTCGACCTCGGCGAACTCACCGCCGACCGCGTCGACTTCATCGACGTCGAATGGCCGGCCAGCGCGCTGGCGCAGACCACCATCATCGACACCCCGGGCACGTCGTCGTTGTCGCAGGACGTGTCGGCGCGGACCCTGGCGCTGCTCACCCCGGAGGAATCGGCCTCCGGTGCCGACGCCGTCGTCTACCTGATGCGTTCGCTCGGAGCCGCCGACGTCGAGTTCCTCGAACGGATCGGCCGGCACGTCGGCGGGGGATCGGGACCGCTCGGCATCGTCGGGGTGGTATCGCGCGCCGACGAGGTCGGTGCGGGTCGTGCCGACGCGATGATGTCGGCGAAGCAGGTCGCGGCGAGGTTCACCGACGAACTCGAACGCACCGGACTGTGCCAGGCGGTCGTGCCGGTCGCCGGGTTGCTCGCCCTCGCCGCACGGACCCTGCGGCAGAACGAGTTCGCGGCCTTCGAGGCGCTCGCACAGGTGCCGGTGGAACAACTGCAGGTCGCGATGCTGTCGGCCGACCGTTTCGCGCGGCCCGACGTCGACCTGCCCGTCGACCCCGGGATGCGGGCGCGTCTCGTCGACCGGTTCGGTCTGTTCGGCATCCGCACCGCAGTGCTGCTCGTGCAGCTCGGCGCGCGCGATTCACCGTCCCTCGCCGCCGAACTCGTCGCGCGCAGCGGGCTCGACGAGCTGCGTCAGGTCATCGACGTGCAGTTCGGTCAGCGTGCCGATCAGCTCAAGACCCATTCGGCGCTGCTGGCGCTCGAGCGGGTGTTGCACGCGTGCGGCGACCACGAGCTGCTGGGAGCCGTGCGACGCGAACTGGCCGACGACCACGGCTTCGCCGAACTCCGCCTGCTGGGCAGACTGCGGTCGTCGTCGGTGTCACTGCCCGACGAGGAGGTCCAGGCGCTGCAGCGCGTGGTCGGTGGATCCGGGATCGGCGCCACCCGGCGCCTCGGTCTCGCCGACGACGCGTCACCTGCCGAGATCCGCGCTGCGGCCGTCGATGCGGTGCGGCACTGGCGATCCCGCGCCGAACATCCGCTGCTCGATCCGTTCACTGCGAAAGCCGCAGCGGTGGCAGCGCGCAGTGCGGAAGGGCTGGTCGCAGGAGCCGGCCGACAGATGTGAGCTGTAGCCGAACGATTCGGCTTGCACCTCACGTAACGTGAGGTCATAACGTCGATCGTGCCGGCGCACGGAGTGCCGGTGGAAGTGGGTGGACGATGCCGGCGACTGGTTCCGGGCAGCAGACACGTTCCGGACAGCACTGGAAGGTGGGGCGTCTCGCAGCGGAGACAGGCCTGACCGTGCGGACCCTGCATCACTACGACGACATAGGCCTCGTGCGGCCGTCGGGTCGGACGGCGTCGGGCCATCGGCTGTACGAGGAGTCGGACGTCGAGAGGCTGTACCAGGTGCTGGCGCTGCGTCAGCTCGGGCTGTCACTGGACGCGATCGCCACGGTCACCGACGGCGACACCTCGCTGTCGGAGATCCTCGACGCGCACCGTGCCTACCTGGACGATCAGCTCGCGGCGACCCGCACGCTGCGTGCGCAGGTCGAGATGCTCTCCCGCACGGTCCGAACGTCGCCGGATGCATCGGTCGCCGACTTCCTTCAGGTGATCCGAGGAGTGATCGAAGTGGACGACATGTTCGAAAGGTATTTCGACAAGGGACAGATCGCAGACCTCGCGGAACGACGCGCGATGCTGGGCGACGACGTCATCACGGCGGCAGAGACGTCGTGGCAGGAACTCATCCCGCGTGTCGACGCTGCGCTGAGTTCGGGGATGGATCCGGCCTGTTCGGAGGCCCAGGAGATGGCACGGCAATGGATGGATCTGCTCGAGCAGTTCCACGGCGGCGACGAGGGCCTACGCGACAGCCTCTACCGCATGCACGAGGACAACGCGCAGCAGATCGAGCAGGAGTTCTGCGGGCCGAGTCGCGAACACATCGAGTTCATCACGAAGGCGAACGAGGCGCGATCTACGTAAGCACAGGGACGGATGCTCGATGTCGTCATCGAGCATCCGTCCCCGTGTGGTGCACCTACCGTCGGCGGGCTCTGCCGGCGGCGCGAACCAGGCGGGCGTGGACGGCCTCGAAGCGGAACAGATCCGCCCACGTCCATCGCACGACCTCGAAGCCCAGTGCCCGGATCGCATCCTCCCGCAGCTTCTCGCGATGGACGGTCTCGGCCGTCGCGCCGGGCTCGTCCGAACCGTACTTGCTCCTTCCGTCGAATTCCCCGACCACGCCTTCGTCCTCCCAGAGGAAGTCGGGACGAGCGACGAATGCTCCGGAAGGGGTCCGCAGCTCGTGCTGCAGCTTCGGCGCCGGTAACCCCGCCGACCGGATCCGTAATCGGCTGAGCGACTCGCCGGGACTTTCGCTGCGACCGTCGAGGAAAGCAACGGTCCGCCGGGCAGCGGCGATCCCGTGCCGCATGCCGGACGATGCCAGCGCATCGAGGAGCAGGGGTGCGATATCGGGATGCGCCCGCAGCGCCGCGTCGCCGGCGATCACCGCCGAGTCTGCCGAAAGCGTTCGTGCCAGGTCGACAACGGTCTGCGCGACGGTCGTGGTGCGCAGACCCGAGACGACGCAGACCTCCTCGGGCTGGTAGGCGCACTTGTGTACATGGAGGGTCGGGGTGCGACGTCCACTCGACCGGTCGCGGCTGATGTGGACGGGGGAGAGGTCGACGTTCCAGAGAGGCAGGCCGTGCAGCACTGCAGCGGAGACATGGCTGACGACGTCGTCCGGGGTGGTCCGTCCCCGTCGCGCCAGTACGCGCGCATGGTGCAGGGTGAGCGGGTCGACGTCCCCGCCACCGTCGACGTACACACCGCGTGTGACGTTCCGTAGCCGTCCCGAGCGGACGGCCTGACGGATCTCGTCCGAGGTCGTCCCGCCGGCCAGCAGGTCGGAGCGCAGAAGGAAGTTCGGTTCGTCCATGCAGCGAGGGTCGTGTACGGCGACGACGGACCCGGAGCATCGAAGCCCTCGACCCGACCACCTGTGGATCGACGGGGTCCCTGTGGACAACCCGTCCTTGCGCACCGGTGCGGACAGTGGCGCGTTGTCGACATCGGGTATCGGTCCCCGAATCGAGCAGATGCGACCGATCGAAGTGATGTGCGCCACCCTCGGAACAAAAGTCCACGACCTGCCGTTGGACGAGTCAGACAACTTGAGCGCATAAGACTCAACTTCACTTGACGGCGTGGGCCGCTCGGGTGCAGGCTTGAGTCGACCGCGCTCACCTGAGCCGAACGGGCTCAGGTCGGGCATGGAACGTTTTCGCGGCGCGCACGCGTCGCGGCAGGAACATTGGAGGAAAATTATGGCTCGTGCGGTCGGCATCGACCTCGGAACCACCAACTCGGTCGTTTCCGTTCTGGAAGGCGGCGAGCCCGTTGTGGTCGCCAACGCCGAGGGGTCCCGCACCACCCCGTCCGTCGTCGCATTCGCGAAGAACGGTGAGGTTCTGGTGGGTCAGCCCGCCAAGAACCAGGCGGTCACCAACGTCGACCGCACCATCCGTTCGGTCAAGCGCCACATCGGCACGGACTGGACCGTGGCCATCGACGACAAGAAGTACACGCCGCAGGAGATCAGCGCCCGCACGCTGATGAAGCTCAAGCGCGACGCGGAGGCCTACCTCGGTGAGGACATCACCGACGCGGTCATCACCGTCCCGGCGTACTTCAACGACGCCCAGCGTCAGGCCACGAAGGAAGCCGGCACCATCGCCGGTCTCAACGTCCTGCGCATCGTCAACGAGCCCACCGCGGCTGCCCTCGCCTACGGTCTCGACAAGGGCGAGAAGGAGCAGACCATCCTGGTCTTCGACCTCGGTGGCGGCACCTTCGACGTCTCCCTCCTCGAGATCGGCGACGGCGTCGTCGAGGTCCGCGCGACCTCCGGTGACAACCACCTCGGTGGCGACGACTGGGACGAGCGCATCGTCAACTGGCTCGTCGACAAGTTCAAGGCACAGCACGGCGTCGACCTGACCAAGGACAAGATGGCCATGCAGCGTCTGCGTGAGGCTGCCGAGAAGGCCAAGATCGAGCTGTCGTCCTCGCAGTCGACCTCGATCAACCTGCCGTACATCACCGTCGACGCGGACAAGAACCCGCTGTTCCTCGACGAGCAGCTCACCCGCTCGGAGTTCCAGAAGATCACCGGCGACCTCCTCGAGCGCACCCGCGCTCCCTTCCAGCAGGTCGTCAAGGACGCCGGCATTTCCGTCGGCGACATCGACCACGTCGTGCTGGTCGGCGGCTCGACCCGTATGCCCGCCGTCACCGACCTGGTGCGCGAGCTCACCGGTGGCCGCGAGCCCAACAAGGGAGTGAACCCCGACGAGGTCGTCGCCGTGGGTGCAGCCCTGCAGGCCGGCGTCCTCAAGGGCGAGGTCAAGGACGTGCTGCTGCTCGACGTCACCCCGCTGTCGCTGGGTATCGAGACCAAGGGCGGCGTGATGACCAAGCTCATCGAGCGCAACACCACGATCCCCACCAAGCGGTCGGAGACCTTCACCACCGCCGACGACAACCAGCCGTCGGTGCAGATCCAGGTCTTCCAGGGCGAGCGTGAGATCGCGGCGCACAACAAGCTGCTCGGCTCGTTCGAGCTCGGCGGCATCGCGCCGGCTCCGCGTGGCGTCCCGCAGATCGAGGTGACCTTCGACATCGACGCCAACGGCATCGTCCACGTCACCGCCCGCGACAAGGGCACCGGCAAGGAGAACACGATCAAGATCCAGGAAGGCTCCGGCCTGTCCCAGGAGGAGATCGACCGGATGGTCAAGGACGCCGAGGCGCACGCCGAGGAGGACCGCAAGCGTCGCGAGGAGGCCGAGGTCCGCAACCAGGCCGAGTCGCTCGTGCACCAGACCGAGAAGTTCATCAAGGAGAACGAGGACAAGGTCCCGGCCGACGTCAAGGAGAAGGTCGAGGCTGCGATCAAGGAAGCCAACGACGCCCTCGCCGGCTCCGACATCAACGCGGTCAAGGCCGCCGTCGAGAAGCTTGCGACCGAGTCGCAGGCCCTCGGCCAGGCCATCTACGAGGCGCAGGGCGCCGAGGGTGCCGCTGCCGGTGACGGCGCGGCCGCAGGTGCCGACGACGTCGTCGACGCCGAGGTCGTCGACGAGCCGAACGATTCGGAGAAGAAGTGAGTGCCGACAAGCCCGAGCAGGAACCGGTGACCGTCACCGACAAGCGACGGATCGACCCTGAGACCTTCGAGGTGCGCGACCCCGCCGAGGAGCCGCGCGCCGAGGAGGGCGAGGTGATCGAGTCGGTTCCTGCGGAGGGCGACGCCGAGAAGGCCGAGCGGACCGAAGGACAGTCGCAGGAGGCGAAGGAACTCGCCGAGCGCACCGCCGACCTGCAGCGCGTGAGCGCGGAGTACGCGAACTACCGTCGCCGCGCCGAGGCGCAGCGCACGGCGATCGCGGAGGAGGCCAAGGCCTCCGTCGCGGCGAAGTTCCTCGACGTCCTCGACGACCTCGACCGGGCACGCGCCCACGGCGACCTGGAGACGGGTCCGCTGAAGGCACTGTCCGGCAAGTTGACCGGTGTGTTCGACAGTGTCGGACTCGTCGCGTTCGGTGAGGAAGGCGACGCCTTCGATCCCGAGTTGCACGAGGCCGTCCAGATGGAAGGCGACGGTCACCACCCGGTGCTCGGGACGGTGCTCCGCAAGGGTTACCGCTTCGGCGACCGCATCCTGCGGCACGCGATGGTGACGGTCACCGACGGCGATCCGGCGGACACGCCGGGTGACGCGCGGTCGGCGGAGCCGGGCACAGAGTAAGAACAAGAAAACGCGAGAGGAGGAGACGCCCGGTGAGCCAGCGGGAGTGGATCGAGAAGGATTTCTACAAGGACCTGGGCGTCTCCCCCGACGCAACGCAGGACGAGATCAAGAAGGCCTACCGGAAACTGGCGCGGAACCTGCATCCCGACGCCAACCCCGGTGACGCCAAGGCCGAGGAACGCTTCAAGGCCGTCAGCGAGGCCAACGCCGTCCTGTCGGATCCCGCCAAGCGCAAGGAATACGACGAGACCCGGCGCCTGTTCGCCTCCGGCGGCATGCCGGGTGGCTTCCGTCCCGGCGCCGGCGGATTCTCCGGTGGTACCGGAGCGACCTTCGACATCGGCGACCTGTTCGGCGGTGGCGGCGACGGTGGGCTCGGCGACCTCTTCGGTGGCCTGTTCAACCGCGCCGGTGGCGGCACTGCTTCCACCGCCGGCCGGTCGCGTCCACGCCGCGGATCCGATGTCGAGACCGAGACGACGCTCGACTTCCGCGATGCCGTCCAGGGCGTCACGGTTCCCCTGCGGATGACCAGCCCGGCGCCGTGCACCACCTGCCACGGCAGCGGTGCCCAGCCGGGAACGAGCCCGCGGGTCTGTCCGAACTGCAACGGAAGCGGTGTGGTCTCCCGTAACCAGGGCGCCTTCGGATTCTCGGAACCGTGCGACGACTGCCGGGGCAGCGGATCGATCATTGACAACCCCTGCAGCGACTGCCGCGGTACCGGCGTGCAGAACCGCACCCGCACCATCACCGTGCGGGTCCCCGCAGGCATCAAGGACGGTTCGCGCATCCGCCTCGCCGGTCAGGGCGAGGCCGGTCTGCGCGGCGCCCCGTCCGGCGACCTGTTCGTGACGGTGCACGTCCGTCCCGACCGCGTGTTCGGGCGTGAGGGCGACGATCTGACCCTCGTGCTGCCCGTCAGCTACGGCGAACTCGTCCTCGGCGGCACCGTCTCGGTGCCGACCCTCGACGGCCGCGTCGGGCTGAAGATTCCGCCGGGAACGGCCGACGGCCGGGTCCTGCGGGTCCGCGGACGCGGCGTCCCCAAGCGCGGGGGCGGCGCCGGTGACCTTCTCGTCACGGTGAAGGTCGCGATCCCGCAGAATCTCGACGAGAAGGCGACGGAAGCGCTGCACAACTATCTTCGTGCAGAAGAGGCAAGCGGTTTCGATCCTCGAGAGGGATGGGCAGGTGCGTGATGAGCGAGACGAGAATGCCACGGAATCTGTCACCGGATCCCGATGCGCGCGTCTACGTCATCTCGGTGGCAGCAGAACTCGCCGGGATGCATGCGCAGACGCTGCGTAACTACGACCGGCTCGGACTCGTCACCCCGCACCGCACCAGCGGCGGCGGCCGCCGGTACTCGCCGCGCGACGTCGAACTGCTGCGCGAAGTGCAGCGCCTCTCCCAGGACGAAGGTGTCAACCTCGCCGGGATCAAACGGATCATAGAGCTGACCAACCAGGTCGAGGCACTGCAGCAGCGCGTCGCCGAACTCAACGCCGAGGTCGCCCAGTTGCGTTCGACACGCGGCGATCTGGTGCCCATTCCGCGCAGCAACGCCCTCGTCGTGTGGAAGCCGCGCAACAGGCGGGACTGACCGCACCGCGGTCGAGCGCGACTGACCGCACCGCGGTCGAGCGCGACTGACCGCACCGCGGTCGAGCGCGACTGATCCGCCGGATCGGTCGAGAACGAAAATCTCCCGCCCAGCGAGACGATCGCCCTGTGGAGCCTCGACGTCTGCCTAGTGTGGCGTGTTCCACACGAACGGTCGACGGAAGGCAACAGTCATGGCGGAGTGGGCGGAAGAATGCGACGTCCTCGTGGTGGGGTCGGGAGCCGGAGGGTGCTGCGGTGCGTACACCGCTGCGCGCGAAGGACTGTCGGTAATCCTCGTCGAGGCATCCGAGTACTTCGGCGGCACCACGGCGTACTCCGGGGGCGGCGGCGTCTGGTTCCCCACCAACGCGGTCCTGCAGCGTGCCGGTGACGACGACACCCTCGAGGACGCACTGACCTACTACCACGCGGTCGTCGGCGACCGCACCCCGCGCGAACTGCAGGAGGCGTATGTCCGCGGCGGCGCCCCGCTGATCGACTACCTCGAGTCCGACGACGATCTCGAATTCATGGTCTACCCGTGGCCCGACTACTTCGGCAAGGCGCCCAAGGCCCGTGCCCAGGGACGTCACATCGTCCCGTCGCCGCTGCCCATCGCCGCCGATCCCGAGCTCAACGAGTCGATCCGCGGCCCGCTCGGCCGCGAACGCAACGGCGAACCCCTGCCCGACATGCTCATCGGAGGTCGCGCGCTCGTCGGACGATTCCTCATCGCCCTGCGCAAGTACCCGAACGTGGAGCTGTACCGGAACACCCCGCTCGAAGAACTGATCGTCGAGGACGGTGTGGTCGTGGGCGCGGTCGTCGGGAACGACGGCGAGCGACGGGCGATCCGCGCGCGCAAGGGTGTCGTCCTCGCCGCCGGTGGCTTCGATCGGAACGACGAGATGCGCAGCAAGTACGGGGTGCCCGGCGCCGCGCGGGACTCGATGGGCCCGTGGTCGAATCTCGGCAAGGCCCACGAGGCGGGCATCGCCGTCGGCGCCGACGTTGACCTGATGGATCAGGCCTGGTGGTCGCCGGGACTGACCCACCCGGACGGACGTTCGGCGTTCGCGCTGTGCTTCACGGGCGGCATCTTCGTCGACCAGGACGGTGCGCGGTTCACCAACGAGTACGCACCCTACGACCGTCTGGGCCGCGACGTCATCGCCCGCATGGAGCGCGGCGAGATGACGTTGCCGTTCTGGATGATCTACGACGACCGGAACGGTGAGGTCCCACCGGTCGGGGCGACGAATGTGCCGCTCGTCGAAACCGAGAAGTACGTCGACGCGGGACTGTGGAAGACCGCCGACACCCTCGAGGAACTCGCCGAGCAGATCGGTGTGCCAGCCGAATCCCTGAAGGCGACCGTCGCGCGGTGGAACGACCTGGCCGCGAAGGGAGTCGACGAGGACTTCGGCCGCGGGGACGAGCCCTACGATCTCGCCTTCACCGGCGGTAGGTCCGCGCTGGTCCCGATCGAACAGGGCCCCTTCCACGCGGCGCAGTTCGGCGTCTCCGACCTCGGCACCAAGGGCGGTCTGCGGACCGACACCGTCGGGCGGGTGCTCGACAGCGAGGGTGCTCCGATCCCCGGCCTGTACGCGGCGGGCAACACGATGGCCGCACCGAGCGGCACCGTCTACCCCGGCGGCGGCAATCCGATCGGCGCGAGCGCACTGTTCGCGCACCTGTCCGTGATGGACGCGGCGGGACGCTGACACACAGAGGCAGGACGCCGACGCACATACGAACCGGGCCCGGAGGATACGCAGGTATCCTCCGGGCCCGGTCCGTCGTCTCAGGGGCGGGTGACGGCGAAGTCCGCTGTCATGAACGGATATCCGTCCTCCACAGTGGTCGCGACCTCGAAGCCGTGCCGGTTGGCACCGCCGATGTGGGTGCCGTCGCCGTTCGCGACGCCCGTGCCGTAGTTGTTGGCCATGAGCGCCACGGTCGCGTCGCCGGGCATCGTGTAGTCGATCTGGATGCCGAACCCGCGCCGGTCGGCGCTGCTCGCCGAGACCGTCTCGGTGGAGCGGGCCGGCACCACGGTGGCCGGCTCGTCCACCCATGTTCCGTAAGGGTTCTCGGTCGACGTGAGCACCATCGGCGCATCGGTGTCGTTGCGGATCGTCAGCGTGATGGTGGGCCCGTCGGTGGGCAGGGAATCGGCGGCCGCAGTGGCGGGTGCGGTGATCGCCGCTGCAGCGGTCAGAACTGCCGCTGCGACAGCGCGGGTGCGGTACTTCATCGTGCTCCTGGCGGTTGACGACTCGTGGTTCTCAGCCGTGCCTGGCCGGCCGCTGAAGTGTACCCGCCGGTAGCCTGACGCGTAAGCCCTCGTCGATCAGGCCGGGACCAGGTCGCTGACCTGCGCAACAAGCTCCAGCGAACGCAGCCACGCGTCGCGTCCGGGAGCCGACGACACGACGATCAGCTCGTCGGCCTGCGCGCGCTCGGTGAACCGGTCGAGGTAGTCGCGCACCTCCTGCGGCGTACCCACGGCGGTGTACCGAAGCATCTCGAGCACCTGCATGCCGGCGGGGGAGTCGAGCAGCATGTCGATCTCCTCCTCGCTGAACGTGCGCCCGCGTCCGACCATCTGGACGACCCGCGCCCGCTTGGTCGCCTCGAACAGCGACTGCGCCTCCTCGGCGGTATCGGCGGCGATCACACCGACACCCGCGATGACGTACGGCTCCGAGTGGTCGGGGGAGGGCTGGAACTCGCGGCGGTACAGCCGCACCGCGTCCTCGAGGGCCTGCGGCGCGAAGTGCGACGCGAAGGCGTACGGAAGACCGAGCAGAGCAGCGAGTTTCGCGCCGAACAGCGACGAGCCCAGGATGTACAGCGGCACATCGGTGCCCCTACCGGGGATCGCGTCGACTCCAGGGATCCGCGACTCACCCTTCAGGTAGGCCTGCAGTTCGAGGACGTCCTGCGGAAAACTGTCGGCCGACGTCGGGTCGCGGCGCAGCGCCCGCATGGTCTTCTGGTCGCTGCCGGGGGCGCGGCCGAGACCGAGGTCGATGCGGCCGGGATGCAGCGTGGCGAGAGTTCCGAACTGTTCGGCGATGGTCAGCGGCGAGTGGTTCGGCAGCATGATGCCGCCGGCGCCGAGACGGATCGACGAGGTGTGCGCAGCGACGTGCGCGATGAGCACGCTCGTCGCCGACGAGGCGATCGTCGGCATGTTGTGGTGTTCGGCGTACCAGATGCGCCGGTAACCCCACTGCTCGGCGAGCTGGGCCATCTTCACGCTGGCGTCGAAGCTCTCACGGGCGGTCTCGCCCTTGCCGATGTGTGCGAGGTCGAGGATGGAGAGGGGAACGGTCACCGGTAATCCTTCGCGTCGGGGCCCGGTATCGGCCGCCGGGCACACCTTCGGAGCAACCTCGACCGGTGACCGTCTATTCCCTCACCTGTCGTTCGGCGTCACCGCCGTTCGAAACCGCCGTAGGTGCCCTGGAAGAACAGGAGCGGACCGCGGGAGTGCAGCGACGTCAGCCCCGTGACCCGTGCCAGCACGATCGTGTGGTCGCCGGCCTCGTACTCGGTCTCCACGGTTGCCTCGACCCGCGCCAGGGCTCCCTCGATCGCCGGAGCGCCGTTGTCGCCCGGCTCCCAGCGCACCCCGCGGAACTTGTTGCCGCCGCTCACCGCGAACGCACCGCACAGGGTGCGCTGGCTCTCGGCCAGGACGTTGACGGCCAGGGTGCCGACCTCCCGGATCTTCGGCCAGGTCGTCGACGTGCGGGCGGGACAGAACGAGATGAGCGGCGGGTCCAGCGAGACCGACACGAACGACTGACAGGCGAATCCCAGCGGTTCGTCGCCGTCGAGCGCGGTGATCACCGTGACACCCGTGCAGAAGTTGCCCATCACGTCGCGGATCCGTCGGGGATCCAGTACCGCGTGTTCCGCTGTCATCGAAACTCCAATCGATCGGCGTTCGTTCCAGTGTCCGTCACCGACGACACAGTGTGCGAACCCTGTCCCGCCGACCGGTCAGCGAACACGCATGTCGCTGGGAGCCCAGACCGCCCGCATGCTGGTGATGCGTCCCTCGTCGTCGAACGTCATGACGTCGATGGGCTCGATCTCGTAGGTCTGCTCGCCCGCCTTCGTGACCACACGGAAGTGGAAGGCCGCGGTCGACCCGGCGATCCGGAGTGTGAGCAACTCGGTGGTGTTCTCGGTGGCCTCGACACCCTTGTAGAACTCGGCGATCGCTGCCCGGCCCACGCGAGGCTCGCTTCCGGCAGGATCCTCGAGGGTGGCGTCGTCGGCGTAGAGGGCGGCGATGTCGGCGGCCACGCCTGCGGCCACTGCATCGAGATAGGCGTGCACGGTGGTGCGGATGCGCTGAGTGCGGGCGTCGGTGTCGGAAACGGTCACGGTCGCTCCTGTGTGGTGCGGGACGAAAGGTGTCGCGCCGACGCTGGCTAGCGACCCGCTGGCGCACCGCATCGCCGTTCTCCCGGCCAGCGGGAGATGCCGACCTCACCCCACCCCGAGATCGCCGAATTCCCTGCCGAACAGGTCGGCGAGGGCGACGAGCTGGTCGCAGTAGTGGTCGGCGGATCCGGCGTCCACACCGGCACCGACGATCGTCGCGCCCGCTGCGATCGCGCGGCCGAGTCGTCTGCGCGTCGCGTCGGGGTCACCGAGCGGGTCGAGCCGCGTCACCGACAGCACGACCTCGAAGCCGGGCGGCGGCTGCCTCTTCGCGAGCATCGTTTTCACGTCGTCGAAGGGGAGCCCGAAAGGTACCCAGCCGTCCCCGAACTCGCACGCGCGTCGCAGCGAACGCGGGGTGCGGCCGCCGATCCATAACGGAACTCGCGGCTGCACGGCGCAGGGATCGACCACCACATCCGAGTACTCGAAATGCTCTCCGTGATAGGAGGGTTCGCGTGTCGATAGAGATGCGCGCAGGGCGGCGAGAGCATCGTCGGCGCGTGCGCCGCGATCAGTGAAGGGGGCTTCGAGCAACGCGAACTCCTCCTCGAGCGAACCGACGCCGAGACCGAGGGTCAGGCGTCCACCGCTGACCGTGTCGAGCGTGCCGTAGCGCTTCGCGATCTCCAGAGGATGGTGGTAGCCGAGGACGAGAACCTGGGTGACCAGTCGGATCCGGTCGGTGCGCGCTGCCAGGAAGCCGAGGGTCGCCAGCGGATCCCAGTACGTCCCACCGCGCGTCGCGGCCACGGGCGCCGGTACGGCGACGTGTTCACTGCAGGTGAGGTGGTGGAATCCCGACCGATCCGCGGTGACCGCGATCTGCGACAGTTCCTCGATGCCCGCGCCGGCCTCCCAGTCGCCGGAGGCCCCGGGGACCCGGGTGACGACCGGGCTGGTGATCCCGATGCGTACTGCCGGCATGCGGTTCGATCCGTCGGTCATACGCTCTCCTTCGTCGATCGGTCCGTCAGGAGTGTGCGCTCGGACGGGCTCGCGGAGCACGTCCGGTCCCGCTCGCCGATACACGACCAGTGAGGTACACGATCTCGTCGTCGACGGACCGGGAGGCGGCCTCGCGTTGCGCCTCTACCGTCCCGAGTCCTCCGAGGCCGCGCGCCCGGTCGTCGTGTTCGCGCACGGTGGAGGGTTCGTCTTCTGCGATCTCGACAGTCACGACGAGTTCTGCCGGTCGATGGCGGAGGCTGTCGGGGCCGTCGTCGTGTCCGTCGATTACCGCCTCGCCCCCGAACACCCTGCCCCGGCCGCGCACGACGACCTGTACGCCGCGCTCGAACGGACGGCCGCGACCGTCGCGTCGTACGGGGGAGACCCGGCGCGCATCGTGCTTGCCGGCGACAGTGCCGGTGGAAACCTCGCCGTGACCGTCGCGATCGCCACCTGCGACAGGGGCGGACCGGCGGTGCTCGGTCAGGCGTTGTTCTATCCGGTGATCGACGACGACTTCGACACCGAGTCGTACCGGAAGTACGGGGTGGGCTACTACAACGCCGCCGCGGCGATGCGGTGGTACTGGGAGCAGTACGCACCGGACGGCACCGACGATCCCCGCCTGATCCCCACCCGCGCCGAGTCGTTCGCCGGGCTGCCCTCGGCGGTCGTCGCCACCGCCGAACTCGATCCGCCGTGTTCGTCCGGCGACGACTACGCCGACCGTCTCGCCGCGGCCGGGGTGTCCGTGCAGCACCGCAGATTCGACGGCCTGTTCCACGGATTCCTGACCTTCCCCGCGTTGTCGCTCAGCGAGCCGGCGCGGCAGGAGGTGTGGAAGATGGTGCGCGCCCTGGTCGACGGGCCGGATCTCCCGGTGACCGGGACGAGCGGCTTCGCGTCCTGAGCAACTGTCCTAGCGTCCCGCAGACAACGACGAGAAGGAGACTGTCGATGGCGCCGACATCCGTACCGCCCGTGGCACCCGCCCAGGACACCACCGTCGACCTGCTCGTGATCGGGTCCGGTACCGGCATGGCCGCCGCACTCACCGCGCACGAGGCGGGACTGTCCGCGCTCCTCGTGGAGAAGTCGGCCTACGTCGGCGGATCGACCGCCCGTTCCGGCGGTGCGTTCTGGGTGCCGGCCAATCCGGTACTCACCGCGGCGGGAAGCGGCGACACCGTCGAGCGCGGCCACACCTACGTGCGGACGGTCGTCGACGGCACGGCGCCGGCCGAACGGGGCGAGGCCTTCGTCGACAACGGTGTCGCCACCGTCGAGATGCTCCAGCGCACCACCCCCATGAAGCTGTTCTGGGCTGAGGGCTACTCCGACTATCACCCCGAACTGGCGGGTGGTTCGGCGGTCGGCCGCAGCTGCGAGTGCCTGCCCATGGACCTGTCGGTCCTCGGTGAGGAGCGGGGTCGACTGCGTCCCGGCCTCATGGAGGCGAGCCTGCCGATGCCTACCACCGGTGCCGACTACAAGTGGATGAACCTCATGTTGCGCGTGCCGCACAAGGGTTTTCCGCGTATCTTCAAGCGGCTCGCACAGGGGGTCGCCGGTCTCGCCGTCAAGCGTGAATACGTCGCCGGTGGGCAGGCGATCGCCGCGGGCCTGTTCGCTGGTGTGCTCGAGGCCGGTGTGCCTGTGTGGACCGAGACGTCGCTGGTGCGGCTGCTCACCGACGGGGACCGGGTTACCGGTGCGGTCGTCGAACAGAACGGGCGTGAGGTGACGGTGACCGCGCGCCGCGGGGTGGTGCTCGCCGCAGGCGGTTTCGACCACGACATGGCGATGCGGCGCAAGTTCCAGTCCGAGCGTCTGCTCGACAACGAGAGCCTCGGCGCCGAGACCAATACCGGCGATGCGATCAAGGCGGCCCAGGAGATCGGCGCCGACCTGGACCTCATGGATCAGGCCTGGTGGTTCCCCGCCGTCGCACCGACCCGGCCGGGCAAGCCACCGCTGGTCATGCTCGCGGAGCGCTCGCTGCCCGGCTCGTTCATCGTCGATCAGAGCGGTCGGCGCTTCACGAACGAGTCGTCTGATTACATGTCCTTCGGGCAGCTGGTGCTCGAACGGGAGCGCGCCGGTGATCCGATCGAGTCGATGTGGATCGTCTTCGACCAGAAGTACCGCAACAGCTACGTGTTCGCGGCCGGGGTGTTCCCCCGTCAGCCGCTGCCGGAGGCCTGGTACAAGGCGGGTATCGCTCACCGCGCCTCCACCGCGGAAGAACTCGCGGCCTCGATGGGCGTGCCGGTGGAGAACTTCGCCGCGACCTTCGGCAAGTTCAACGACGATGCCGCAGCCGGAACGGATTCCGAGTTCGGCCGTGGGAGCAGCGCCTACGACCGCTACTACGGTGATCCCACCATCCAGCCCAACCCCAACATGCGGCCACTGACGCACGGACCTCTCTACGCCGTGAAGATGACCCTGAGCGATCTGGGCACTTGCGGTGGCGTGCGAGCCGATGAACGGGCTCGGGTCCTGCGCGAGGACGGCACCCCGATCGCCGGTCTCTACGCCATCGGCAACACCGCGGCCAACGCGTTCGGTCACCGCTATCCCGGTGCCGGCGCCACGATCGGGCAGGGCCTGGTCTTCGGGTACATCGCGGCACGCGACGCAGCATCGTCGGACGCACCGGTCGCCTGATCGAACGATCCGAGAGGTAGGGAGGGTACGTGACGATCACGAACGGGGACGTCCGGTCCCTCCCTACCGTGCTGTCCCTCTGGGGAACCGGGCTCTGTCTCGACGGTGGACGAAGTGGACATCGTGTTCTTCGGGCCGCCCACCACCGACCCGCTGAGCTTCCGGGCCCGCGAGGATCGGGACGAGGCGTCCGCCCGGCTCGACCGGACGCTCCGATACCTCGATGAGGTCGGGCGGGTCGTCGCCCGTGCTTGGGTAACCGCGGCCGATTCGTAGAGTGCCGGCCGGTGCGCCGGGGGCACTCAGTACGGGTCGTAGCGGATGTTCTCGACCGGGGTACCGGTCTCGATCAGCCGCTGAGCGGTGGTGCGCACCATGGCCGCCGGGCCGCACACGAGCACCTGGTGGTCGCCGAACGCACCGTAGGACGTGACGACCTCGTCGACGCTGCCCTCGAGCAGTTCGTCGGGGTCGGGTCCGAACTCGTCGATGCGCGGCGCGATGCGATCGAACCAGGGGTCGGGAATGTCGGGAATCTCGAGGGTCTCCACGACCGGCACCACCGTCAGCCACGGCAGCGCCTCCGACAGGAGCATGAGCATGTCGGCGGCGTACAGGTCGCGCGGGTTGCGGGCGCCCGTGAACAGGAAGGTGCGGGGCGGATCCGGCCGGCGCGCCGTGTCGAGGATCAACGACCGGAGCGGCGCGAGGCCCGTACCGCCGGCCACCATGATGACGATGCGGCCCGTGTCGTCGATGTGGAGGTCGCCGCCGCGGGCCGCGCCGAGCTGCCACACGTCGCCCGGCTGGGTCTCGGCGACGATCGCGCCGCTCACCCAACCGCCCGGGACCGTGCGCACGTGGAACTCGAGCTTGCCGTCCAGCGACGGCGGCAGCGCAGGGGAGAGACGACGAGGCAGCGTGGGGCGCTGCGGCACGGCTACGTCGACGTACTGGCCGGGGCGGAAATCGACGATCGCGTCGTCGCATTCGAGACGCACGACTGCGAGATCGTGGCGGAGCCGATGATGTTCGACGACGGTTGCGGTGACTGCCGTCTCGGTCTCGCTCGGTGACGGCGTGGCCGACTGCATGCGTGTTCCCCCGGTGGTGTGCTGTGGCGTGCCCAAGACTCTAGGCGAGAAATCGCCGAAAAGGCAGAGTGGAACGTGTTTCAGTTTTTGCCCTCGAGCGGTTATCGTGACCAACGGCAGGTGATGGTCACCACAGCGGAGAACGCCGACCGGTGACGTCACACAACGGACCGTCACAGCACACCGGAAGGACGACCATGCCCGAGGAGTACGCCGACCTCTACCGCCCCGCATTCACGCCCGATCTCCTCATCACCGCGCTCGACCGCAGCGCCGACCGGCCCGCCCTGCACCTCGGTGACGTCGTCCTCACCGGAGCCGAGATGCGTGCCGCCATCAGCCGGTTCCAGCAGGCGCTCGCGTCCGTCGGGGTCGGGCAGGGATCGGCGGTGGCGATGCTGTCCAAGAACCGGCCCGAGGTACTCATCTCGATGGGCGCCACGATGGTCGCCGGCTGCCGCAACACGGCCCTGAACCCGATGGGCTCGCTCTCCGACCACCTGTACATCGCGACCGACGCCGAGATCGAGACCCTGATCTTCGATCCGCGCCACTTCGAGGAACGCGCCGCGGAGCTGCGCGAGCAGGTGCCGACCCTGAAGAACCTGTTCTCCCTCGGCCCGTCCTCGGTGGGTACCGACATCCTCGCCCTGTCCGAGCAGTTCACCGAGCAGCGGCTCGTGTCCGCACCTGTCGACATCGAGGACACCTCATCCATCGTCTACACCGGCGGCACCACCGGGAAACCGAAGGGTGTCATGGGCTCGTTCCGATCGGGAGCGGCCCTGAACCAGATCCAGATGGCCGAGTGGCAGTGGCCCGAGCAGCCACGCTTCCTCGTGTGCACCCCGCTCTCGCACGCCGGGGCGGCGTTCTTCGTCCCCACGCTCCTGCGCGGCGGATGCCTCTACGTGCTGCCCCATTTCGATCCCGCGCTCGTGCTCGAAACGATCGAGAAGCACCGCATCAACGCGACCATGCTCGTGCCGACGATGATCTACATGCTGCTCGACCATCCCGATTTCGACGGCCGCGACCTGTCGAGCCTCGAGACCCTGTTCTACGGCGCGTCGGCGATGTCGCCATCCCGCCTGCGCGAAGGGATCGAGCGGCTCGGCCCGGTCTTCTTCCAGTTCTACGGCCAGTCCGAATGCGGCATGACCATCTCGGTGCTGCGCAAGGAAGAACACCTCCCCGACGATCCGAGCCGCCTCGCGTCGTGCGGCCGCCCCGTGCCGTGGCTCGACGTCCGCCTGCTCGACGACGACCTGAACGAGGTGCCGCAGGGCGAACTCGGCGAGATCTGTGTGCGCGGCCCGCTCGTGATGAAGGGCTATCTGAACAAGCCGGAGGAGACCGCCGAGGCGCTGCGCGGCGGATGGCTGCACACCGGCGACGTCGCGCGCGCCGACAAGAACGGCTTCATGACGATCGTCGACCGCAAGAAGGACATGATCGTCACCGGCGGCTTCAACGTCTTCCCCCGCGAGATCGAGGACGTCATCTCGTCGCACCCGGCGGTCGCGTCCGTGGCCGTCGTCGGTGTGCCGGATACCAAGTGGGGCGAGGCCGTCAAGGCGTGTGTCGTGCTGCGCGACGGTCAGTCGGTGCCGGTCGAGGAACTGATCGAGAAGGTGCGTGCCGCAAAGGGTTCGGTGCACGCCCCCAAATCGGTCGACTTCCTCGACGCCCTGCCGTTGACGCCGCTGGGCAAGCTCGACAAGAAGACGCTGCGGGCGTCCTATCGCTGACCTCGTTCGCGTGGCGGTCGGTCCCGGCAACCGGTCGTGGTTGCCGGGGCCGGTTGTTTGTCACCAGGACTCGTGGATTCGGAATGCCGCTGTCCTGCCTCACCACTGGTGCGCGACGTCCAGCACCACCCGTGAACCGCTACCGGGACCGTCGAGGGTGAACACCCGGAACGGCAGCCGGGCCCGTACCCCGACACCGAGGGTGGTCTGGCCTTCGAAACTGTTGGCCCACGCCACCTGTCGCAGGGTGCGGTATCCGCTCACGGCGACGACCTCGCGCCGGTTCGCCGGTACGTAGTAGGCGGGCGCGAGGACGACCACCTGGAGGTAGGCGCCTCCGCGCAGCGGGACCTCGAACCCCGATCCGTCCTCGTGGACGGCGGGGACGTAGCCGACGCGGTAACCCGCGGCCGGCCCGGCGAGATCGACGACGATCCGGTCGAAGCACTCGTGCCGTCCTGCCCGCACGGCGGTGAACGGTGAGGCGACCATCGTCGGGTTCACCTTGTCCAGCGAACCCCAGTGGATGCCGCAATAGGGCGTTGCGGCCGACGCGGTCGGGCCCGTCAGCCCGATCCCCGCGATGACGACGATCATCGCGAGCCACACGTGAATCCTGCTCATGTCCGTTCCTCTGTGTGTGGCTGATGATGGATCATCGCGAGGAGTGTGATCCGCGTTACATTTGAGGGTCGGGACGCTCCTCGACGAGGTCCTCGAAGGTCGTCTCCTTCAGCGACTCGAAGACCGGGGCGACCAGACGGTCGAGCATCGACGAGAACACTTCTGTACCGGCGAGTTCCCGCACCCCCAGCTCACCCGACGTCACCTGCTCGACGAGCTTCGCGAAGGCCGGGTCGCCCGTGGCATCGGCGATCGACCGCAATGACGTGACGATCTCGCGGGACAGGGTGGCATCGCCGCGCGCGACGTCGACGACGATCTCGGATTCGTCCATGTCTTCTCGATTCCTGTGCGGCACCGTGGTGCCTAGACTGCGGGGAGGCCGGGGATCTCGATGTTCTCGATCTTCGCGAGATTTCCGGTGAGCACACCGATGAGGCCCTGGATGGACGTCCACACTGTGGTGTGGACGTCGATCGCCTTCCTCCACTGGTCGCTGATGATCACCAGGTCCACTACGGAGGACGCTGCAATGGCCGCCGAGCCCAGAACTCCGACACCGGTTGCGGCGGCGATACTCGTCGCCGCGATCCTGATCAGAACCCTGATGGCTGCATCGGTTATGACCGAGAGGATTTCGGCGAATGCTTGGTTCAGTTCGTACATCGACACGGCGATCTTCTCCAATTGCTCAGAGATCCCGTGAACGGCCCGGGCCTGTTCGTCGAGGGCGTTCTGCAGATCGGTGAGATAACGACCGGCGGCCCCGCCCGCCGATCCGTCCCACGGGGCAACCGTGCCGTGGACGTCGTCTACGGCCGTCGCGTACGCACGGTGGAAGGTGGCCAGCCTGTTCACGCCATCGCTCGTGCGCAGCACCGACTCCCAGTCGCCACCGCAGTGCTGGGCCGCGTACACCCACGGATCCGTGCCCACCACGAACTTGCAGAGTTCGGCGACGTAGAAGCTCGGGGAGAGGTAGTACATCCCCAGGGTGCGTTCGAGCAGGTCCGGTATGGGATCGGACGCGGTGGGTTCGACGAGCGCATCGTCCGGACGAGCGCTCACCAGCCGATGTCCGGACCGGTGCGCTCGAACTGTGCCGAAGTGCCCAGTTCGGTGTCCTCGTATGTCCGTGCGGATTCGGTCATCGCCGTCGCCGCTCGGTCGATCGCCACACCCAGCTCGTCGTAGAGAGCCGTCAGCCGGGCACGGGCCGTGTGCACCCGTTCGACGACATCGAAGTAGATCAGTCCCCCGGTCTCAGGAGGCGTCAGCCACCGATCGGCGTAACGGCGTGCACCATCCGCCTGGTCGGCCAGATCGCGCAGATCATGTGTTGCAGCGCGCAGGTCGTCCGGGTCCACATACAGATTCGATCGTGTCAAGACATCCCCCAGTCGTGATCGGACGAGAGTGTAGGCCATCGCAACGGCGTTTGCGACGCCCGCTACAGTGCACGACGTGACAACCGGGGGGAACACGAAAAATGGTCTTGCGCATGTGCGTTTCGAGACACAGGACCGTGACGATGCGATACCGACACGACTGGGGGGCCGACCCGTCCAGCTGACGGTGAAGGATGAGCTTCCACCCGTGTGTCCTGTGCACGGGGTGCCGGAGGTCGAGCGCGTGCACACCTGGGTCACCACCTATCGCAAGATCCGGCACAGTCGCGCGCAGATCCGCATCATCGGTACCGAAGCTGCGGCGAAGGCCAGTACGTGGCGTGCACGTGCGCAGCACAAGCCACACGTGATCGCGTTCGATGTACCGATGTGTGCGCGGTGCGTCCGGATCGATCGGCTGACACGGTGGGCGATGTGGCTGTGCATGCTGGGCGGACTGGTCTGCCTGCTCGTCGCGGTGCAGATGGCGGCCCTCGGCTGGGCCCGCGAGTACATGGCCCTGTGGTCGCTGCTCGTGTTCGGAACCTTCCTCGTTCCGACCCCGGCGATCTTCGTCAGACAGATGCGTCAGGGCTGGTGGGGTTTCGAGGCTCCGATCGACGGGTCGGCCCTCGTTGTCGCGTACGCCCACCCGAACTTCGTGGCCGAGACGGAGAGGCGACGCGGCCGATAGATCCTCGGCTTTCACCGGGGAGTGCGGCCTGACATACTCCCTCGCATGGTGAACGGGGACGTCCAGCGGGTCGAGGTGCGGTTGGCAGTCGAATATCCGGGCTCGGGAGCGACGAGCACGCTCGGAGACGGTTCGATGCGACCGATCGATCCCATCCCCCCGATCTGCCCGCGCCACGGAGAGCCCGAGACCGGACGTGTCCGGGTGACGGTCGCGGCCGACGCATCGGAGCCCCGCCAGGGATCGAACCGGTTCGGTTCGGCGCTCGAGGCCGCCTACACGGTGCAGGTCGCCGCGGTGGACTGGCCCGTGTGTGCTCGCTGCGTCGCCGTCCGCACGCGCTGGCAGATCGCCGCCGCCGCGACCTGCACGGTCCTCGGCGTCATCTTCCTCGCGCTGGTGTTCGCGCTCGTGCAGGGCGCTCCCGAGATCTACGGTCTGGCGCTGCTCGGTGTCTTCGGTCTGTCGTTCCTCCCGATCTACGTCGCCTTGCGGGTGCTCGAGCCGAAGCGGGCCTCTCTGGGAATGTCCGTGGCCGAGGACGGTTCGGAACTCGTCATCTCGCAGGCGCATCCGGATTTCGCGCGGGCGGTCGCGGCGCAGCGGATGTAGCCACCGTTCCCTTCTCCTGCGGCGTTGACTTCTGGACCGGCCGGTTCATACTCGAACCGGGGGTCGATCGTCTCGTTTCACAGGCAGGAGAAGTGCCGTGAAGATCGAACATTCCACTCCGGCGTCCACCCCGGAACTCGGATCCGAGGAGAAGAAATCTCTCGCCGTGCGGGCTCTGATGATGATGGCCGACGGTGATCGCAGCGTTTTCGGCGAGGTGCTGTCCGCGGACGCGGTCAATCGCGAAGCAAAGAGTGAACCGCCTCCCACCAGAGTCCACGGACCCGACGGTTTCTTCGCGACTGCACTGTGGTTGCGTGACGCCTTCGCAGATCTGAAGTTCGAGGTGAAGAACGTCGTGGAGCAGGACGATCTCGTCGTCCTCGACACCGTCATGTCGGCGCGACACGAAGGACCCTTCGCCACCTACGACGAGCAGGGCCGCGTCGATCAGGTGTTCGCGCCGACGGGAAAGAGTTTCACGGTGCGTCAGGCCCATTGGATGCGGGTGGCCGACGGCAAGACCGTCGAGCATTGGGCCGTGCGCGACGACCTCGGAATGGCAAAGCAGGCGGGATGGGTGCCACCGAACCCGACCTCGCTGACGCGGAACGTTCTCGCAGCACGGAAGCTGCGCAAGCAGATCAGAGCGGGTCGAAGCTGATGTTCTGACGCGGGGTGCCTGCCGCCGACAGCGCGTACAGCGTCGTGCGGATCATCGACGGCGACCCGGCGATCTGGATCTGACGGTCGGCCCACGTGCCGAACTGCCCGGCGACCTTACCGAGCTTGCCGTACATCGGCCGGTTGAGGCCGGTGGGCGGTTCCTTCGCGGGAACCGGGTGCCACCAAGGGTTCTCCTTCTCCTCGAGCACCGGCACGATGGTCAGCCACGGGTTGGTCGTGGCGATCTGCCACAGGGTCTCGAGGTCGTACAGGTCGCACGGATACTTGCCCCCGTAGAACAGGTGGACGCGCGGGTTGTCGCCGCGCATCGCCATCTCCATGATCTGGGCGCGCATGGGTGCGAGACCGGTGCCGGACGCGATCATCAGCACGTCCCGGCCGCTCTCGCGGTCGACGTGCAGGCCACCGAGCGGTGGGCCGATCGTCCACCGGTCGCCGACCGCGGTCTCGCCGACGAGCGCGGGGCTCACCCATCCGGTGGAGACCCGTCGAACGTGGAATTCGATCTGCCCGTACGGATTCGGCGGGATCGCTGCCGACAGGTACCGCCACATGTGCGGGCGCTGCGGGATCTGCACGCTCATGTACTGGCCCGCGTAGTAGGGGATCGAGCTGTCGGCCTCGAGCCGGATGATGGCCAGATCGGGGAGCACGCGTTCGTGGCCGACGACGGTGGCCCCCCACGAGGCAGGCAGGTCGTCGGTGGCCGCGGCGGTCGCCATCGTCTCGACGACTCCGTCGACGACCTCGGCCCAGGTGCGTTCGAGCGCGGCCGTCCACAGGATCAGGGGAGTGCATTCGCGGACCGCGGCGAGCAGTGCGTTGCCCGCGACGCGGTAGTGCAGCGGCTCGACCCCGTACTTACGGTGGTCGCGCGCGAGCTGGGCGAGGAACCTGTCGACGGTGCCCGGTTCGTGGAGGCGGGCGACGACCCAGCCGACCGCGGTCGCGAACCGCTGTCGCATCGACTCCATGCCGGCGGGGAACAGTGAGCGGATGCCGGTGGACTCGCTCCACATGGCGTTGTAGAACGCCGTCGCGAACCGTTCGGCTCCGGTGGGGGTGGCGATGATCGACGCGAAGCTGAGCTGAACCCGGGCGATGGCGAAAGCCTCCACGCCATCCTCCCTGTATCCGTGCTGCGCGAACGCCGCCACTGTAGTCGGTTGCAGGGCGCCCGGCCACTGACCGCCGGGTCCGTCACAACCTGCGAGCGGTTTGTGAGCAGAATCACTACACTCAGGAAAGTTGAGTGGAACAAACTCAACTTATGATCCGTTGAAGAATTCGACATCACCGAGACCTGCCCGAGGCAGGGAATCGGCTGCAGAATCGACATGGGGCACTCGCCTGCGCGTGGGGTGCACCGAGAAAGAAAGGGGCGCGCAGTGGACTCGTTCAATCCGACGACCAAGACCCAGGCCGCACTCACCGCTGCACTTCAGTCGGCGTCCGCTGCGGGCAACCCGGAGATCCGTCCGGCACACCTGCTCGTGGCACTGCTCGACCAGACCGACGGCATCGCCGGCCCGCTGCTCGAAGCGGTGGGCGTCGACCCGGCCGCGGTGCGCAGGGAAGCCGAGGACCTCGTCCGTCGTCTTCCGCAGACCAGCGGGGCGACCACCACACCGCAGCTCGGGCGTGAGGCGATCGCGGCCATGACCGCGGCACAGAAACTCGCCACCGAACTCACCGACGAATTCGTCTCCACCGAGCACGTCCTCGTCGGCCTCGCCGGTGGCGACTCCGATGTCGCGAAGCTCCTCGCCGGGCACGGCGCAACGCCGGCCGCCCTGCGCGACGCCTTCACGACCGTCCGCGGCAACCGCCGCGTGACCTCCGCCGATCCCGAGGCCAGCTATCAGGCCCTGGAGAAGTACTCCACCGATCTGACGGCGCGGGCGCGTGAAGGCAAGCTCGACCCGGTCATCGGTCGCGACAACGAGATCCGCCGTGTCGTCCAGGTGCTCTCCCGCAGGACCAAGAACAACCCGGTCCTCATCGGTGAGCCAGGCGTCGGTAAGACCGCCATCGTCGAGGGCCTCGCCCAGCGCATCGTCGCCGGGGACGTGCCCGAGTCGCTGCGCGGCAAGACCGTCATCTCGCTCGACCTCGGCTCGATGGTCGCGGGCGCGAAGTACCGCGGCGAGTTCGAGGAACGCCTCAAGGCCGTGCTCGACGAGATCAAGGAATCGGCCGGGCAGATCATCACCTTCATCGACGAGCTCCACACCATCGTCGGCGCCGGCGCGACCGGCGAGTCGGCGATGGACGCCGGCAACATGATCAAGCCGATGCTCGCCCGCGGTGAGCTGCGGCTGGTCGGTGCCACGACCCTCGACGAGTACCGCAAGTACATCGAGAAGGACGCGGCCCTCGAACGTCGTTTCCAGCAGGTCCTGGTGGGGGAGCCGAGTGTCGAGGACACCGTCGGCATCCTGCGCGGCCTCAAGGAGCGCTACGAGGTGCACCACGGCGTGCGCATCACCGACTCCGCGCTCGTCGCGGCGGCGACGCTGTCCGACCGGTACATCACCTCGCGCTTCCTACCCGACAAGGCGATCGACCTCGTCGACGAGGCAGCCTCGCGCCTGCGGATGGAGATCGACTCGCGTCCCGAGGAGATCGACACCGTCGAACGCGTCGTCCGTCGCCTCGAGATCGAGGAGATGGCGTTGCAGAAGGAGAGCGACGAGGCCTCGAAGGAACGCCTCGAGAAGCTGCGCGCCGAACTCGCCGACGAGCGGGAGAAGCTCAACCAGCTCACCACGCGCTGGCAGAACGAGAAGACCGCGATCGACTCCGTGCGGGAGATCAAGGAACAGCTCGAATCCCTGCGCGGTGAGGAAGAACGCGCCGAACGCGACGGCGACCTCGGCAAGGCCGCCGAGCTGCGCTACGGCCGCATCCCCGAGCTGGAGAAGAAGCTCGAGGCGGCCGCCGCCGCGTCGGGTACCACCGCCGGTGGCGACCTGATGCTCAAGGAGGAGGTCGGCCCGGACGACGTCGCCGACGTCGTCGCGGCATGGACCGGCATCCCCGCCGGCCGCATGCTCGAGGGCGAGACCTCCAAGCTGCTGCGGATGGAGGACGAACTGCGCAAGCGGGTCGTCGGCCAGGACGTCGCGGTGCAGGCCGTCTCCGACGCGGTGCGTCGTGCACGTGCCGGTGTCGCCGACCCGAACCGTCCGACGGGGTCCTTCCTGTTCCTCGGCCCGACCGGTGTCGGCAAGACGGAGCTGGCGAAGGCGCTCGCCGACTTCCTGTTCGACGACGAACGCGCCATGGTGCGGATCGACATGTCCGAGTACAGCGAGAAGCACTCGGTGGCACGCCTCGTCGGTGCGCCTCCGGGCTACGTCGGCTATGAGGCCGGCGGTCAGCTGACCGAGGCCGTGCGGCGTCGCCCCTACACGGTGGTGCTGTTCGACGAGGTCGAGAAGGCACACCCGGACGTCTTCGACACGCTGCTGCAGGTGCTCGACGACGGTCGTCTCACCGACGGCCAGGGCCGCACGGTCGACTTCCGCAACACCATCCTGATCCTCACATCGAACCTCGGTGCGGGTGGCGATCGGGAGCACATCATGGCGGCGGTGCGGGCGGCGTTCAAGCCGGAGTTCATCAACCGGCTCGACGACGTCGTGATCTTCGACCCGCTCTCGGAGGAGCAGCTCGAGAAGATCGTCGACATCCAGCTCGACCAGTTCGCCGACCGCATGTCGGCGCGGCGACTGACACTGGACGTCTCGAACACCGCGCGGTTCTGGCTGGCGGTGCGCGGCTACGACCCGCAGTACGGTGCACGTCCGTTGCGCCGCCTGATACAGCAGGCGGTCGGCGACCAGCTCGCCAAGAAGCTGCTCGCCGGTGAGATCAAGGACGGAGACACCGTCCACGTGGGCGTCAGCGAGGACGGCGACCACCTCGTGATCAGCGCCTGACGGCGCCCGTGCGCGGCCTCGGTGGCAGGAGCCGCCGGGGCCGCGCGCGCCTACTCTGGAAGGCGCTATGAAGAATCCCCAGGATCCGCGCACCCCGCAGGAACGGGCCTACGCACTCGACGAGTCGTCGAACGGGACGGACCCCGACGCGACCCGCGTGCTGCACACCGACGACGCGACCGAGGCGTACGGGCGGCCGGTCACCAACCCGACGGTCGCGTACACCCGCTACGAGCAGTGGGGCGCGCAGGGGAGCGAGTACCAGCCCACCCAGGCCTATCCCTCCCCGCAGGGTCCTCCGTCGCAACAGGGTTCTCCGTCGCAACAGGGTTCTCCGTCGCAACAGCCGTATCCGCCTCAGCCGGGCTACCCGCCCCCGCACGGCTATCAGCCCACACAGGTGCTCCCCGGATACGACCCCGGTAACCCGCAGACGGCGATGAACCCGGGACCAGGAACGCGGGGGCACGGAATCCCCGGGCAGCCACCCACGGGTCCGGCGCCCGGCACGGATGCCGGGAAGCCGCGCGGCCCGCGCTGGGGACTGATCACGCTCGCCGCGGTGGTCCTCATCGCGCTCGGCGGCACCATCGGGTTCCTGCTCAGCCGGCCCGACGACTCCACCTCGCGGGTCGCGTCGGATCGCGCCCCGGCCACCGTCGCGCCCCCGCCGACGGCGACTCTCCCGCCGGCACCCGAACCGACCACACCGGGACTGCCGCTCGACCGGATCCCCGGCGGACTCGGCGAGGTCATGGGCGACGCGGGCGCGGTCGTGGGCACGATCACCGCTAACGACGGCGGCAGCATCACCCTCGGCGTCATCGGTGGTTCGACGGTCACCGTCGTCCTCACCCCCGACACCGAGATCATCACCCTGACCGGCGACACCGCCGACAGCCTCGAGGTCGGAGCGACCGCCGTGGCGACCGGCAGTGCCGTCGAGCAGGGTCGGATGACCGCCGAGACCGTCGTCAGCGCGTCCCTCCCATCCTTCGGTGGTTCGGGCCGCTGACCCGCTAGGCTGACTCGACGATGACTGCCATGTGGTTCTCTCTGGCCGCGGTCGCACTGCTGGGTGCGGTCGCGCTGCTCTACGTCGACCGGACGCGGCGAGAACAGTCGGGTCGTATCCGGGAGATCTGGGCCAAAGCGCAGGGCTACAAGTACACCTCCGCCGAGGACCACCTGCCGTCCACCTGGCACCGCGCGGCGCTCGCCAAGCAGGAATATCTCGGCGCGATCGACATCGTCCGTGGGGTTCGCCGCGGCGAGGAGTTCGTCCTGTTCGACATCGAGGAGACCGCGACGATCATCGCGGTCCGGCGCAAGGTCGGCTCCGACGTCGACATCGATCTGCGGCTCAAGTCGACGCCGCCGCCGAAGGACCCCGACATGAACCTGCTCGGTTCGATCGGCCCGCGCATCGTCTTCGCCACCGACCTCGAGATCGCGCGACGCGTGTGCGACCAGCGGATGGTCGCGTTCACCGAGTCCATCCCCGACCACGTACAGATGCTGTGGAGCGAAGGCGAGTGGACGCTCGGCTCGATCCCCGTCGGCAGCTCCGGACGCGAATGGGACTCGGCCATCGAGACCGTCGCGCGTTTGTCGGGCATCCTCCACGTGCTGCCGCCCGTCGTGGAACCCGAGGAACTGGACCGGGGTTCGCAGGATCCGGGTCGGCCCTCCGCCCGTCACTGAGGCGGAACGCCGAGGATTGTCACTGAGGCGGAACGCCGAGAATTGTCACTGAGGCGAAACGCCGAGAATTGTCACTGAGGTAGATCCTCGGGAGGTGGTCGCGCGCGTCGCGTGTCGTTAGTGTGGCGGCCATGACTTCCGTCCGCCCCGTCGCGCTCGTGACCGGACCCACCTCGGGAATCGGTGCGGGTTTCGCCCGCACCCTCGCGAGTCGCGGTTACGACCTCGTGCTCGTCGCCCGCACCCGTCCCGCCCTCGACGAACTCGCCGCCGAGCTGAAGCAGAAGTTCGGGGCGGCATCGGAGATCATCGTCGCCGATCTGGCGGCCGTCGACGGTCGCGATCTCGTCGTCGAACGCCTCGGTCGCGGTGTCGAGATGCTCGTCAACAACGCCGGCTTCGGCACGACCGGCGAGTTCTGGACCGCCGATCCGGGCCTGCTGCAGGCGCAGCTCGACGTCAACGTCACCTCGGTCGTCGCGTTCACCCGCGCCGCGCTCCCGTCGATGATCGAGGCGGGCAGGGGCGACATCGTCAACGTCGCGAGCGTGGCCGGTCTGCTGCCCGGTCGCGGTTCCACCTACTCCGGCAGCAAGGCCTATGTCGTGTCGTTCACCGAAGGGCTGGCCGGTGGCCTCGCCGGCACGGGCGTGCGGGTGCAGGCACTGTGCCCCGGCTTCGTGCGTACCGAGTTCCATCAGCGTGCCGGGATCGACATGTCGTCCACCCCGAACCTGATGTGGCTCGACGTCGACGAGGTGGTGCGCACTTCGCTCGCCGACCTCGACAAGGGCAGGGTCCGCAGCATTCCGGGGCTGCAGTACAAGGTGCTCGCCACGGCGGGACGACTGGTGCCGCAGAACCTCGTGCGGAAGCTGACCAACACCTTCGGCAACGGTCGCGGCCGGACCTGATCGGCTGCGGCCGCGACAGCACCCGATCGCCACGGACGAACTGACGGCGGGCGTTGCCAGATCACGGTACGGATACACCGCGCAGGACACGCCGGGTGCAGTCTTCGACGCGATTCGTGCGCTCGGTACATTTCTGCGCGTGACGTCTGTGGCTGTGGTGCTCTGTGTTGCTGTCGTGGTTGCGGTGGTGCTGTGGTTGCGCGCAGGCGTGCGCCGTCTTCGGACGTTGCAGCAACGCCACCGGGAGAGCCTGCGCTTGCTCCTCCACGAACTCGACGACCGCTACGATCTCGTGCCCGCGCTCATCGCGGCGTCGGCCGGCGCCGGTGTAGAACGTGAGCGCATCCGGCCCGTCGTCGGCGCCCGCTCGCTCGCTATCGGTGTGCGCGACCAGCGCCTGGGTCTCACCGAACGCGCCGGTGCGGAGAACGCGCTGTCGGCGACGCTCCACGAGCTGATCGGTGGACTCGGAGGGGTCAACCACTGGCCGTTCATCCGGGTCGCCCGGGAACTGCAGACCCGCGAGCAGCGCATCGCCGGAGCCGTCCGCGTACACAACGACCTCGGTGGCGCACTGAACACCGCGGTCGGCGGATTCCCCACCTCGCTGTTCGCGAAGCTCGCGGCCGTCGGACCTGTCGTGCTGTTCGAGGCGCCCGCGCCCGTCGCCGCATCCGAGCCGGCCCGCAGGCACGAGACCGTCGATGCGGAGGTTGTCGAGAACGACGTCCGGTCGGAGTCCGAGGCGACCTCCGACACCGTCGCTGCCTGACCTGCGACCCGCAGCGACTAGGCTCGTTCCCCGACACGAGCGCGACCGCACCGGCGTCGCGCCGCCGAACGACGGGTGAGGACGCAATGAGTGACCGCGACGAACTGGCAGCACTGGTACGCGAGCTGGCGGTGGTACACGGCCGCGTGACCCTGTCGTCCGGTAAGGAAGCCGACTACTACGTCGACCTGCGCCGCGCGACCTTGCACCACAAGGCCGGCCCGCTCATCGGCACGCTCCTGCGCGAACTCGTCTCCGATTGGGACTTCGACGCCGTCGGAGGCCTGACCATGGGTGCCGACCCCGTCGCCCTCGCCGTCATGCACGCCCCCGGCCGGCCCATCGACGCCTTCGTCGTCCGCAAGGCCGCCAAGGCCCACGGCATGCAGCGGCAGATCGAGGGACCGGACGTCACCGGCAAGCGCGTGCTCGTCGTCGAGGACACCACCACCACCGGCAACTCGCCGCTCACCGCCGTCAAGGCGCTGCGCGATGCCGGCGCGATCGTCGTGGGTGTCGCGACCGTCGTCGACCGCGCGACCGGCGCCGACGAGGTCATCGCCGCCGAGGGCGTCGAGTACCGTTCCCTGCTCGGCCTCGCCGACCTGGGTCTGGACGACAAGTAGCCGCGTGGGGGCGCGGGTCCGGCAGACCGTCACGCATCTCGCGGACGGCCGGGAACTGATCTATTTCGACGACACCGAGCCGTTCGTCTCCGGTGCCGCGACCCGCGACCTCCACGACCGCCGCGACCTGCCGCCGGTCGCGGCGACCTCCGAGATGCGCGGCGACCCGCTGACGGGGGAGTGGGTCACCTTCGCGGCCCACCGCATGGACCGCACCTTCCTGCCGTCGGCCGTCGACTGCCCGCTGTGCCCGAGCAGGGCGGACGTGTGTACCGAGATCCCGGCCGACGACTACGACGTCGTCGTGTTCGAGAACCGTTTTCCGTCGCTCGGGGCGCCGTCGGCCGGTGAGGATCTCGTCGACGACGAAGGTCTGTGGCCGCGACGACCGGCGACCGGCCGCTGCGAGGTCGTCGCGTTCACCCCCGACCACGACGCCCGATTCGCCGACCTCTCCGTGCCGCGGGCGCGCACCGTCATCGATGCGCTCGCCGCCCGCACCGCCGCGCTGTCGAAGCAACCGGATGTCGAGCAGGTCTTCTGCTTCGAGAATCGTGGCGTGGAAATCGGTGTGACACTGCAACATCCACACGGGCAGATCTACGCCTACCCGTTCGTCCCACCGCGCTCACGCGCACTGCTCGACCGCGCCCGTGAGTATCGGCAGCGGACCGGCAGGTCGCTGCAGGGCGCCATCCTCGACGCCGAACGACGCGCGGGCACCCGACTGGTGGTCTCCGGCGACGCGTGGTCGGCCTATGTCCCCGCCGCGGCACGCTGGCCCGTCGAGGTGCACCTCGTCCCGCACCGCGACATCCCGGATCTCGCCGCCCTCGACGAACACGAACGCGACGAACTCGCCGCCGTCCAGCGCGACCTTCTCGGCCGCGTCGACCGGTTCTTCCCCGGCGTCGACCGCGCCCCCTACATCGCTGCCTGGCACCAGGCGCCGCTCGGTGCACCTCGCGGGGACATGCGGCTGTTCTGCCAGATCTTCTCGTTGCGGCGGGCCCCGGACAAGCTGAAATATCTCGCAGGGTCCGAATCCGCGATGGGCGCGTGGATCAGCGACACCACCCCCGAACGGATCGCCGAACGCCTGCGTGAGGTGGCGCCATGACGCTCGCAGAGACCGCCCGCGCACTGTTCGCGACCGAGTTCGGCACCGAACCCGAGGGCTGCTGGTGCGCCCCCGGGCGCGTCAATCTCATCGGCGAGCACGTCGACTACGCCGGGGGTCTGTGTCTGCCGATGGCGATCCCGCAGATCACCGTCGTCGCGGTGCGTCGGCGCTCCGATCATGTACTGCGCGTGCGCAGTTCCGGTTTCGACGGCGTCGACCTGGATCTGCGCGACCGGCACGTCGACGGCTGGGCCGCCTACGTCGCCGGCGTGATCTGGACGCTCGACCCGCCGGGATTGACCGGTGCGGACATCGCGGTCGCGTCGGACGTGCCCGTCGGAGCGGGACTCTCGTCGTCCGCGGCGCTCGAGACGTCGGTCGCGGTGGCGCTCGCCGACCTGTGCGGGCTGCCCCTCGGCGACGACGGCCGTGATCGACTCGCCGCGGCGTGCGTGCGCGCGGAGAACGATTACGCCGGTGCCCCCACCGGTGGGCTCGACCAGCGGATCGCCCTCCACGCACGTCCGGGCCACGCGCTGCTCCTCGACTTCGCCGATGGCAGCAGCGAACACATCCCGTTCGACGCGGAAGCCCGCGGGCTGACCGTGCTGGTCGTCGACACCGGGACCGGACACGAGCTCGCCGACGGACAGTACGGACAGCGTCGCCGTGAGGTCGAGGACGCCACCCGGTCCCTCGGCGTGGAGAGCTTGCGCGACGCCTCGTCGGCGGACCTGATCGACGATCCCGTCCTACGTCGCCGCGCCCGGCACGTGATCGACGAGATCGCCCGCGTTCAGAAGGCTGCGGAGTTGCTGCGGGCAGGGCGGATCCGGGATCTCGGACCATTGCTCGATGCGTCGCACCGCTCGTTGCGCGACGACTTCGAGGTCAGCTGCCTCGAACTCGACACCGCAGTCGACGCGGCCGTCGCTGCCGGTGCACTCGGCGCCCGGATGGTGGGCGGCGGTTTCGGCGGGTCGGCGATCGCGCTGTGCGAGGACGACCGCGTGGACTCGGTGCGGAAGGCCGTCGCCGACGCCGCTGTGCAGCGCGACCTGCCGGCGCCGACCTTCCTGCGCGCCACGGCGTCCAGGGGTGCGCGCCGCTGCTGAAGCTTGCGGGACGATCGATGCAGCCGGGTACTGTGCGCGCATGGGTTGGTTCAGTCGCAAGAGGTGGGGCGTCGAGCACGCGGTGTTCGCGGCGGCCTCGGCCGCCACCGTCGTCGGGGGAGTGTCGGGGAACGAGAAGTTGCAGCAGATCGCCAAACCGCTCATCGCACCCGCGCTCGCCGTGCGGGTGCTGCGCCGCTCCCGCGACACCGATCGCGCCGACACCGCCCTGCTTGTCGCAGGTCTCGCAGCCGCCACCCTCGGTGACATCGCCATGATCCGCTCCGACGAGGACCGCCGGATCCTGAGCGGTGCAGCCTGTTTCGGTGTCATGCAGACCGCCTACTCGAGCATCCTCGTCCGGCGCGGTGCGCGGGTGGCGAAGCCGGTCGCGGTGCAGCGTGCCGGTGCCCTGGCCGGTGCGGCCGGTCTGCTCGCCGCCCGCAACCCCTCGGTGGCCGCGCCGCTGACCGGATACGGCGCCCTGCTCGCCACCACTGCGATCCTTGCCGGAGACCCCGCCCTCGCACCCGGTGCGCGAGTGCGCGCGGGGCTGGCCGTGCCGGGTGCCGACAGGCGCAGTCGGCTCGGTCTCGGCGGCCTGATCTTCACGCTGTCCGACGGATCGATCGTGGTGCGCCGCACCCTCCTGAAGGACGAGAAGATGCGCGCGGCAGCGGAAGGGTTCGTGCTCGCCACCTACACCGTGGCCCAGCTGTTGCTCGTGGAAGGGCTCCTTGCTCTCACGAGCCGGAACAGTCAGGGATAGAGGACGATCCGGTCGCGGTCGAGCGGGTCCACCCAGATGCTCACGACCTCCCCGGGCGCGTAGCGCTGCAGGTTGCGACGGTCGACCTCGTAGACGACCGTGCCGCGATAGGACTCCGAGCCGGGCACCGTGAGCTCGAGATCGAGCCGGGTCAGCTGACCGGTCGAGGTCAGATCGAGCGGTGTCGCGGAACGGATGGTCGCCCATCCCTCGTACCCTTCGCGTTCGATACGGCGCATGACCTTCGAGCGGCGACCCGCGAGCGCCATCGACAGACCGAGCACGGTGCCGTACAGGCAGACGAGGAAGACCACCTGGAAGCCCTCGGTGCCGGGTTCGGAGATCGGCAGGAACAGGTGCATCCACAACGCGAGAACGACGACATATCCCACGGTGACGAACGCGACGGTGGCAACGATACGACGATTCACAGCTCCTCCGATCCCAGCCTATCCCCGCTGTGCGCCGTCGGCTCCCGCCCGTGACTAGGGTGATGCCATGTCTGCTCCCAGCGTGGTGATCACCGGAGCCGCCGCCGGTATCGGCCGCTCCACCGCCCTGCTCTTCGCCCGTCACGGTTACCGCGTCGGCGCCTTCGACATCGACACCGCGGGGCTCGCGAGCCTCGCCGAGGAAGGCGCCTCGGTCACCGCGGGGCAGATCGCCACCGGTGCCCTCGACGTCACCGACACCTCCGCGTGGACCCGCGTACTCGAGGAGTTCTGCACCGACGGCCGGCTCGACGTCCTCGTCAACAACGCCGGGCTGCTGTCGTCCGGGCCGTTCGAGGACACCCCGGCGAGCCGGCACCGGCAGCTCGTCGACGTCAACGTCACCGGTGTCGTCCTCGGCTGCCACGCGGCCTTCCCGTATCTCCGCGACACCCCCGGCGCACACATCGTGAACATGTGCTCGGCGTCGGCGCTCTACGGACAGCCCGAGCTCGCCACCTACAGCGCCACCAAGTTCGCGGTGCGCGGCCTGACCGAAGCACTCGAACTCGAGTGGGCCCGCCATGACATCAAAGTGCAGGCGTTGTGGCCGCTGTTCGTCGACACGAACATGGTCGACGGGATGGACATCGGCTCGCGACGCTCCCTGGGCGTGAACCTCGGCGCCGACGACGTCGCCCGCGCGGTGTTCGACGCGACTCGTCCCACGCGGCGCTCGGGACGGGTGCATCGGCCCGTGGGCCGGCAGGCGACCGTGCTCGCCACGCTCGCCCAGGTGTCGCCCGGATGGATGAATCGCCTGGTGAACCGGCGCCTGACCGGCCACTGACGCCGCTCGATAGAGTGACACCCGCACGTCGTCGGGAAGGGTGTTGCGTGAGAATTCGGATGTGGCCGGTCGCAGTCGTCGCGGGTGTGGCACTGTTCGTCGCAGGATGCGGAGGCTCCGCGGACGGGCCGGAGGCCGACTCCGGAGCGACGTCGACGACGACCTCCGCGGCTGCCTCGACGACCCCCTCCACGACGGTCGCTCCGAGCACCACCGAGGAGGCGACCCCGTCGACGACCGAACCAGCTCCCGAGCCCGAGACCTCCCCGGAGGAACCGGCTCCGCTCGCGCAGGTCGAGTACCAGCGCAACGAGTCGTACTACTTCAGCAGCCCCGACGGCACCTTCGAATGCGGCATCGTCCGGCTGCCCACCCGCACCGAGGCGGGCTGCGAAGGACCGACCGATCCGATCCCGCCGCGCCCCGAGGACTGCATGGTCAACTGGGGACTCGGCATCCGCGTACAGGACTCCGGAGAAGGCGAGTTCGTGTGCTCGGGCGGACCGGTCTACCTCTCGCCCGACGGGGCGAGCCCCGTCCTGCCGCCGGGATCGTCGTTGTCGCAGCTCGGCTACACGTGCGCCACTACCGCAGCCGACGTGACCTGCACCAACGACGCCACCGGCCACGGTTTCCGTGTCGCAGCAGGTTCGAACGAGACGTTCTGACGGTGACCGACACGCATTCCGAACCGGCCGTCGAGAACGTGGCGGGCCCCACCGAATGGGGTGAGCACCCGCACGGCGTCGGACCGTGGATCGAGGAGTTCGGCACCGAGCCGCCCACCGACCCGCGCTACGACCCCGAGCTGCTCGCCCACGGCGACCGGCGCAACGTCGTCGACGCCTACCGCTACTGGACCCGCGAGGCGATCGTCGCGGACATCGACCGTCGCCGGCACCCGCTGCACGTCGCCATCGAGAACTTCGCCCACGACGCGAACATCGGGACGGTCGTTCGCACCGCCAACGCGTTCGCCGTGGGCACCGTGCACATCGTCGGGCGACGCCGATGGAATCGGCGCGGAGCGATGGTCACCGACCGCTACCAGCACCTGCTCCACCACTCGGATGTCGACGCGCTCGTCGCGTGGGCGGCCGAACAGGACCTCGAGATCGTCGCGGTGGACAACACCCCCGGCTCGGTCCGGTTGGAGACGGCGACCCTGCCGCGCCGCTGCCTGCTGCTGTTCGGGCAGGAGGGTCCCGGCGTCACCGAAGCGGCCCGCAACGTCGCCTCGATGACGGTCTCCATCGCCCAGTTCGGCTCCACGCGGTCCATCAACGCGGGTGTCGCCGCGGGGATCGCAATGCACGCGTGGATCCGGCAGCACGCCGATTTCTCGGACGCCTGGTAACACCTGCCCCGCAATCCGGGATGAAAGTCGCGCGGACCGTCGTCGGGGCGGCCGCCGGTCGGGCAGTGTGGAGGGTGATGAACACCGCAGCAGGACAGCGTTCGGACGGAGTCGAGGCCGCCCGGTGGTCGGAGCGGGCCGACGCCGCGGAGGGTGCGATCGTGTCTCGGCACATCCGTCGTCTCTGGGCACTGCCCGGCACCGCGCTCGGGGTGGTCGGATGGCCCGCCGTCCGACGTGAGCGACTGTTCCTCTCCTGGCACTACTGGTGGCAGGCGCACCTGATCGACGCCGCCGTCGACGCCGCCGAGCGCGACGCCACCCCGCGCCGCCGGCGCCGTGTCGTGCGGCTCGCACGCACCCACCGCATCCGCAACCTCACCGGCTGGACCAACAACTACTACGACGACATGGCGTGGCTCGGCCTGTCGCTCGAACGGGCCGAACGGCATCTCTACGTCGACCACCGCGGCGCGATCGCGACCCTCGTCGACGAGCTCGTCGACGCCTGGCAACCCGAGAGCGGCGGCGGCATCCCGTGGCGCCGGCGGGACACCTTCTTCAACGCCCCCGCGAACGGTCCGGCGGCGCTGCTGCTCGCCCGCACCGGCAAGGTCTACCGCGCCGAGGAGATGGCCGACTGGATCCACGACGTGCTGCTCGACCCCGAGACGGGCCTCGTCCTCGACGGTATCCGTGATGGCGTGCACGAACGCGCGATCTACAGCTACTGCCAGGGGGTGACGCTCGGCCTCGAGACCGAGCTCGCCCTGCAACTCGACGACCCCAGGCATCGCCGCAGGGTCCACGCGCTCGTCGCCGCGGTCGACGATCACCTCACCGAGCGCAGCGTCGTCACCGGCGGGGGAGGCGGCGACGGGGGACTGTTCAACGGGATCCTGGCCCGCTACCTCGCGATGGTCGCCACGACACTGCCCGTCGTCGACCGCGACGACATCCGCGCCCGCAACGTCGCGGCACGGATCGTGCTGGCGTCGGCGGAGGCCGCCTGGGAGAACCGGCTGCAGGTCGAGGAGCTGCCGGTCTTCGGCCGCGACTGGTCGCGGCAGGCGCGGCTACCCGGCCTGGGCACCTCGGTCGCGCGGTTCGCGGGCGGCACCGTCCGAGAGTCGGCCGTCGCCGAACGTGACATGTCGGTGCAGCTCGGCGGGTGGATGCTCATGGAAGCGGCCTACGCTGTCGCGGCCTCGCGGTCCTGAAACGGAAGAAGGTGGATTCCGACCCGTTCGTTCGACGGGCGGAAGCCACCTTCTGTGGTGCCAGGTTCGTTCCTACGTGCTCTCGATGCGGTTGATCGGCATCGTCGCGGCCTCGGCGGCCGGCGCCTCACCGTTCTTGGCCGCACGACGCGAGTTGAGCACGCGCTTGCCGACCTCCGTGATGATCGGGATCACCGAGACGAACACGATGCCCAGGAAGATGATGTCGATGTTGTCGGCGATGAAGCTGATCTGTCCCAGCAGGTAGCCGAGCAGCGTTACGCCGGCGCCCCACACGATGCCGCCGATGATGTTGTAGGTGATGAACACGCGGTAGGGCATCTTCGCGGCGCCCGCGACGAGCGGGGCGTAGGTGCGCACGATCGGCACGAAACGTGCCAGGAAGATCATCGCGGGTCCGTGGCGCAGGAAGAAGCGGTGCGCTTCGTCGATGTAGGCCTGCTTGAAGAGCTTCGAGTCCGGCTTGAACAGCCTGGTTCCGCCCTTCGCGCCGATGAGATAGCCGACCTGGTCGCCGAGGACCGCCGCGATGGGGATCGTCACCATCAGCACCCACAACGGGGCGAACGGTTCGACCTCCGCCGACTTGGCCGCCGCGATCAGGCCCGCGGTGAACAGCAGCGAGTCGCCGGGCAGCAGCGGGAACAGCAGACCGGATTCGATGAACACCACGAGCAGCAACCCGATGAGCATCCAGGTACCGAACGAATTGAGTAGATTGACAGGATCCAGAAACCCCGGTAGCAGGGCCAGATTGGTCACGGACTCCGAGGCTTCGAACACAGTCACGCGATCCAGGGTACCGGCGGCGTCCACCTCCCCCCGAATCCCGACACCCACCCCGGACGGCCCGAGTATCGAACGGACGTGTCACTTGACATACTGCAAGGACAACCGGGCACCCACCACATCCCGGTGGGGTGCCGATCGACTCTCATCTGGAGGACAGCCGCTGTGCCTATCGCGACTCCCGAGGTCTACGCCGAGATGATCGCCCGCGCGAAGGAGCACTCCTTCGCGTTCCCGGCGATCAACTGCACGTCGTCCGAAACGATCAACGCCGCCATCAAGGGCTTTGCGGACGCCGGCAGCGACGGCATCATCCAGTTCTCGACCGGTGGCGCCGAGTTCGGCTCGGGCCTGGGTGTGAAGGACATGGTCACCGGCGCCGTGGCACTCGCCGAGTTCGCCCACGTCGTCGCCGAGAAGTACGACGTGACGATCGCTCTGCACACCGACCACTGCCCGAAGGACAAGCTCGACGGCTTCGTCCGCCCGCTCATCGCGATCTCGCAGGAGCGCGTGAACAACGGACAGAACCCGCTGTTCCAGTCGCACATGTGGGACGGCTCGGCCATCCCGATCGACGAGAACCTCGAGATCGCGCAGGAACTCCTCGCTGCCGCCAAGGCCGCGAAGATCATCCTCGAGATCGAGATCGGCGTCGTCGGCGGTGAAGAGGACGGCGTCGAGAACGCCATCAACGACAAGCTCTACACCACGGTCGAGGACTTCGAGAAGACCGTCGACGCGCTCGGCGCCGACAAGGGCCAGTACCTGCTCGCCGCTACCTTCGGCAACGTCCACGGCGTCTACAAGCCGGGCAACGTCAAGCTCAAGCCGTCCGTCCTCGCCGAGGGCCAGGCCGCCGCGTCGAAGAAGCTGGGTCTGCCCGAGGGTTCGAAGCCGTTCGACCTCGTCTTCCACGGCGGTTCGGGCTCGCTGAAGTCGGAGATCGACGAGGCGCTGAGCTACGGCGTCGTGAAGATGAACGTCGACACCGACACGCAGTACGCGTTCACCCGCCCGATCGCGGCACACATGTTCACCAACTACGACGGTGTGCTCAAGATCGACGGCGAGGTCGGCAACAAGAAGGCCTACGACCCGCGCAGCTACCTCAAGAAGGCCGAGGCGTCCATGACGCAGCGTGTCATCGAGGCCTGCAACGACCTCAAGTCGGCGGGACGCTCGGTCTCGGCCAAGTAAGGCCCCACCGATACCAGAAGGGCGCCGACGTTCTCGTCGGCGCCCTTCGTCGTCCCTACGGTGTGCAGAAATCGTCGCGACACGCCGAGGGCGAACGACGACTTCTGCACACTCGTGGTCGCTGTCGTCCCGTTATTCGCTGCAGACCTTCCACTGCTCACCGTCGAGCGTGAGGTCGAAGGTGCGGTCGGTGACATCGTCGGGATCGTTCACCGTGTGCGCGGTGACCTGCGCGATGGCGGTGCCCTCGGTGATCTGGATGCGATCGACGCTCGTCACCACCGGGATCTCGCCCTGTTCGACGGCGAGCCGGTGGATGTCGCGGAAGTTCTCCGGATCGACCGTCTCGTAGAAGTCGGAGAGCGCTCCGCAGGTCGACTCCCGCAGAGTCCCCAGGTCGCCCGATTCGAGTGCTCCGACGAAGGTGTCGATGCTCGCGCGGATCCGGCTCTCGGGGGAGTTGTCGGCGCGGTCCTTCAGGAACACGATCACGCCGGCCGCGACGATCGCCACGACCACCAGCACGGCCGCTGCTCCGGCAGCGATCAGCCGACGACCGCGGCTCTTGTCGCGGGCCGGCGGGATGCGCGTGGGCGTGGGCTGGACGGCGACGCGGACGGGCTCGGGCTGAACCGTCGGTTCCTCACGGCGCGGAGCGATGCGCTGCGGCGGCGCCTTCGGCACGTGGCTGCGGACCGGGATCTGCACCGTGGGCGCATCGGCGGTGACATCGGGCGCGGGCTCGGATTCGGGGGTCGGGCGGGACTCGACGGTCTCGGGTTCGACGACGGGAAGCGCCACGGTCTCGTCCGTGGTGACGCTCTCGTCTGCAGCCTGTTCCGGCTCATCGCTGCTCGCGTCCTCACCCGAGGACGCCGCATCGGTGGTCGGCTCCTCAGGTTTCTCGGAGACCTGCTCCGCCGGCTCGTCGGCCTTCTCGGTTCCCGCGCCCACTGCATCCTCGGGCACTGCATCCTCGGGCACTGCATCCTGGGACGCTGCATCCTGGGGCACTGCATCCTGGGGCACTGCATCCTCGGATACTGCTTCTTCCGCGGCTGCTTCGTCGGTCGCCGCCGGCTCGACAGGGGGTTCGTTTTCCGCACTCTCGTCCGGTGTCTCGACAGAAGGGGTCGTCGAAGTCTGCTCGGGTGACTCTTCGTTCTTCGGGTCCGACAACGTGCTGCACCTCGCTCGACGGCCTGCGGTTACCCGGGGACTCTATCGAGCCTTCGCCACGGAAGGGCACAATGACCCCATGACGTCTTTCGGTGATCTTCTCGGACCGCAGCCCACCCTTCTCCCCGGCGACGACGACGCGGAGTCGGCCCTGCTGAACAACGAGGACCCGGCGAAGGTCGCAGCCGACCATCCCACCGCCTCGATCGCCTGGGCGTACCTCGCCGAGGCCGCACTCGACAGTGGCGAGACGATCCAGGCATACGCCTACGCACGTACCGGATATCACCGTGGTCTCGACCAGCTGCGCCGCAACGGCTGGAAGGGTTTCGGTCCCGTGCCCTACAGCCACGAACCCAACCGCGGTTTCCTGCGTTGCGTCGCCGTCCTGGCCCGGGCAGCCCGAACCATCGGTGAGTCGGACGAGCACGCCCGCTGCCTGGACCTGCTCGAGGACTGCGACCCGCGGGCAGCGGAAGAACTCGGCGTCGAATAGACGCCCGTACATGCCTGTGTTGAACAGACTGTCCGCGGCGACCCGGCGTCGACCCACCCGTCAGGGAGCTCGTAAACGCCTGACCGACTCGTTCGAACGGCTGCGCACATCGGCGCTGCCGATCGTGCAGTGCGCGCTGGCGGCGGGCCTGGCGTGGTGGGTCGCGAAGGATCTGGTCGGGCACCAACAGCCCTTCTTCGCCCCCATCGCGGCAGTCGTCTCCCTCGGGCTCGGTCTCGGCGCCCGATTGCGGCGTTCCGTCGAACTCGTCTGCGGTGTGACCGTCGGGATCGGCGTGGGCGACCTGCTCGTCTCGCTGATCGGCAGCGGACCGTGGCAGATCGCGCTCGTCGTGACCATCGCGATGAGTACGGCGGTCGCGTTGAACAGCGGCCCGATCTTCGCGATGCAGGCCGGGAACTCCGCGGTGCTCGTGGCGACGCTGCTGCCACCCGGTGGCACCGGTGGGCCCGATCGGATGGTCGACGCCCTGGTCGGGGGTCTCACGGGCATCGCGGTCGTCGCGATGATCCCCACCCATCCGGTGCGGCGTGCCCGGCGCAACGCCGCCGAGATCCTCGCCACGGCGAGCGAGGTCCTGAGGAAGGTCGAGACCGGGCTCGTCGAGAACAACCCGAAACCGATCGAGGACGCCCTCAAGCAGGCGCGGGCCACCCAGCCCGCGATCGACTCGATGCGCACCCACCTCAAGGGCGGTCGGGAGATCAGCCGGATCTCGCCGCTGTACTGGAACAGTCGCAAGCGTCTCGCGGTCCTGACGGCTGCCGCCGACCCGATCGATCACGCGATGCGCAACATTCGCGTGCTCGCGCGCCGGTCGCTGACCCTCGTCCGCGACGACGAGATCCTCGATCCGCGGCTCGTGCAGCGGTTCGCCGAGGTGGCCGATGCGGTGGACGTGCTCCGCGAGATGGTTCTCGCGGAGCCGGGGGAGCAGCCCGACCAGGCCGAGGCTGCACGTGTGCTGCGCAGCATCGCCAAGAAGATGGATCCCGAACTCATCGCCGGGGCAGGAGTGTCGGCCACGGTGGTGTTCGCGCAGATGAGGTCGCTGATCGTCGACCTGCTGCAGACCGCCGGACTCAAGCGGATCACCGCGATCGCGACCCTTCCTCCCACCGTCGAACATCCGGCCTACGACCCGGACGAGTAAGCCCTCCGAGCCCGTCGGGCACGTAGCCGTTGAAACATATGCGCATTCGTGCATACGATGGCCCGAGGTTCGGAGAGGGAGTTCGATGGGTTCGGGTCACGGGCACTCACACGGCGTCGGCCACGGTCACGGTCAGGGCGCCGGTCCCACGCGCGCCGTCATCCGGCGCATGGCCTTCGCGCTGGGCATCCTCGGAGCGTTCTTCGTACTGGAGGCGTTCGTCGGTCTCCTGATCGGTTCTCTCGCCCTGCTCGCCGACGCGGGCCACATGCTCACCGACGTCGTCGGGGTGTCCATGGGCATGGTCGCCCTCATCCTCGCCCGACGCGGGAGCAGCGCGGCCTCGCGCACCTTCGGCTGGCATCGCGCCGAAGTCCTCACCGCGATGGTCAACGCGGTGCTGCTGCTCGGCGTCGCCGGCTGGGTGTTCTACGAGGCGATCGACCGCATCGGCGACGCCCCCGAACTTCCCGGCCTGCCCATGATCGTCACCGCCCTCGCGGGACTGGCCGCCAACATCGTCGTGATGCTCATGCTGCGGGCCGACGCGAAGGACAGCATCGCGGTGCGCGGCGCCTACATGGAGGTGCTCGCCGACGCCGTCGGATCCGTCGGCGTCCTCATCGCGGGCGCACTCGTCATGATCTTCGGCTGGAGCCTGGCCGACGTCGTCGTCGGTGTGCTCATCTCCCTGTGGGTCGTGCCGCGCGCCCTGCGACTGGCCGCCGAGTCGCTGCGCATCCTCACCCAGACCTCGCCGGCGCATCTCGACGTCGACCTGCTGCGCACCGACCTGCTCGCGCTGCCCGGCGTGTGCGGCGTGCACGACCTGCACGTGTGGACGCTGACCACCGGCATGGACGTCGCGACCGTGCATCTCGTCAGCGACCACGACCCGCAGTGGATCCTCGACTCGGCGCGCACCGCGCTGTCGTCGCACGGGCTCGAGCACGCCACCGTCCAGGTGGAGTCGACAGTCGACGGCAAGCAGTGCGAGAAGGACGTCACCTGGTAGCTCACCGCGCGAATCGGTTCGGCCGCAAAGTCCACCGACCCGGCCCGCCGTAGAGCCGGACGACGTCCAGCGGTCCCACGTCGACCCTCCGGAACGACGCCGCCGGAGCGTCGAGAGCGCACACCGTCGCCGCTCGCACGACCGCCGGGTGTGTCACCACCCCGACCCGTTCGTAGCCGTCGTCCTGTGCCGCCAGCCAGGTGCCGACCCGGCGGATGAGGTCCTCGACGGACTCGCCGCCGTGCGGTGCGGCCGCCGGCTCGGTCAGCCACATCGCCAGCTCGCCCTCGGGCACATCGCCCATCGCCGCCCCGCACCACCTGCCGTAGTCGAGCTCGCGCAGCGCGGAGTCGATCTCGGCGGGGGCACCGAAGGCGTGGACCGTGTCGACCGCGCGTCGCTCGGGTGCACATACCCACCGGTCGACGACCGGGACCGCGAAGCGTCCGAGTTCGCGGCGGCCCCGATCGGAGATCGGTTCGTCGCACGGAAATCGGGCCTGTTCCGTCGCACGCGTGGAAGCGTGTGCGACGACGAACAATCGGGTCACGGCAGGTACGTCCTCTCCGCTTGACATCGCACAACGCGCGGTGCGAAGGTGCGTCGGTAAAGATGTGCCGAGGTGTAGGCAATCCGGTGGAAAGCCGGAGCGGTCGCGCCACTGTAACCGGAGATGTCGAAATCTCCGGAAGCCAGAAAACTCCCGCGGCACATGACGGAATCGAATGGGGCGCGAAATCCCAGGAGGATTGTCATGGCTGTTGTCCATACCCCCGACGAGTCGCTCGGCTCCGCCGCACTCGCAGTCGCTCTCGCCGCAGTGATCGTCGCGGCTTTTCTCGTTCTCTACCTGGTCGGATTCGATCAGGGCGCGATCTCGCGCACCGGCATGTTCATGCACGAACTGATGCACGACGGCCGGCACCTCCTCGGTCTTCCGTGCCATTGAGAACGGGGACCACGATGCCCGGAACCTACCTCCACCTGCTGCTGCGGGGCCTGCTCGCCGGACTCGTCGCGGGTCTGCTCGCCGGCGGTGTCGCCTTCGTCGTCGGCGAACCCCACATCGAATCCGCGATCGCGCTCGAAGAAGCTGTCGGCGAAGCGCATTCGCATGATCACGACCACGCTGCGACCACCGGGGAATCCCACGGTCACAGTCACGGCGAGGATGCGCTCGTCGACCGTACCGGGCAGAAGGCCGGACTGTTCCTCGCGACGACTCTCGCCGGTCTCGCGTTCGGCGCCCTCTACGCGTCGGTGCTGCACTTCGCGCGTCGCCTCACCGACATGCCGGGCTGGAAGCTCGGATTGTTCGGGGCGGCCGGAGCGTGGCTCGCCGTCGAGGCCGTCCCGTTCGTGAAGTATCCGGCGAATCCGCCGGCCGTCGGTGATCCCGACACGATCGATCAACGCACCCTGCTGTGGCTCGCCTCGGTCGTTCTCGGACTCGTCGCGATCGCAGTGGCCGTCGCGGTGGCGAAGGCGCTGGCCGCCCAGGATCTGCACACCGTCCGCATCGCAGGCCCGGCGGTCGCCTTCCTCGTCGTGGTGGGTCTCGGATATCTCGCCTTGCCGAAAATCGACGAGGTGGGGGAGGGCTTCCCCGCGACGCTGTTGTGGGAGTTCCGGGTCGCGTCGTTCACCGTGCAGCTCACCCTGTGGGCGGTGCTCGGTGTGGTCTTCGCATACCTCACCGAACGCGCGTCCCGTCGCGTGACGATCCCGGCCTGACGGCATGGGTTCGGGTCTGCTCGTCGCCGGAACGACCTCGGATGCAGGAAAATCCGTGGTCGTCACCGGGATCTGCCGATCCTTGGCGCGGCGCGGCCTGAAGGTCGCGCCGTTCAAGGCGCAGAACATGTCGAACAACTCGATGGTGACGAGCGAGGGCGCGGAGATCGGGCGCGCCCAGTGGATCCAGGCAGTGGCTGCCCGTGCGATCCCCGAGGCCGCGATGAACCCGGTGCTGCTCAAGCCCGGCGACGACCGGCGCAGCCACGTCGTGGTTCTCGGGCGGCCGGCCGGAGCGCTGGAGGCGGGTGAGTTCGCCGGTGGACGAAAGCATCTCGCCGACGCGGCATTCGGTGCCTTCGACGACCTCCGGCGTAGATTCGACGTGGTGGTGTGCGAAGGTGCCGGGAGCGCGGCCGAGATCAATCTGCGCGACCACGACTATGTGAACATGGGTCTGGCGCAACATGGTTCGATGCCGACCGTCGTGGTCGGCGACATCGACCGCGGTGGTGTGTTCGCCTCGATGTACGGGACGCTGGCCCTGCTCGACGCCGCGGATCAGCAGTTGATCCGCGGCTTCGTGATCAACAAGTTCCGCGGCGACGTCTCGCTCCTGAAGCCCGGACTCGACTCGCTCGAACGACTCACCGGCCGCCCGGTGCTCGGCGTGCTGCCATGGCAACGCGACCTGTGGCTCGACTCGGAGGATTCACTCGCCCTCACCTCCCGTCCCGCACACGATGGTGACGGTGCACTGAGCATCGCCGTCGTGATGCTGCCGCGGGTCAGCAACTTCACCGATGTCGACGCGTTGTGCCTCGAACCGGACGTGCGGGTCCGCTTCGTCGACGACCCGCGAGCGCTCGCCGGCGCCGACGTCGTGATCGTGCCCGGAACACGCGCGACCCTCGCGGATCTCGCGTGGCTGCGCTCGCGAGGACTCGACACCGCGATCGTCGACCACGTCCGCCGAGGTGGACCGGTCCTCGGTATCTGCGGCGGCTTCCAGATGCTCGGCACGCGCATCGACGACCCGCACGGCGTCGAGGGTGTTCCCGGCGCAAGCGCGGCGGGTCTCGGGTTGCTCCCGTCCCGAACCGAGTTCGGACACGAGAAGGTCCTCCGATTGCCGAGGGGGTCAGCGTTGGATGCGGCTGCCTCCGGATACGAGATCCATCACGGACGCGTCACCGTCGACGGTGGCACCGAATTCCTCGGTGGCACCCGGGAGGGTTCGGTGTTCGGCACCATGTGGCACGGCGCCCTCGAAGGGGACGCGTTGCGCTGGGCGTGGTTAGGCGAGGTCGCTGCGGTGGTGGGCCGCGAGATCCGCACCGGGGAAGTGAGTTTCCCGGCCGCACGCGAGGTCCGCATCGATGCGCTCGCGGACCTCGTCGACGAACATCTCGACATGGACACTCTGCTCACCATGCTCTCCGACGAGCGAACCCTGCCCGTGCTGAAGGGAACCTTGCGGTGACGGTCCTCATCCTCGGTGGGACGGGGGAAGCTCGTTCCCTCGCCGCGGCATTGGACGACGCGGACATCGCGTTCGAATCCTCCCTGGCAGGCCGGGTCCGCAATCCACGCCTGCCCGTCGGTCCGGTGCGCATCGGAGGGTTCGGCGGAGCGGACGGTCTCGTCCGGTACCTGACCGAGCGCGGTATCCGGTCCGTCGTCGACGCCACCCATCCGTTCGCCGCGGGCATCAGCGCGAACGCCGCCGCGGCATGCGCCGCCGCGAACGTGCCACTGGTGCGCCTGCAACGACCGGGCTGGCACGACGCGCACGGCCGGTGGACGTGGGTCGACGACCACGACGGCGCCGCGCACGTCGCCGCGACCGGCCGGAGGATCTTCCTCAGCACCGGACGGCAGACACTCGACCGCTTCGTCGGACCGCTCGCCGCGCACGACGTGCTCGTCCGCGTCGTCGATCCACTGACGACCGAACTGCCACCGAGCTGGTCGGTGCTGCTCGGACGCGGCCCCTACACGGCGAGTGACGAACGGAAGCTGCTGCTCGACAACGGGATCGATACCCTCGTCACGAAGGATTCGGGTGGTTCGCTCACCCGCGGCAAACTCGACGCCGCCGATGAACTGGGCGTGCGCGTGATCGTCATACGCCGCCCGCCCACACCCCGCGGTGTCGCCACGGTGGAGACCGTGACGGTAGCGCGGGAATGGGTCCTCCGGGTGGCGGAGGTCAGACCTGCGGACCTTCGGAACGTAGATCGTCGACCTTCTTCATCGCTTCGCGCAGTTCCCGGAGCCACTGCTCCGAGTGCTGCCCCACGAGCCTGACGGTCCACTTCAGTGCGTCCGAACGGGACCGCGCGACACCGGCGTCGACAAGGGTGTCGAGCACCTTCCGTTCGGGTTGGCGCAGTCGCGTCATGACCGGGACGGCGAGGTGGGTGAACAGGTCGGTCCGGTCGCCGACCGTCACGCCCCAGGCCACCTTGCGGCCGTAGCGGGCCTCGGCCTCGTCGGCGATGCGCATCCGGTCGGCGCGCGTGGTCTCGCGGAATCGAGCGATGCGTCCGTCGATCTCGGTGTCGCTCGTGCCGTCGGGTACCCCGAGGGGGCCGACGACGAAGATCTCCTCTCTGTCGATCTCGATGTCGGGCGGTCCGGTGAACCAGTCGTCGGGGAGCCTGCCGGCGAACCACTCGGCGGCATCGCTCGCGTCGGGGACGTCTGCCTGTTGCCAGCCGCCCGGTCGTCCGAATCCGTGGATGTGTGAATGTCGCATGATGTCCTCCTCGGGACGCGACCCGGTGCGTGTCGCACCGATCAACCTGTGCGCGTTGCACTGATTACAGTGTTGCACCGCAAGCGTGTCGTGCGCCACTGTCGAGCGGCGAACGGTGCGGTCAGCGACCGTTCCGGGGAGTCAGAACTCCGGAGGTGACCGGAGGGGCGCTGCGCAGGGGAGCGGTGGAGAGCACGACGGGTAACCACACCGCGGTGGATGCCATCACCGCGCCCCAGCACAGATACAGGCCGACGTGCGGTGCGTGAGAGGTGTGGGCGACCATCCCGGCCTGTGACCAGACGGCGAACAGTCCCACCATCGACGCCGCCCCCGAACCGAGCATCGCGAGCGTTGCGGCACCCCACCGGCGGCGGAGCAATGCGACGAGCGGTACGAGGATGCCGAACACCACCACGAAGACGTCGAAGACACGGAGGGGAAGGGTTGCGGCCTCGGAGTCCCAGCGCAGAAGGGTCGTCAGGGACGTCACCGAAGTGGCCTGGGGAAGCAGCAGACCCATGACCAGCAGCGCGACGCACCCGGCCAGGATCCGGACCCGCGAGCGGCCGACGACCACCTCACCGGCGACGCGGTGTTCGATGCGATCGAGATCGTGACGGAATTCCGCCAGGTCGTCCATGGTGCACCCCCGGAGCGCGGCGACGCTTCGGTCCCAGTATGCGACGCGGGTCACATCGGCGTGCGGGTTCGGGAAAGCAGTTTCGGGCAGGCGCGATCGGGCATGCTCCAAGGCGTGAGCCGATACGACGCGTACATCTTCGACGTGCAGGGCACGCTGATGGACTTCTACACCCCGGTCACCCGGGCGGTGGCCCATGCGCTCGGACCCGATGCCGATCCGGCGACCGTGGGCGACCTGGTGCGGGCCTGGAGGAGCGACTACTACGAACGCATCCTCCGTCTCGACCAGTCGGTGGAGAAGTGGTATCGCGTGCAGGACTCCTACGTCGACGGACTCGGCGACGTGTGCGAGCAGTTCGGGATCGACCTTCCCAAGGACGTGCGCGTCGAGACGGCGCGGGCCTGGCAACGCCTCGAGGCATGGCCGGACGTGCGGCCCGGGCTGAACGAACTCCGTTCGCAGGCAGTGGTGGCGACACTGTCCAATACGGACATGGCCACGATGATCGCGCTCTTCCGCGACCAGCAGCTCGAGGCCGATGCCATCCTCACGGCCGAACTGTTCGGCGCCTTCAAACCCGAACGTTTCCTGTACGAGCGCACCTGCCGGTATCTGGGCGTCGATCCCTTCCGGGCCGCGATGGTCGCGTCGCATCCCTACGATCTGCGGGCCGCCCGCGAAGTCGGACTGAACACCGTCTTCGTGTACCGGCCGCTCGAGAACGGCCGCGTCGAGGACTCGGTCGACGACACCGAGGGGGAGTTCGACCATCGCATCGAGGACCTGCGGGACATTCCGTGACAGGTTGTCGGCCGTGGACGCCGACGTGTTGTCGGAGTTGACGCGACCGACTCGGCGTGGCGCAGTGCGCCATGTTCGTCGCGTACAGCAACCGGAGTTACGTTTCGGGCAGAACGAACACGGATTCACCCCGGAATTTCACCCTCGGCCGGAATTCCCGTCGTGGCTGGGAAATATCGGGGAGGCTATCGACGGACGAGGGCGACCGCGATGGCGGTCGCCACGGCTCCGAGTCCGACCTTGGAGGCGAGTCGCGCGGTACGGCCGATATCTTCCGGGGCCGGCGCGGGTCCGTCGCCGAGCGTGCCGCGATCCTCGACCACACCGTGATAGACGTTCGAGCCGCCGAGCCGGATCCCGAGAGCACCGGCGAACGCCGCTTCGACCGGACCGGCATTCGGACTCGGATGCTGACGGGCGTCCCGGCGCCACGCCCGGACCGCGCCCCGGCCGTCGTCACCGAGTGCGACAGCCAGCAGGGCGGTGAGGCGAGCGGGGACGAGATTGAGCAGGTCGTCGAACCGGGCCGAGGCCCAGCCGAACCGTTCGAGCCGCGGCGTGCGGTGACCGACGCGCGCGTCCAGGGTGTTCGCGGCGCGGTACCCGAGCAGGCCGGCCGGACCGAGGACCGCACCCCACCACAGCGGGGCGACGACGGCGTCGGAGGTGTTCTCGGCGACCGACTCGATCGTGGCGCGCGCGATCCCGTTCTCGTCGAGCCGAGACGGGTCGCGGCCCACCAGGTGGGTCACCTGTTGCCGCGCCGCGGCGAGATCGCCGTCGCGGAGTTGGGCGTCGATCGTCCGGGCCTCGAATCCGAGGGAGCGGCCGCCGAGCACGGTCCAGGTGGTCAGCGCCGTGACCGCCACCGCCGGCACCGGACGACCGCGGGTCGCGTGGTCGGCGACGTATCCCAGCGCTCCGGCAGAGCCGACCAGCAGCGAGGTGAACACCACCCCGGCAACGCGGTGGTCGGCATACAGCCGGCCCTCGGCGGCGCGCGCCAACTTCCCGAAGCCGCTCACGGGATGCCACCGCTGCGGGTCGCCGACGAGTTGGTCGGCGGCGTAGCCGAGCGCCAGTCCGAGTGCCCTGTGCTTCACAGGATCGTTCTCCACGCCTCGACGAGCGTTGCCGTGGTCGCCGCGTCGCGCACCGCGATCCGTACCCAGTCGTCACCGAGGCCGGGGAAGGTGTCGCCGCGACGCAGCGCGAAGCCCTTCTCCCGCAATCTCTCCCGCGTTCCCTCTGGCGTTTTCGCCAGCACGAACGGGGCTGTCGCGGGGGAGACCACGTGGATTCCGAGTCCGGTGAGGGCGTCGACGAGAACCTTCCTGTCGCCGGCGATCTCCTGTGCGATCACCTCGGTCTCGCGTACTGCGTCACCGGATGCGCACGCGATCATCGCGGCCCCTGCGGGAGTGGACACCGACCAGGGTGGTTGCTGCGCGGCGAAATCCGCGAGCACTACGGCGTCGCCGACCACGTATCCGGCGCGCAGACCCGGGATCGCCCACGTCTTGGTGAGCGACCGCAGCACCACGAGTCCCGGAACGAGCTGTCCCGTCAACGATTCGGTTTCGCCGGGAACGGCGTCCATGAACGCCTCGTCGACCACGACCACCCGTCCCGGTCGGGTCAGTGCCAGGAGCGTGTCGGCCGGGTGCAGGACCGAGGTGGGATTCGTCGGATTGCCGACGATGACCAGGTCGGCATCCTCCGGGACCGCACCCGGATCGAGGACGAACCCGTCATCGCAGCGCAACACGACCCGCGTGACACGATGTCCGGCGGCCAACAGTGCGGCCTCCGGTTCGGTGAACTGCGGGTGCACCACCACCGGCTTCCGCCACGCCCGTGCCCGAGCGATCAATGTGAACGCCTCGGCACCTCCGGCGGTCGGGAGGACCTCGTCGACGCCGCGGACGTGACGAGCGGCGAGGGCGGCGCGTGCATCGCTCGGGTCGGGATACCGGGCGAGATCGTCCAGCGATGCACGCAGGGCGTCGTCGAGCCATGCCGGTCGCGGTCGGCGCGAGACGTTGACGGCGAGGTCGACCAGCCCCTCGGTCGCGTCGCGGTCGCCGTGATGGTGCAGGTCGGGTTCGGGTGTTCGACGACGCGCAGATGCCGAGGTGGGTTCGGGGGCGGGATCCGCCGACCGTGCGGTGTCTGCGAAACGTCGCGCGAGATCGGGATGTCCGGCCCAGTGCGTGTGCAGGTACGACGCGTGCACGTTCGCGGTGGCGATGCCGTCCGGCCGGCCGTCGAGCAGCCACGCGGGAGACGAGCCGGAATCGATCACGGTGCGGTGGAACTCGTGACCGGTGACGCGGGTGCCGGCGGGGGCGAGCAGGGTGTCCTGCGGTGCGATCGCGTTGCGGTAACCGAGGGTCAGGCGCGGGGTCATCCGTGCCACAGTGTCGAAGGCGCCGACCATCTCGTGCCCGTCGACCTCGCGCCCCAGATAGAGCAGACCGGCGCACTCGGCGACGGTCGGAACTCCCGCCGCGATCGCCGCACGCAGATGCGCGCGCAGGGGGAGGTTTGCGGCGAGGTCGGCGGCATGTACCTCGGGGAACCCGCCGCCGAGGTAGATGCCCGCGGTGCCGGTGGGCAGTCGTTCGTCGCGCAGGGGATCGAAGGTCACCGATCGGCATCCGTGTGCGCGCAGCAGTTCCTCGGTCTCGGTGTAGCGGAAGGTGAAAGCGCGGCCTCCGGCGACGGCGATCACCGGTCCGTCCTCGGTGGGCGTGCCGGGTGACCACGGTGTTGCCGGCAGGTCGGGTGCTGCCGAGGCGATACCGAGGATCTCGGTGAGATCGATGCGCTCGGCGATCCGCGCGGCGAGCCGATCCACCTGCGCAATTGCTTCGTCGCGTTCCTGGGCGGGCACCAGGCCGAGATGGCGCGACGGAACGGTGACGCCGTCGTCGCGACCGAGCACGCCGATCACCGGGATGCCGGTCGGTTCGAGGGCGCGGATCACCTCGTCCGAATGTCGCTGAGATCCGGCCTTGTTCAGGATCACACCGGCGATCCGCGTGCCGCGGTCGTAGGACGCCATGCCGTGCACGATCGCCGCGATCGACCGGGAGGCGTGCGAGACGTCGACGACGAGGATCACCGGTGCGGACAGCAGGGCCGCGGTGTGGGCGGTGGACGCGTACCCGTCGGTGCCGATCATCCCGTCGTACAACCCCATGACCCCTTCGATCACGGCGATGTCCGCACCGGCGGCGCCGTGCAGGAAGAGAGGAGCGACGAGGTCCTCGCCGACGAGGTGCGGGTCGAGGTTGCGGCCCGGTCGGCCGGTGGCGAGCGAGTGGTAGCCGGGATCGATGTAGTCGGGACCGATCTTGTGCCCCGACACGATGTGGCCGGCGCGACGCAGTGCCGCCATGAGGCCCGTGGCGACGGTGGTCTTCCCGTGCCCGGATGCCGGTGCGGCGACGACGACGCGTGGAACTCTCACCACTCGATTCCTCGCTGGCCCTTCTGTCCCGCATCCATCGGATGTTTGACCTTCGTCATCTCCGTCACCAGGTCGGCGACCTCGACGAGTTTCGGGTGCGCACGCCGCCCCGTGATCATGACGTGCTGGTGTCCCGGCCGTGAGGTCAGCGTATCGACGACCTCGTCGATGTCGACCCAGCCCCAGGCGATCGGATAGGTGAACTCGTCCAGTACGTACAGGCCGTGCTGCTCCGCGGTGAGACGTCGCTGGATCTCACGCCACCCGGCGAGCGCATCGGCGGCATGGTCCTCCTCGGTGCCTTCCTTGCGCGACCACGACCAGCCGGAACCCATCTTGTGCCACTCGATCGGCCCCCCGGTGCCGCGCTCGGCGTGCAGATCGGCGAGGGTTTCGAAGGCGGTCTGCTCGCCGAGTCGCCACTTGGCGGACTTGACGAACTGGAAGACGGCGACCGACCAGCCCTGGTTCCAGCCACGCAGTGCGAGGCCGAATGCGGCTGTGGACTTTCCTTTTCCGTCGCCGGTGTTGATCATCAACAGCGGCCGGTTGCGGCGCTGCCGGGTGGTGAGACCGTCGGCGGGGACGACGGTGGGTTGTCCCTTCGGCATCAGGCGGCCCTCTCCCGGACGATTCCGGTCAAAGCGTCGGCATCGACCTCACCGACGGGCACATACTCGGCGCCGAGGCGTTCGGCGAGACGGGCCGCGAGACCCATCCGGAATCGGCCCGTCTCGGAATCGACCACCACGGAGGAGATTCCCTGTGCAGCGATGACGTCCGCGGCGTCGAGCGAGCGCTGCACAGCGTCCGGTCCGGCGGTGGCGCGACCGTCGGTGACCACGACGAGCAGGGCGCGTCGACGCGGATCCCGCAGGGAATGACGCCGAAGGGTGGTGGCCGCTTCGATCAACCCCTCCGCCAGCGGGGTCCGCCCACCGGCGGGAAGTTCTCGCAGCCGTGCGGCAGCCACGTCCACCGAATTCGTCGGCGGGAGTGCGACGGTCGCGCCGGTGCCGCGGAAGGTCACGAGTCCGACGGTGTCGCGACGGCGGTAGGCGTCGAGCAGCAGCGACAGGACGGCGGTCTTGACCTGCACCATCCGGTTGCGTGCTGCCATCGACCCGGATGCGTCGACGCAGAGCAGGACGAGATTGGTCTCGCGGCCTTCGATGATCTTGCGGCGCACCTGCAGATCCCGATCGGTGAAGGCGGACGCGCGGATCGTGGCGGGCAGATGAACCGGGCCGGTGTCGCCGCGGCGACTGCCCACGGTACGGCCGATCGTGGTGACCGCCCGCGACCGGCGACCGGCCGCCCCGCGCCCGACCCGATCGACGGAGAACACCCTGGCGCGAAAAGGATCCGTCGCCGACGCCAGGCTGGTGGACGACCGATCACCCGAACCGGAGGACGTCTCCGCCGCCGAGTCGTCGGGTGCGCTCTCTCCACCACCGGGATCGTCGTCGGGGCCAGGATCCGGATCGTCTCCACCGAGAAGTTCGTCGAGCAGATCGTCGCTGCTGGTGGGGGCATCGAAGGGGTTGCGGCGTCGACGGTGTGGCAGGGCGAGTCGGGCCGCTGCCGCGATGTCCTCGCGTGTCACCTCGAGCCGGTCGTGCCAGGCCGCGTGTGCGATCGCCGTGCGGGCGGTGACCAGGTCGGCGCGCATGCCGTCCACGTCGAACGCCGCGCACACCTCGGCGATCGAGACCAATGCGTCGTCGCTCAGTGCGACCTGCGGGACGAGTTCACGGGTGGAGGCGACTCGCCGCGACCACTCTGCGTCCCGATCCGCCCATCGCGCGGTGAACCCGGCCGGGTCGGCGTCGAAGGCCATCCGCCGCCGCACGATCTCGGCGCGCACGTGCGGGTCGCGCGGCGCGGCCACGTCCACGGCGAGTCCGAAGCGGTCGAGCAACTGCGGGCGAAGCTCACCCTCCTCGGGATTCATCGTCCCGACCAGTACGAATCGGGAGGCGTGCTCGACGGAGACCCCGTCGCGTTCGACGGTCGAGCGACCCATCGCCGCGGCGTCGAGCAGCAGGTCGACCAGGTGGTCGTGCAGGAGATTGACCTCGTCGACGTACAGCACACCGCGGTGGGCCAGGGCCAGAAGACCGGGCTCGTATTCGGCCGTGCGGTCGGCCAGCGCCTTGCCGAGATGCAACGCTCCCGTGACGCGATCCTCCGCCGCGCCGACGGGCAGTTCCACCAGCCGAACCGGCCGGATATGCGAGGCCGTATCGGCCGGATGGGGGCCGTCCGGGCAGGACGGATCGGGGGCGTCCGGATCGCACGAGAACCGGCACTCGTCCACGACGGTGACCGGCGGCAACAGTGCGGCGTGGGCACGCACCGTCGTCGATTTCGCGGTGCCCTTCTCGCCACGCACCAGCACACCGCCGATCGTCGGCGACACCGCACACAGGGTCAGGGCCAGCGCGAGGTCGTCGGAACCGACCACCGCACCGAACGGATACACATGCACTTCGACCTCCACAGGCTCCCGCTGGGATGTTTTTCGCGGCAAGCTGTTCGAAGGCCGGTATTCGGACTTCCCGGTCGGACGCCGTGCGATCGCCTTCCCGGACCGGACGGTCCAGTGGCTGCGCGGATGCGCGTGATCGACGACTCCCGGGTCACCGCAGCGGGCCTGTGCCGGATTCTCACCGGCTTCCCGATTATCCCCGTGAGGGGCACCTTCGATTGCCTTGCCACGGCCGAGTCTAGGCCATGGCGCGTGGGCTATGGTTCACCGCCATGGGACCGATACGACAGACGACAGGCATCACCGTTGTCGGAATCGGGGCGGACGGATGGTCCGGTGTGCCGTCCACCGTCCGGGATCGGATTCTCGCGGCCGAGGTCCTGCTCGGCGGTCGGCGCCACCTCGACCTGGTTCCCGCCGGCACAGCGGTGCGCGAGGAGTGGCCGTCGCCGCTCCCGTCCGGGCTCGACGACCTCCTCGACCGGCACGCCGGCAAGGACGTCGTCGCGCTCGCATCCGGTGATCCGCTGGTCTCCGGGATCGGCACCACGCTGATCCGACGCCTCGGAGGCGACGCCGTGGAGGTGATCCCGGCGATCTCGTCGGTGGCACTTGCTCGTGCACGCATGGGCTGGTCCGCGGAGGAGTGCGAGACGATCACCGTCGTGGGTCGCGAGATCGATGCTCTGCGCAGAGTTCTGACGCGCGGACGCAAACTCGTCGTCCTCGTCGACGGTGCACGTGTCGCGGATGTTGCGACGCTCCTGGAGGCCGCCGGTTTCGGGAACTCACGGGTCGCGGTGTTGTCGCATCTCGGTGCTGCGGACGAATCCCGGATCGATGCGAAGGCGGCCCATCTGACCGATACGGGCGTCCGGTCTCTGAGTCTGATGTGCGTCGAGGTCGACGGCCCCGCCGGGTTGTCGGTGCTGCCCGGTCTCGACGACTCCCTGTTCGAGCACGACGGGCAGCTCAGCAAGCGGACCGTACGCCTCGCGGCGGTGTGCGCACTCGCACCGCGACCGGGCGAGTTGCTGTGGGACGTAGGTGCGGGAGCCGGGTCCGTCGGAATCGAATGGGCGCGAACCGATCCGCGCTGTCGTACTCTCGCGATCGAGAAGGATGAACGGCGCGCCGGCGCGATCGAACGCAATGCCGCCGCGTTGGGTGTGCCGTCGATCGTGCGCATCGTCCGAGGTGCTGCACCTGCCGCGCTCGTCGGACTCCCGGTGCCCGACGCGATCTTCGTCGGCGGAGGAGGAAGTCGCGAGGGTGTGATCGACACGTGTTGGGACGCATTGCCTCCCGGCGGTCGGCTCGTCGCGCACGCGGTGACGCTGGAGACCGAGGCCGTCCTGGTGCAGTGGTGGAAGACGCACGGCGGTGAACTCACCCGTCTGTCCGTCGAACACGCAGATCCCATAGGAACATTCACCGGCTGGCGTGCGCAGCGACCGGTCGTGCAATGGAGCGCAGTGAAAGGCGAACGATGACCGTCCATTTCGTAGGATCCGGACCCGGAGCGGCCGACCTGCTCACACTGCGAGCGGTGAATTTGCTGCGCGAGGTCCCGGTCGTGCTGTACGCCGGTACCTATCTCGATGCCGACACCCTCTCGCACTGCCGTGACGACGCCGAACTGGTCGACACGCAACACCTGGACCTCGACGAGATCACCGCGCATCTCGTCGACGCGCACCGGCGCGGCCTCGACGCCGTGCGGCTGTGCTCCGGCGACCCGTCGCTGTACTCGGCGCTCACCGAGCAGACGCGACGGCTCGACGCCGCGGGCGTGCCGTGGGACGTCACACCCGGTGTGCCCGCCTACGCCGCGGCCGCGGCGGCACTCGGTACCGAGCTGACGGTCCCCGAACTCGTGCAGACGGTCGTGCTGACCCGCACGCAGGCCCGATCGACGGCGATGCCCGACAGCGAGGCTCTGGCGCGGGTCGCAGGAATCCGGGCGAGTCTCGTCCTGCACCTGGCGATCACCCGCATCCGCGTCCTTGCCGAAGAACTCACTGCCGAATACGGCGCCGATTGCCCCGTCGCGGTGGTCGCGTTCGCGTCGCGACCGAACCAGGTCGTGCTGCGTGGCACCCTCGCCGACATCGCCGACGGTGTCGAGGCGGCGGGACTGAAGCACACCGCGGTGATCGTCGTCGGACACGCTCTCGGCGTGCGTGAACGGCCGGATGTGGCCTGTTCACACCTCTACGACCCTTCCCGCGAGCGCGCCGGTCTCGGATAGCTCCATCCTCGCGCGCCGAACCGGGGTTCGCCCCGGTTGCAACAGTGGCGAACCCCGGTTCACCGCGCGAACCTGTTGACAACCCGCGGGTGAACACCGCAGTCAAACGGTTGTCGAGGATCCCGAATGGCGACCGTCGACCGACCGTTTCGTCCACACCGCACCCGAAGGCATCACGAAGGTCCCCGCAGCGCCGACGATGAGCAGGCACTTCATGTCGATGCTCGCCGGATCGAGTTTCTCGAGCGTCGTGACCTCGAGCGACTCGCCGGACCGTCCCACATCGCGCCCGATCACGACGACGGTGTCGGCCGGACGATGCTTCAGCAGTACCGTTTTCGCGTCCGCGACCTGCGTCGTCCGAGACCGCGAGGCCGGATTGTAGATGCCCAGGACGAGATCGGCCGCGGATACCGCAGCCAGCCGCTTCTCGATCACGTCCCACGGCTTGAGTCGATCCGACAGGCTCATCACCGCGAAGTCGCCGCCGATCGGGGCGCCGGCACGCGCCGCGACCGCCTGCACTGCGGAGACCCCCGGCAGGACGCGGATCGGCACCGACGCGTATGTCTCGTCCTGCGCGGCCTCGAACACCGCCGACGCCATGCCGAACACCCCGGCATCACCACCGGAGACAACGGCGACCTTCTCACCCGCCAGGGCGAGGTCGAGAGCGAATCGCGCGCGGTCCACCTCGACGGTGTTGCCGCTGGAATGACGGTGCAGGCCGGGACGTACCGGGACGCGATCGACATACGGTCCGTATCCGACGACGTGATCGACCTGTGCGAGTGCGTCGGCGGCCTCGGGGGTCAGCCACTTCTCGTCCGCCGGGCCCAACCCGACGACGAGCAGTTCGTTCGCGTCCGGATGTGTCGCCTCGACCGCGACGGACGGCCGCGATCGGTCGGCGACCGACCGATTCGTCGGAGAGCGATCACCGGCAGTGAGGATCACCGAGAAGTACGGCACCGCGTCGGCGTCGACCTCGGCGACCGGAAGGATGCGTTGCCGATCCATCGACGCGCGTTCGACATAGACGGCACCGTCGAGGCGCCCGGACTGGGCGAGAGCCTCCCGGACGGAGGGAAACGTCCTGCCCAGCTTCATGATCGCCGCACCGTCGGTGTCGGCGAGTCGCCGTGCGAGCTCCGGGGCGGGCAGTGTGCCGGGCAGGATGGTGAGGACGTCGGTGCGCCGCACCATCGGTTCGGCGGCTGCAGCAGAGGCGGCGGACACCGAGGTCACCCCTGGCACCACCTCCGTCGGATATCGCGGAGCGAGGCGGTCGTGCAGGTACATGTACGAGCCGTAGAACAGAGGGTCGCCCTCGCAGAGCACGACGACGGTGCGTCCCGCGTCGAGGTGGACGGCCAACCGGGCGGCGGACTCGTCGTAGAAATCGGCGATCGCACCGTTGTAGCCGCCCGGGTGATCGATGGTGCCCGTCGTCACCGGGTACACCAGCAGTTCCTCGATCACGCCGTCAGGGATCAGATCGGCGGCGATCGATCGGGCGATGGAGCGGCCGTGCGTACCGGAGTAGTACGCGAGGACGTCCGCTTCGGCGATCAGCCGCGCAGCCTTGCGTGTGATGAGTTCGGGATCGCCGGGGCCGAGACCCACGCCGTAGAACCTGCCTGACACCATCTCGCTCATTCCTTCTCCTGCGCAAGTGCATTGATCGCGGACGACGCCATCGCCGACCCGCCGCGGCGTCCCCGGACCACCAGATGGGGGATCTGCAGCCGATGGTCGAGCAGCGCCTCCTTCGACTCCGCGGCGCCGATGAAGCCGACGGGAACACCGACGATCGCCGCCGGTCGCGGGGCGCCGTCGTCGAGCATCTCGAGCAGGTGGAACAGGGCGGTCGGGGCATTGCCGATCGCAACGACAGCCCCCTCGAGGCGGTCGGCCCACAGTGACACCGCCGCCGCGGAGCGGGTCGTGCCCCAACGTTCGGCGAGTTCGGGGACACGCGGGTCGGCGAGCAGACACATCACGTCGTTGTCGGCAGGCAGGCGCGTACGGGTGACCCCGGAGGCCACCATGTTCGCATCCGTGAGGATCGGAGCACCTGAGTTCAGTGCAGTGCGCGCGGCCGGAACAAGATCGGGATGGATGACGAGGTCCCGTGCCAGATCGGTCTGTCCGCTTGCATGGATCATCCGGACCGCGACCTTCTCCGCACTCGCAGGAATCGCGGACAGATCCGACTCGCTGCGGATCGTCGCGAACGACCGGACGTAGATCGCGGCGCCGTCGGTGACGTAGTCGTACCGACGCGGGGGAGGTCGAAGGGTCACGGGGTGCTCCTGGCAAGAACGACGCGGTGAGGCGAGTGTGGTGCGCCGCAGACGCGCTCGCATCCGGCGACGTGAATTCGGGAATCGGTGGTATTTCCGGCGACGATCCGGCGAGCCAGCGCTCGGGTGTCACCTTCGGCGAGGCTACACCCGGGCGCTCCCGTGCACGCTGTCACCCGCTGCCACGCCGAATCCGGGGCCGTCTCGAAGCCGGTCTCGCGAAGCGCGACGAGATCCGACGCGGACGGGAGTATCAGGCCGCGCCAGGGCGTGACGACCACACCTCGATCGGGCAGCGCAGCAACCATGGCGGGGGTGAGGATTCCCAGGGGGACCAGCACCGACACCGCATCGCCGAGCACGCCGTACGGCATCGTGAAGGCCGGTGGCCGCGGAGCGGGATCGGTGCCACCGAGTTCCGCTCCCGCACGCGGGAGTTGACGCACGTGCCACACCGACTCGCGAATCTCGACGAACCGGCGGGCCTGGCGCAGGAGCATCTCGGGAACCTGGGTGAGCCGCACCGTCGGCCCGTCGAGTCCACCCACGACGATCCGTGCCGTCCCGCCGCCGAGCGCGACCGCGGTGAGATCGCACCGCAGCGTCACCACGTCGCCGCGGCCGTCGTCGAGGCCGAACAGGAACCGGCCGGGCAGATCGGCGAGGACCGGATCGGCGCACAGTCCGGCGTCGAGATCGCGGACGAGAGGTCGGACGTCGGTGAGTCCACCCACGAGTCCCGACAGCGGCGACGCGACGATGTTCCGCACCCGTTCGTGGCTCGCCGAGGGCAGCAGCCCGGCCGCCGTGACGGCGTCGGCCAGTCCCGCGGGGACGGCACCGCACTCGTCGAGGTCGATACCTCTGAGCTGCAGGTTCCCTCGCGACGTCAGGTGGACGTCGCCGTCGGCGTAGGCGATCGACGTGTCCGACAGTGCTCGGAGCGCCCCGTCGGGCACCTGCCCTCCGGGCACGCGCAGCCGCACCAGTGCGCCGTCCGCCGCGACATGCGGGCGAAGGATTCCGGGGCACCGATCGGGAGGGAAAGGGGGTGGCAGAGCATCCACAGACGCACATGGTTGCACACCTTTCCGGCCGGGTGCGCTACTCTCGGCTTGCCGTGGTGCTCGGGAAGCCGGTGGGAAACCGGCGCGGCCCTCGCCACTGTGAGCGGATAGTTGCTCGCCCTCGTCCGTACCGGTCCGCCGGTGTGGAGGCCACTGGATCTCATCCGGGAAGGTCGGCGCAGCAGCGGTGACCCGTCAGCCAGGAGACCGGCCACGGCACGTGAGGTCCACGAGGGTTTTGGAGACTGAACATGGCTGTACGCCTGTGTTTTCGGGTTGCGTCGTGACGCGCCTGACTTTGTTGTCGACGTCCGACACCGACCTGCTGTCGGCTCGGTCGAGCGGCGCCGACTGGGTGCTGGGTAACCCGTCCCGCCTCGACGTGTCCACCGAACTGCCCGCCCTGCTCAGCGGATCGGACCTGGTCGTCGTGCGGATCCTGGGGTCCGCGCGCAGTTGGCGCGACGGGCTCGACACCGTGCTCGCGACCGGCGTCCCGGTCGTCGTTCTCGGTGGTGAACAGACCCCGGACGCCGAGCTCATGGGGCATTCCACGGTGCCGATCGGCATCGCCGCCGAAGCGCACCGCTATCTCGTGCACGGTGGTCCGGCCAATCTCGGGCAACTCCACGCTTTTCTGAGCGACACCGTGCTGCTTGGCGGTGACGGCTTCGAACCGCCCGCCGAGCTGCCCGAATGGGGTGTGCTCGACCGTCCCGAACCGCCCGGCGGCGAGCGGTCGCCACGCGTCGGCGTGTTGTTCTACCGAGCCCACCACACCAGCGGAAACGTGCAGTTCGCACACGATCTCGCCGACGCGATCGACGCGACCGGCACGGCTCGTGGCGTGGTGATCCACTGCGCGTCGCTGCGTGGTGCACCGGACGACCTGCTCGCCGCACTCGGCACCCTGGATGCGCTCATCGTGACGGTGCTCGCGGCCGGCGGAACCAAGCCCGCCACCGTGAGCGCGGGAGGCGAGGACGAGGCGTGGGACGTCGGAGCGCTCGCCGCGCTCGACATCCCGATTCTGCAGGCCCTGTGCCTGACGTGGAGTCGCGAGGACTGGGCGGAATCGGACGACGGTGTGTCACCGCTCGATTCGGCCACGCAGATCGCCGTTCCCGAATTCGACGGACGCATCATCACGGTGCCGTTCTCCTTCAAGGAACTCGACGCCGACGGCCTGCCCCGCTACATCACCGACCCGGAACGGTGTCGCCGCGTCGCCGGTATCGCAGTGGCACACGCACGATTACGACACGTACCTCCGGCACAGCGCCGGATCGCGATCATGTTGTCCGCCTACCCGACCAAACACTCCCGGGTCGGCAACGCCGTCGGCCTCGACACGCCGGTCTCGGCGATCCGGATGCTGCGCGCGCTGCGCGATGCCGGATACGACCTCGGCGACGGCTTCCCCGGCATGGACGTCGAGGACGATACCGAGGCCGGAAATACCCTGATCCACGCCCTGATCGATGCCGGCGGACAGGACGAGGAGTGGCTCACCGCCGAACAGCTGGCCGGAAATCCGGTGCGGGTGAGCACCTCCGACTACCTTCGGTGGACCGGTGATCTACCGGCAGAGCTCACCGATGCGATCGTAGAGGCATGGGGACCGGCACCGGGATCGCTGTTCGTCGACGGCGACGCCATCGTGCTGGCGACCCTGCAGGCCGGCAACGTGGTGCTGATGATCCAGCCGCCCCGTGGATTCGGCGAGAATCCGGTGGCGATCTACCACGATCCCGACATGGCGCCCTCACATCACTATCTCGCCGCCTACAAATGGGTCGAGCACGGTTTCGGTGCCGACGCCGTGGTTCACCTGGGCAAACACGGGTCGATGGAGTGGCTGCCGGGCAAGAACGCGGGTCTGTCCGCCGCTTGTGCGACCGACGCCGCGATCGGGAACCTGCCGCTGATCTACCCGTTCCTCGTCAACGATCCGGGCGAAGGGGCACAGGCCAAACGCCGAGCCCACGCGACGATCGTCGACCACCTCATCCCACCCATGGCGCGCGCCGAATCCTACGGCGACATCGCACGTCTCGAACAGCTGCTCGACGAATACTCGAACATCGCCGCGATGGATCCGGCGAAACTGCCCGCGATCCGGGCGCAGATCTGGACGCTCATCCAGGCGGCGAAGCTGGACCACGATCTCGGACTCGACGATCGCCCGCACGACGCCGAATTCGACGACTTCCTGTTGCACGTCGACGGGTGGTTGTGCGAGGTCAAGGACGCGCAGATCCGCGACGGCCTGCACGTCCTCGGTGCCGCGCCGACCGGCGAGGCGCGAGTGAATCTCGTGCTGTCGATACTGCGAGCCGCGCAGGTGTGGGGCGGCAGGAGCAACGCCGTCCCGGGTCTGCGCACCGCACTCGGGCTGAAGTCGGATGCTCCGTCGAAGGAGGTCGATGCCGTCGAGAGCGTCGCGCGGTCGCTCGTGCAGGCCATGGAGGACGACGGCTGGAACGCCGGATCATCTGCACGCATCGTCGAAACCGTGCTGGGCCAGCCTGATTCCGAGGTCGCGAGGGTGCTCACCTTCGCTGCCGACGAAGTGGTTCCCCGCCTCGCGGGCACGACGGCCGAACTCGACGCGGTGCTGCACGCACTCGATGGTGGATACGTCCCGGCCGGTCCGTCCGGCTCACCCTTGCGCGGCCTGGTCAACGTTCTGCCGACCGGGCGCAACTTCTACACCGTCGACCCGAAGGCAGTCCCGAGCCGGCTTGCCTACGACACGGGTGTCGCGTTGGCGGACAATCTGATCGAGCGGTATCTCGCCGATACGGGGGAGTACCCGCAGTCGGTCGGCCTGTCGGTGTGGGGGACCTCGGCGATGCGCACCGCCGGCGACGACATCGCCGAAGTGCTCGCACTCATCGGTGTGCGGCCGGAATGGGACGCCGAGTCGCGTCGGGTGCGCGAACTGACCGTGATCCCGCTCGAGGAACTCGGCCGGCCCCGCATCGACGTCACGGTCCGCATCTCCGGTTTCTTTCGTGATGCGTTCCCGCACGTCATCGGGATGCTCGACGACGCGATCCGCATGGTCGCCGCCCTCGACGAACCCGACGAGCAGAACTACGTGCGAGCCCACGCTCGGCGGGACGAAGCCGAACACGGCGACGCCGACCGTGCGGTGCGGCGCATCTTCGGATCGAAGCCCGGCTCGTACGGGGCCGGCATCCTGCAACTCATCGACTCCGGCAATTGGCGCACCGACGCCGATCTCGCCGAGGTCTACACCGCGTGGGGTGGCTTCGCCTACGGGCGTGGGTTGCACGGTGTTCCGGCCGCCGACGACATGCGTGCGAACTACCGACGGATCGCGGTGGCGGCGAAGAACACCGACACCCGCGAACACGACATCGCCGACTCCGACGACTACTTCCAGTATCACGGCGGCATGGTCGCAACGGTGCGGGCGCTGACGGGCACCGACCCGAAGGCGTACATCGGCGACTCCACCACCCCCGATGCGGTGCGCACCCGATCACTGGCGGAGGAGACCGCACGGGTCTTCCGCGCCCGGGTCGTCAACCCGCGGTGGATCGGTGCGATGCGCCGGCACGGTTACAAGGGTGCGTTCGAACTCGCCGCGACCGTCGACTACCTGTTCGGCTACGACGCCACTGCCGGTGTGGTCGAGGACTGGATGTACGAGTCGCTCGCACAGAACTACGCGCTCGACCCCGAGAACCAGCAGTTTCTCCGCGAGGCGAATCCGTGGGCGTTGCGCGGGATCGTCGAACGGCTCACCGAGGCGGCCGATCGCGGACTGTGGGCCGAACCGGATCCCGAGACGATGAACAGACTGCAGCAGGCCTATCTCGACGTCGAGGGCGATCTCGAGGATCGGGGGTGAGGGTTCGGCTCATCGGGATCGGCCCCGGGGGCCCGGACGATCTCACGGTTGCGGCAGTGCACGCGCTCGAGAGCGTTGACGTCTTCCTCGTGCCCGACAAGAAGCGGGGCGTGGACGATCTCGTGGCGGTCCGCGAACAGATCCTGCGTCGGCACACCTCCGGCTCTCACCGGATGATCGTAGTGCCGGACCCGCCCCGAGACCGGAACCCGGAGCGCTACGGCGACGAGGTACGCGACTGGCACGCCGCCCGCGCCGAGGCGTACGAGACCGTTCTGCTCGAACAGGTTCGGGAGGACGAGACGGTCGGCTTTCTGGTCTGGGGCGATCCGAGCCTGTACGACAGCACGATCCGCGTCGTCGAACGCATCCTCGATCGTGGGAGGGTGCGCTTCGACTACGACGTCGTTCCCGGTGTCAGCAGTGTGCAACTGCTCGCGGCCCGACATCGTCTCGTGCTCAACACCATCGGTGGGCCGATCACCGTCACGACCGGTCGCAGGCTGGTGCAGGACGTCGCAGCGGGTGCGTCGAACATCGTGGTGATGCTCGACGGCGGCCTCGTCTGCGCCGACCTCGACGGGGCCTGGAACATCTGGTGGGGTGCGAATCTGGGGACCGACGACGAAGAACTCGTCGCGGGCAAGCTGGCCGAGGTGCTTCCCGCGATCCGTGAGGCCCGTGTCCGGGCCAAGCAGGCCCGCGGCTGGGTGATGGACACCTACTTGCTGCGACGGGGTTGAGCGGTCCAGGCCAGGACCGCACTGCTTCCCACCACCCCGAACAGGGTGCCCAGCAGAAACCCCCCGAAATTGGCCGCAGGGAGTGCCACGAGCGCGACCAGCATCGCGACGATGCCCGCAGGAACACGCAGACCCGGTCGCACCAGCACGCCCACTCCGCACAGCGCCATGAACACTCCGAGGAACAGCGTGGAGACGCCCGAGATGGTGCTGATCGACACCAGGACGTCCCCGACGCGGAAGGTGGTGTAGGCGGGCAGCAACAGGAACACCGCCGAGACGCACAGCAGCATCGCGCCGATGAAGGGACGCTCGCGTCGCCATTCGCGGAACCGTTCCCGCAGGTTGCCGGTCGTGGCCGTCAGCATTCGTGGGTTCCGGTCCGGACGTTCATCTGCAAGCCCTGGACGCTCATGGAGGTCGCGGTCATGGATACCGCGCGGACCCGCGCTTCGGTCATCACCGAGCCGCCCATCGCCATGCCCGGTGTCAGGGAGGTCTCCACTCCCTCGAGCTGGGAGACGTCGACACCGAGGCGGACGTCGGCGGCATCTATCGACCCGCCGACGGAGACGGCGTCGAGCACCACGCTCCTCGCGGTGGTGTTGGGCCCCGGAACTCGGATCGTCATCGTCACATCGCCCAGGACCGGCACGCCGTGAGCGATGGTGGCGAGGCAGACGTCGGACAGTACCGACGACTCGATCTGGAGCGCAGCGGTGGGAAGGGCGCCCGCCGCACTGTTGACGCGACGGGGAAACACCTGGATCCCTTCGGCTTCGACCAGTCCGATGGTCCCGGAGATGTCCTGGCCGGAGATCGCCAGATTCATCGGCAGGTCGCCGCGTGCGATACCCGCACCCAGCAGGGTTGCAGGAACGAGTCCGAGCAGTGTGAGCGCTGCGAACCGGCGTTTCCGGATGCGTCCCATGCACTTCCTCCCCTTGTGGTCGTCGACTCGGCCGAACGGACGGAATCAGACCACTGTGGAAGGGTATTCCGGAACCGTTCCCCGCGCATACCAGGCGCGGGCGTCGAGCGAGAACGGTCCGGACGGAAGAGCAGCCCGGCAGGCATCACGCACTGCGACGCGGTGCCTTTCGGCCATCGAGACCAGGTGCCGACCGGCCGGTCCCACACCGAACGTGAAGGGTTCCCAGAAGTCGGAGAAATCGGCGTAATCGGCGCGCGCGGACAGGGCGCCGCCGACCACCTCGTGCAGACCCGCCCGCCGAAACCGCTCGGCGATGTCGCCTTCGCTGGTACCGGGCAGTGTCCTCTCACCCGGAGTGCCGGGCTCGACCGTTCCCACTGCGGTCCAGAAGACGCGGAGCATCGTCATCCCGCCGGCCGTGGTGTCCCACATGCACGCGGCGACGGTGCCGCCCGGACGGGTCACCCGCACCATCTCCCGCACACCCAGTTCGGGATCGTTCATGAATCCGAGAACCAACGATGCCAGGGTGACGTCGAACGTTCCGTCCGGCCACGGCAGGTTCTCGGCCACCCCGACGCGAACGTCGATCTCCGGTGCTATCTGCCGGCACGCCGCTGCGAACTGGGGAGCCGGGTCGATCGCCGCGACGTTCGCTGCGCCGACCCGGCCGACCAGTTCACGGGTCAGCCCACCCGGCCCGCAGCCCACGTCGCAGACCCGATGCCCGGCCCTCACCCCGCTCGCGTCCGCCAAGGCGGGCGCGAGCGTCGCTGCGTAACGGCCCATGAAACGGTTGTACTGTTCGGCCGGTCCGGCGAACTGCATATGCCCAACATATCGGCCCGATCGGTGGCCTCGTGGCGGTTCACATCGTCCTGATCGAGATCACTTCTCGTCGTCATCCGAGCGCTCGACCACCTCGGGAGCGTTCTCCCGCGTTGCCATGCCGCCGTTGCGACCGTGATCGACCGGCCCCGGTGGGTCCTTGCGCACCTCGTCGTCCTTCTTCGACGTCGTCACTTCTACCTCCGTACGCTGGGCCGACTCGTGTCCGGACGGATACCCGCAGACGTGCACGCGCACACTTCGGGGTGGCGTCGGTGCTCCGGACCGGATTGACTGGACCCAACGACACAAGGAGGCAGCATGCAGATCCGTGACAGGGTTTTCGTCGTCACCGGTGGAGGCAACGGGATCGGACGCGATGTCGTCCTCGAACTCCTCGTGCGTGGCGCGCGGGTCGCGGCGATCGACTTCCGCACCGAGGCTCTCGACGGCACCCGTGCTCTGGCGGACGCCTATGTCGACCGTCTCACCACCCACACGGTCGACGTCTCCGATCGCGCCGCCGTCGAAGCCCTGGTGACCGAGGTGACCGCAGCACACGGGCGGGTTGACGGCGTCGCCAACGTCGCAGGCATCATCCAGAAGTTCGTCCCATTCGCGGACCTGCCGTACGACGAGATGAACAAGGTGCTCGATGTCAACTACTGGGGTGTCGTGCACATGTGCAAGGCGTTCCTCCCCGAGCTGCTGAGCCGTCCCGAGGCGAGCCTGCTCAACGTGTCGAGCATGGGTGCCTTCGTGCCGGTGCCGGGCCAGTCCGTCTACGGCGCGAGCAAGGCGGCGGTCAAACTGCTCACCGAAGGTCTGTACGCCGAACTGCGCATGACGAAGGTCGCGGTGACGCTGGTGTTCCCAGGCGCCGTCCGCACCGGCATCGCCGAGAACTCCGGTGCCGCCATCCCGGGACGCAGCACTGACGCCTCCGTCAAGATCACCTCGTCCGCCGAGGCAGCCCGCAGGATCGTCGACGCGATCGAGAAGGGCACCTTCCGGGTGTGCATCGGCAAGGACGCGACGATGCTCGACCTGCTCGCCAGGCTCATGCCGCGTCGCAGCATCGAGTTCCTGGCGAAGAAGATGGGCTCGCTCGTCGAGCGCTGACTTACCGGCGACCGGTCCGCAGCGGATGCGGCCGGGGCGGGACGTCCGTCGGCGACCGGCTCAGCACGATCGGCAACCACTGCGAGGTCATCACGATCATCACCAGCCATTCGGCGACCAACGCCACGGTCGGGTGATGCGGAGCGTTCGTGATCATTCCCGCCTGCGACCAGTACGCCAACAGCCCGAAGAACGACGACAGCCCCGAGCCGAGCATCGCGAGCGACGCCAGCTTCCATCGTCGCAGCCACAATGCCAGCGTCGAGATCACCACCCCGAACACGAGGGCCAGGGCCGCGAAGATCCGCAGCGGCACCGCCACGGGTGCGGTGTCGCCGAACCAACTACCGAAGACCGTCCACGACCACGCCGACGACGTCTGCGGAAGCACCATGCACACCGTCAGGACGACGACGCAGATCGCCAGGACCCGTCCGCGGCGACCGGCGTCGAACTCCCCGGCGACCTTCTTCTCGATCCGGGCGAAGTCGTTCCGATAGGCCGACAGGTCCGCGCTCGTACCGTCCGCGCTCATGCCTCGACCTCTCCGTTCCGACACATGGGTGGCCATTATGCGCCGCACACCGATGTGACCTCGCTCATGTCGTCCACCTGCGATTATGCTCCGACACATGCGTCCGGAGCGCTGCCGGTGTGGCGCCGTGGTGCACCGGGTATCGCCCCTTACGAACCCGATCGAGGGAGGGCGAGAATGCCGGACCAGGACCAGTACCGCATGCAGCACCCGGGAGAGCAGCACCCCGTTCCGCCGCTCGAGGAGCAACCGGAGATCGCCTACCCCGGCGCGACCGCCGATCTGCTCTCCGCCCCCGACCACGGCGAGACCACGTACCGGGGGAGCGGACGACTCGAAGGACGCCGCGCTCTGATCACCGGTGGTGATTCCGGTATCGGACGGGCGGTCGCGGTGGCCTTCGCGCGGGAGGGCGCCGACGTCGTCTTGGCCTATCTCGACGAGGAGGACGAGGACGGCAAGCGGACCGCCGAACTCGTCGAACAGGCGGGACGCCGCGCGGTGCGCATGCCCGGCGACATCAGGGAAGAGGAGTTCTGCCGGCGATTGATCGACACGACGGTGTCCGAACTCGGCGGCATCGACATCCTCGTCAACAACGCCGCCTACCAGCACCTCGAACCCGGCGGCATCGGCGACATCTCCACGGAGCAATTCGACCGCGTGATGAAGACGAACCTCTACGCCCTGTTCTGGCTGTCGAAGTACGCGGTCACCGCCATGGGGCCGGGTTCGACGATCGTCAACACCACCTCTATCCAGGCGGTGAGTCCGTCGCCGGGTCTGCTCGACTACGCAACGACGAAGGCCGGCATCGTCGACTTCACCAAGGGCCTCGCCTCCGACCTGGCGAGCAAGGGTATTCGCGTCAATGCGGTTGCCCCCGGCCCGATCTGGACGCCGCTCATTCCCGCGACGATGCCGAAAGATGCGTACGAGCAGTTCGGCAAGGACACTCCGCTCGGTCGCCCCGGCCAGCCCGCCGAACTCGCCCCGGCCTACGTCTTCCTCGCCTCCCAGGAGTCGAGCTACATCACCGGGGAGACCATCGCCGTCACCGGCGGAGTCCCGTTCACCTGAGAATCAGAGCGCGAAATGGTCATCGGAGCGCGTAACAGCGCGCATCGATGACCATTTCGCGTCCCGGAGTTCACGAGGTCTGCATGTCGAGCAATTCCGACACCGTCACGAACCGGTAGCCCTCGGCGCGCAGGCCGTCGACGATCCCGGGAATCGCCTCCAGCGACGCTGTCCGGGAGGGGTACATGACGTGCAGCAGGATGATCGAGCCGGGACGGGTCTCGTCGAGTGTGGTCTGCACGATCGTCTCGGTGTCGGACGCATCGGAATCCGGTTCGACGTCCCACATCACGGTGGTCCGGTCGTGCTGGTCGAGATAGCGGGGGAGCGCGACGAGCTTCTTGCCGTAGGGCGGGCGAAAGGTGATCTCCCCGTCGAACCCGGTCTCGCGGATCGCGGCGTCGGTGCGCTCGATCTCCTCGGCCACCGTGCCGCTGCCGACGAGCATCATCCTGCGGTGCGTCGCGGTGTGATTACCGAGTTCGTGCCCGGCCTCGACGATGGCCCGGCCCAGCTCCGGTCGTTGTTCGAGTTCCGAGCCGGTGACGTAGAAGGTGGCGGGGACGTCGGCGTCCTCGAGGGTCTGCAGGACCTGCGGGGTGAGGACGCTCGGGCCGTCGTCGAGGGTCAGCGAGACCACCTTCTCGGGTGTCTCCACCCTATGGACGAGTGCCCCGAACAGCTGGAAGGTGCGGGAGTTCGAAAGCTGGAAGATCGCGACGGCGACGACGACCAGCACCACGAGCACGGCGGATACGACGACGAGGGTTCTTCGGCGGGATGCCATTCGGACATGGTGCCTCATCCGGTGTCGATGGGTGGAGGACGCCCGGTTGCGCGGTTCCGGGACCGACGCCGGGTCTTGCACTGTTCGTAGCGACGTAGGGAACAACGGTGCGAATCCGTGGCTGTCCCGCAACTGTCACCGAGGAGTGATCCCCCAACAGCATGGTCACGGCCCACAGGGGTTGGAAGGCCGGGGCGAGCGTCGATCCGGGAGCCAGGACACCTGCGTCGCCGAAGCAGGACCCACGAGGATGGACATGAACAATTCGATATCGACCGCCCGCAAGGGCGGAATTCGGCGCTGCGCGCGGTCGGCGCACTGCTAGCGGCGGCGTTGGCCGTCTCCGGTTGCTCGTCGAGTGACGACACATCCGGACAGTCGAACAGGACACCGCAGCATCGGTCTACCCGCTCACCATCGAGAACTGCGGCAGGACGCTCACCATCGACGCGCCACCACAGCGGGCGGTGTCCCTGAATCAGGGATCCACCGAGATCCTGCGGTCGCTCGGTCTCGCCGACCGCGTGGTCGGCACCGCGACCTGGACCGATCCCGTTCGGGAGAATCTCGCCGACGAGAACGCGAAGGTTCCGCGTCTGTCCGACAACAAGCCGTCCTTCGAGGTTGTGCTCGACACGGAACCGGATAGTGGGTGCAGATGTACGACATCCTCGAGAAGACCATGGCCGAGGCCACCGGCATCGAGCCGAATCCGGACTTCCCCACCGGGCCGGCCTACCACCTGATGGGCTTCGACATCGAGGTGTTCACCCCGATCTTCGTCATGAGCCGTATCACCGGGTGGACTGCGCACATCATCGCGCAAGGTGAGTCCAACGCCCTCATCCGTCCGCTGAGCGAATACACGGGGGTGCCGCAGAGGTCGATCGTGGCCTGACACCCGCTCGAACTGCATCCCGGGGTATTTCCGTCACCGTCTCCTGACCCAGGGATGCTTCCGATCGGGCCCGCAGCGTTCAACGCTGCGGGCCCAATCGTTTGCGGTCATGTCATGCGATGCGCTTCGTCGCCAACTCCGCGCCTCGGACCAGGGATTCGAGCTTGGCCCACGCGATCTGAGGATGAATGCGTCCGCCGAGTCCGCAGTCGGTGGAGGCGACCACATTCTCCGCACCGACGAGATTCGCGAAACGTTCGATGCGGTCGGCCACGAGTTCGGGATGTTCGACGACGTTCGTCGCGTGGCTGATGACGCCGGGCACGATCTGCTTCCCGTCGGGAAGCTTCACGTCCTCCCATACCCGCCACTCGTGTTCGTGACGGACGTTGGCGGCCTCGAACGAGTACGACCCGGCGTCGATGTCGAGCATGGTTTCGACGAGGTACTTGAACTCGAGATCGGTGGTGTGCGGGCCGTGCCAACTGCCCCAGCACAGATGGAAGCGGATCCGGTCCTGGGGCAGACCCCGCAGGGCGTAGTTCAGCGCTTCCACCCGGATGCGGGTGAAAGCCAGGTAGTCCTCGACCGTCGGCTCGGGGTTGATCTGGTCCCAGTTCTCGGCGATGGACGGGTCGTCGATCTGCAGGATCAGACCGGCGTCGATGATCGCTTTGTACTCCTCGCGCATGGCATCCGCGCATGCCCAGATGAATTCTTCCTCGGTTGCGTAGTGCTCGTTGCCGATCCGCGAGGCGCTACCCGGTGACAAGGAAGTCATGAAACCGTTCTCGACCCCTGCGGCCGCCAGCGCGGACTTCAGATTCGCGATGTCCGACGCGATGGCGTCGTGGCCGATATAGGTGACCGGTCCGGTCGCAGTAGGGAAGAGGGGTGCCTCCTTCCCGATCGACACCCCGCTGTCGGGATCGCCGTAGGCCTCAGCGAACAGCGTCCAGTCGCGCCGGTCGGGGAAGGTGGTCAGACGCACGTTGCCGGGTGTCGACCGGATCGGTGTACTGCCGAACGGTCCTCCGTCGGTCAACTGGAGACCGGACAGGCGCTGGAACGAGTACGACCACCAGGCACCGTAATCGACGGTCGAGGACATGGCCTTGCCGTACTCGCCGTCGCCGGGAGTGCAGATGCCGAGGTCGACCTGGCGCCGAACCAGCGCGGTCACCTCGTTGCCGAGCAACTGTGCGAACTCCTCGGAGGTATCGAGGCGAAAGCCGTCTGCCGCTACTCGTCGTGCTCGGTTGGCTTCGACGAGGGCAGTGGTGCGCGGGAGACTTCCCGCATGGGTGGTGCGAATGCGAGGGGTGGACATTGTCGACGACCTTCTTCGTAGTGCGGTAGTTATCGGTTCAGCTCGGCGCGCACGGTGGCGGCAGCGGTGACGAGATTCGCCAGTGAGGCCGTGACCTCCGTCGTGCCGCGGGTCTTGAGCCCGCAGTCCGGGTTGACCCACAGTCGCTCGGCGGGCACCGCCTGCAGAGCCTTGCGCAACAGTGCTGTGATCTCGTCCTCGCTCGGGACCCGCGGCGAATGGATGTCGTACACGCCGGGGCCCACGCCGAGGTCGAATCCCGCGGCCCCGAGCATGACTGCTGTGTCGAGGACGTGGTCGTAGAACGAGAACGTTCCGACCGGGATCGAGTCCAGCCCGGCTGTGTGTTGACGTGACCAGGTGTCGGCGCGCAGTTGTGCGGCAACCGATTCCAGGCCACTGCGGTCGAGGCGCCCGGCCCAGTAGGCTTCGGTGGCCTTCTTCAGTTCGGGGTTCGGTCCGATGCGTGCGGAGCCGAGCACGGTGGCGGTGAATGAGGATGCTGTCGGAGCAGACATCAGGTTTTCTCCGGTGTTCGTCGCTGGGTGGTCTACCGCCCGATGAACGCGCATCCCGATACGAGCCCCGTGTTCTCGACCTGTCGTCGAGGTGTTGCCGATCGGCGCGCGCCCATTCCACGAGGCGGCATACCGTCGGGCACGGCGTGCCCGACACGATCGGCAGGTCTTCGGACTCGCAGGCACCCATTCCCGATTCCGTCGGGATGGACCTAGTGGCCGTCGCTTCCCGGACCTGGTGGTCCAGTGCTTGGTGACGGCGGTCGTTCCTGCATACCGCTGCGGGACAGTCCCGGATTCCCACCGGGTTCCCTCTCACACCCGATACCTGTCGGCATCGGGTGCTTCGGCGCGCACACGAGGTCTTCGGGGCTCCTCACGACGACATGCGGCGAACCGATCGCAGCGCCGACTATACAAGGATCGCCTCCTTCCTCGGCGTGCGTGGGCTCGACGACGCTCTACCAAGTCCGGAATGCGTTCCTCTGTATACGAACTCGGGAGTATGAGGATTGCCCGGTCGGCTCGGATCCGGTGGCAGGATCCGAGCCGCCGGGCCGGAGACAGCGAGACTCAGCCGGTCGCGGAGGTCCCCTCGGGGGAGTGCTCGGGCGAACGCCGGCGCCGCAGCAGACCGACCGCGACGTCGACGAGCAGGAATGCGAGCAGGCTCAGTCCCAGCAGCGGAGCGAACCACCCGACGGTCACCGCAGCAGCGACCACCGCGACGACGGTGACCGGGTGCAGGCGTCGCCACGTCCCACGCAGCGGTGGGCGCGCCACCCGGCGCGATCCGCGGGTGGGGCGACGCTGCCACCACAGCTGGTAGCCGCGCACGATGACCGTGCCCAACGCGACCGCGAGAGCGAGCAATACCAGCTGGTTGAGCAGCCCGAACAAGATGCCCATGTGCAGGGCGATGCCCCAGGTGGTGAGCTGGGCGGCCAACGGCCAGTCCGCGAACGTGTTGGTGGCGGTCACCGCCCCGGTGGCCGGGTCGATCGCGACCGCGTCGGTGACGAACTGCCAGGGCTGGCGGGTTTCGGTGACGGTGACGGCAGTGTGACCGTCGGCCGGGATGCTCATCTCGACGTGTTCGGTCACCCGATGCTCGGCAGCGGCGGCAAGGACGCGGTCCAGAGCGCCGACGTTGCGATCGAGTGCGCCCGTATCGGTAACAGCGGCAGTATGGCCGTCGTGGCCGTCGTGTCCACCGTCTGCAGGCGCGGTGTCCGAGACGCCGAGGGTGGTATCGAGCGTCGGGGTGGTCCAGCTCAACGCGGTACGCAACTCGCCCACATTCGCCCCGGCATATGTGGACCAGGTCAACCCGGTGGCCGACAGGAAGATCAAGCCGACCGCGATCCACAGGCCGGTGGTGCCGTGCCAGCCGAGGGTGCGGTTGCGGCCCCGCGCGCCGCGGTCGAAGGTCAGCAGTCGCGCCGACTGCCGGGTGCGGGTGCGCTGGGTGCGGTAGCGCTGCACCCACAGGTACACCCCGCCCAGAGCGATGACCCACAACCAGGAGGCGGCCAGTTCGCTGTAGATCCGGCCGGGCTCACCCAGATGCAGGTGCCGGTGCAGCTGGGAAATCCAGGTGCGTACCGGCAGCGCGCTGCTACTGCCGTAGACCACCGACTGACCGGTCGACGAGGCGGTCGCGGGATCGATGAACACGGCAGTGCGCTCGGATTCACCGAGGGACGGATCGGTGAACAGCACCCGGGTGGTCTCACCGACCTCGGATGCGGGGCGTACCGCTGAGACGGTCAGGTCCGGGCGTAGCTGCTGGGCGGCGCGGACCTGCTCGGCGACCGGCAGTGCCGGACCGGTGGAATCGACGTGCAGCAGGTCGCGGTAGAGCACCTGTTCGAGGGTCGGGGCGATCGCGTAGAGGCCCCCGCTGATCGTCGCGATCAGCAGGAACGGGGCCACCAGGATCCCGGCGTAGAAGTGCAGCCGCATGATCAGCGGCCGCATGCTGCGCGGCGGTGAAGAATCCTGCGCCGCAGCCCGGGCGGGCTCGGCGGCGGAATTGTCCGCGGCGATGGTGCCGCGGTCGAGTTCGGGAACGGACATGAGTGTGTCTCGATTCGGCTGTCGTGAGGTGCTCACCGTGTGCGCGTTTTTCGGCGGTGTCCGTGCAGGAGCACGGGCACCGCTGGAGATGCGGTCGGTGAGGCGACCGTCAGGAAAGGGGGGCATCGAGGGGACTTGGCAGATCGAATCCGGTCGATGCCGCTGAGGGCACGCACGCCATACACTCGGCACCCCAGCACGGGGCGAAGGCAGGACGGCGGAAGAAGAATGTCGGACCCACCCGTCGGCGATCGCGTGCTCTCCCGCGCCGGGGACGGCGCAGCAGGCGGATCGGGTAGGGAGGCCGACTACGCCGCGGTCGGCGGTCCGCGGGTACCGGCGGCGGCGCCGGCCAGCAACCACAACGACAGCGTCGCCCGATAGAGCGGGGTCGCCGACCAGACCACGGTCTGCGCAGGCGGGACAGAAACGAGCACCAGCATCACGCGGGTGAACGCCCCCAACACGTGCAGGCACGCACCTTCGACGGCGCGCACCGCAGCGGCGGAGACCGCAACAGCGGCAAGGTGGGCGGCGATCATCGCGGGCGACAGTTCCAGCCCGTGCGCGTGGTCGTCGACCACCGAGAGGGTGGTGTGCCCGACCACCTGTCCGGCAGTCAGTGCCGCGAGGAGAAACACCCAGTTCCGATCGCGCACGGTGACGGCGGCGACCGCGGCACCGACGCCGGCGCACGCCGCCAGCAGCAACACCACCGCCGACTGGCTCGGCGGCATCCCGCCACCGGCCACACCATGGGCGGCGATACTCACCGCCCCCGACACCGACCCCACGGCAGCACCGCGCACCTGCGCAAGCACCGGCATCCGTGAGTCCACCCCGCGAGGATAGCGTTGATTCCCCTCGGGTCTCTTCTCCGGTGCCGGGACAGGGCCGGGCGATGACGTCGGTCTCCCGCACAGCGGTGGTACCGGCGTCGAACAGGACACAACCGCTACGCCGTTCGAATGGCGTTGCGCCACCACCGACCTGCACCGCCCCCGGCTCCTACTTCGGCCGAGCCGGGAATTCGGGCATGGTCGGCTCCTGCTAGCCTCAGTTCGTCCATCACGATGGGATCCGAGGAAGCCGGTGTGAATCCGGCGCGGTACCGCCACTGTGAGCGGCGCTTCGACAAGCGTCTGCGAGCCAGATACTCACCCCATTCGTACCTTTCAGCATCGGGGCGGCCTACCCCGAGAAAGGCTGCGCGAAGCCGTGCACCCATCTCTCTCCCATTCTGTCTCCGCTGTACCTCTTCGGCGTCCGGATCCTGTCGAAGGGCGCGCCATCGCGATCGCCCACGCACCGGGAATCAGTGATCAGGTCGCTGCGACCCACACCTTCCATGCCTTGATCCGGCCCGAGTGTCGATTCCCCCAGCGCATCGAAAGGACGGCCGTCGCATGACTCCGCTGAACCGTCGGACGCTGAGCGTCGCCGCCGCATGTCTGACGCTGATCAGCGCGAGCGCATGTGGCGCAGACGAGGAGAACGCCGCGTCGGCCGACTCCATGACCGTCGAGAACTGCGGGATCGACGTCACCGTGGAAGCGCCACCGGAACGCGTGTATGCCGCCTACCAGCCGGCCATCGAGATTGCGCATGCGCTGGGCATCAGCGACCGCCTGATCGAGACCGCCTTCCTCGATGCTCAGGTGTTGCCCGAGTACGCAGATGCCCAGGAGCAGGTGCCGTACGTCGAGAAGCTCCCCAGTCGTGAGGCGCTTCTGGCCACCGGGCCCGACTTCATCCTGTCGGGGTACAACAACGTGTTCACCGAGGACGGCGCCGGCGACGAGAGCTTCGGCACGCGGGCGAGTCTGACCCGGCTCGGCATACAGAGCTGGATCCTCAGCCCGCTGTGCCCCAGCGCGGACGGACTGTCGGACGAGGCGATCGACCCCGCCACCGTGAGCGTCGAGACGATCTATGACGACCTGCGCGACCTCGGGGCCCTGTTCGACGTCGAGGAGCGCGCCGAGGAGGTCATTGCCGATCAACAGCAGCGCATCGCGGCGGTCGACCAGGTGCTGGCCGGGGCGGACCGCCCGAGCGTCGCGATCGTCCTACTCGATGAGGGCGGTGGCATCCGCGTCGCCGGTGGCATCGACTTCGGTACCCGGATCATCGCGCAGGCCGGGGGCGTGAACGCCTTCGCCGACCTCGTCGAGCGACGCCACGTCGCGATCGACCTCGAAGAGCTGATCCGTCGCGACCCCGATGTCATCTTGACCAGCACCTGCTGCGACGCCTCCTATACCCGCCAGGACGGCGCCGAGGAGGCGCAGACGATCGTGCAGAACCCGGCGCTCGCGGGCCTGTCGGCGGTGCAGAACGGTGCCGTGCATCCCTTCCTGTTCGCTGACCGCGCCGCCGGAGTCCGCATCGCCCATGCAATCGAGCTGCTGGCTTCGCTGCTGCACCCCGACCTGGCCATCCAGGACGAGACCGGACAAGACGGGGGGCGAGTGAGGTAGGCGGTGACGACGGCGGCAACGACCCCGGAGCGGTCTGCGGACGGTTCGGCCCCGGCTGCCGGCGCGCCTGTCGTGCGTTCCGGCCTGCTGAGCGGCAACCGTACTCGCCTACTCGGGCTCGCCGTGGCCACGGCTGTTCTGGTGGCCGTGACCCTCGGCTCGGTCCTGCTCGGCACCCTGCCGGTCGGCCTCTCCGACGTGGTCGGGGCCGTTACAGGTTCGGCGGACAGTGACGTCGAGCGTGCGGTGCGATATATCCGCATCCCGCGGACCGTGACCGGATTGCTGGCCGGGATGGCGCTCGGCCTCGCCGGCGTGGTGATGCAAGGTCTGACCCGCAACCCCTTGGCGGGACCCGGACTGTTGGGCATCAACGCCGGCGCGGCGCTGGCGGTGGTTTCGGCGATGGTCGGTCTCGGCATCACGAGCGCTGCCGGTTACGTGTGGTTCGCCTTCGCAGGAGCTGCGGTGGCCGCCGTCTTCGTCTACATGCTCGGCTCGCTCGGTCCGGGTGGTGCCACACCGGTGAAGCTCGCTCTGGCCGGGTCGGCGTTGACCGCGCTCCTGGGCGCGGTCACCACGATGATCACCCTCCAGGACGCCTCCACGATGGAGGACTTCCGCTATTGGGTCGTGGGATCGTTGACCCGTTCGGACAGTGACGCTTTGGCCGCGGTAGCGCCGTTCATCGCCGTCGGTGTCGTCCTGGCTGTTGGCCTGACCCGCGCGTTGAATGCTCTGGCTCTGGGTGAGGATCTCGCCCGCAGCCTCGGTGCCCGTGTGTGGGTCGACCGCATCGCGGGGGCTCTCGCTGTGGTTCTGCTTGCGGGTGGCGCCACCGCTATCGCAGGTCCGGTCGGGTTCATCGGGCTCGTGGTACCCCACATCGCACGGATGATCACGGGCTCGGACTACCGCTGGGTGCTCGCCTGGACCATCGTGCTCGCGCCCATGCTGCTGCTGATCGCCGACATCCTCGGACGACTCCTGGTCCAACCCGAACAGCTGCAGGTCGGGATCATCACCGGCCTGGTCGGCGCCCCGTTCTTCCTCTACCTGGTCCGCAACCGCAAGGTGGTCGGCACATGAGTTCGCCGGTGCGCCGCGGTCCAACCCGCGACACGCTCCTGGTGGCCCCGCGAGGTACCCCGGTCTCCTTTCGGATCAGTCGCTCCTCGGTGCTGCTCACCGTCCTCGCCGGCGTGGCCGCCGTTGCGGTCGCCACGGCTTCCTTGGTCCTCGGGGTGTACCCGATCTCGGTTTCCGGCGCCGTCACCATCGTGGGAGGCGGAGGCACCCTCATCGAGCGCGAGGTCGTGCTGGGCGACCGCCTGCCCCGGGCACTGACCGGGCTCGGTGTCGGCGCGGCTTTTGCGCTCTCGGGGGCCATATTGCAGCGCATCGCCGCCAATCCGCTCGTCAGCCCCGACATCATCGGCATCAATTCCGGGGCGGCGATGGGCGCATTGACCGTGCTGCTTGTCGTGGGGGGCAGCGGTCTGCAGCTCGTGTTCGGTGCGCTGGCCGGCGCGGTCCTCGCTGCGCTGATGATCGTGCTCATCGCTTACCGGCGCGGTCTGCACGGCTTCCGGCTGGTGCTGGTCGGGATCGGTGTCGCGGCGATGCTTTCCTCCGCTATCTCCTATCTGCTCACCCGTTCCGACATCCACCGAGCCATGAGTGCCGCTGCCTGGCTGACCGGCAGCCTGGCCAATCGGAGCGGGCTGCACGTGACCATCATTGTCATCGCGCTGGCGGCGACGGTCCCGGTCCTGATCGTGGAGTCGCGGCACCTGCGGCTGCTCGAGCTCGGCGACGATCTCACCCGCACCCTGACCGGAGCCGGTCAAGGCCGCAAGGTGTCATTGCTGCTGATTGCAGTGGTCCTCGCCGCGATGGCGACCGCAGCTGCCGGACCCATCGGTTTCGTCGCGCTGGTGGCGCCGCAGATCACTCGCCGCATCCTCGCCGAGCGGCAGATCGGCCTTGCGCCCTCTGCCGCCGTCGGCGCCCTTCTGGTGGTCGGCGCCGATCTGGCGGGCCGTTCGATTTTCGCGCCGTCGGAGATGCCCGTCGGAGTCCTCACGGCGATCCTCGGAGCGCCGGTCCTGCTCTATCTCCTCGCCCGCGCCCACCGCATCGGAGCCGCCGGATGACACCACAGCCAGCACACGCGATCCGGTCGGTCTCGTTGACGACCGAGCAGCTCAGCCTGGGCTACGGATCCTCGCTGATCGTCGACCAGGTGAGCACGAGCCTGCCTGCCGGCCGTATAACGGCGATCGTCGGACCCAACGGGTGCGGCAAGTCGACGCTGTTGCGGGGCCTGGCCCGCCTGTTGTCGCCGCAGCACGGCCGAGTCCTTCTGGACGGTACCGAGCTCACCGAGATGCCGGCGCGCACGCTGGCCCGCGCCCTCGGTCTGCTGCCGCAGCAGCCCCTTGCCCCGGACGGCATCACCGTCGCCGATCTCGTCGGCCGGGGCCGGCATCCCCATCAACGGTGGTTCCGACAGTGGAGTGCCGAAGACGAGCGGGCGGTGGCTGCCGCACTGGCGGCGACCGGCGTCGACCAGCTTGCCGAGAGCCCGATCGAAGAACTGTCCGGCGGCCAACGCCAACGCGTGTGGATCGCGCTGGCGTTGGCCCAGGATCCCGACATCATGCTGCTCGACGAGCCCACGACCTTCCTCGACCTGGCCCATCAGATCGAGGTGCTCGATCTGCTCGCTTCCCTCAACCACCGGTTCGGACGCACCATCGTGCTGGTGTTGCACGATCTCAACATGGCCAGTCGCTATGCCCATCACCTTGTGGCGATGCGAGCGGGGACGCTGGTGACCGCCGGACCGCCCAGCGAAGTCATCACTTCCGAGATGGTGCGCGACGTCTTCGGTGTGGAGGCCACCGTGATCACCGATCCCGTCGCAGGCACACCGCTGGTCCTGCCCCACCGGTCGGTCGACATCGAGGCCGCCCGGTGACCGGGCGCGTTCTGCCTTCGCGGACGGACCGCTCCGCGCCGGACCTCGGTCGGCGTCCGGCTTCACACTCATGTGTGCCGGAAGCCCCTACCTGTGCGATCGCGTGGATCGGGTTCCAGCCCCAGAAATTCCGCGGATGCGGTCCCACGCCTCGAGGTGCTCCCAGACCGGTTCCTCCGTCAGTCGCTGGGTGTTGGTGAGAAACGGGGTGGGCAGCATGATCGTGAGCATCTGCTCGTCCCGGCCGTTGAACATGCGCAGACCCCAGGAGGTGACGGTGTCGTCCCTGCCGATCCTGCGGTACAACTCGGCGCGACTGCAGCGGCGGATCCGGCCGAGTTCCGGCCCACTCGCGGTGTGTTCGCCGATGCAGAGAGGGAAGTGCCACCGACCGAAGTCGACGGTGACGTACCCGTCGTACATCCCGATCTTCTTCGGTGCGTTCGGGGCCGCGACCTCCAGTGCCGAGCCTTCGATGAGCAGACCGAACCACATGTCGTTCCAATAGTTCTCGGGATCGAACACGACTGTCACGGCATCTCCTTCGAGCGGTCGTCCGGCGGGGTGGGGAAGACGCAGTCGCCGCAGACCCCGCCGGTGGGTGTGCGGTAGTAAAGACAGCAACTACGGCGACGGCCGGTCGCCGGGTCCACAGTGTCCGCCAGACGCGGATCGGACAGAAGGTCATCGACGAGAGGCTGTGCATCGGAACCGATCACCCGACCGGCACCGATCAGAGCGGATGCCGCGTTGCCCCACAACAGGCCGGCCGCGACCACGTCGCGCCACGCATGGACGAGAGGTTCGATCTGCCGGTCGAGGACTTCCGTCACGATGTCGTCGCCGAATCCGGGTTCGGTGATGTGCAAGTGCAGTCCGGCGTCGTTGCGCCACAGGAGTTGCTCGGGATCGAGCCGGATGCATCGTCCGGAGTCGACGACGGAACCGATCGCCACCGACCACACGCGTGCGACGTATCCGAAGAAGAGGGTCGATGCCGCCGCGCGCGATTCGTCGGTGTCCATCCGCGCGGCAGTATCGGCCACCAGAGCGTCGCGGGTCGCGGCGTCGACCAGATCTGCGGTGGGACGCCATCTGTCGTCGACAGGTCCGGTACTCACGCGGAAGTACGGGCTCCATACGGCGATTCGCTCGAGAACCCCGATCGCATCAGACACGGCTGTCCTCCGCTTCCAGGTCGAACACCATCCTACGAGGATCGAACCGCATGCGTCCGCGATCGAACGCCGCTCCGATACGGCCGGATTCGGCGAGAGCAGCGGGAGTGTCGCATGTCAGTGTGCGATCTGCTTCGAGCAGCCACATCCGGTCGGACACCCGTAGTGCGAGTTCGAGTTCGTGGGTGGACATGACGACCGTCAGATTCTGCTCGCGCGCCAGGCGTCCGAGCACGTCGACGAGTTCGCCCCGTCGAGCAACGTTCACCTTCGAAGCGATCTCCGTGACCGTCCTGCCACGGAAGGCACGACGACGGGCGTGGCCGATGGTCGGATCGCGTAGTTCCACGCCGGTGGAGGTCACAGTGCCGCTCCCGGTGTTCCACGCCGTGAACGAATCAGGACGGCGATGACCACGGGCGCCCCCACGATGGCCGTGACGGCATTGAGGGGGAACACGGCGGCCCCGAGCGCCGCGGCGATCACCACACCGGCGCGGTCGAGTCCGGCCAGCCCCGCGGTGAACCCGCCGACGCCGCCACCCACGAGCCAGGTCGGGGCGTCGGCCGCCTGCGCGACCACGGCTTCGAGATCGAGGGGAAGGGAACCGGTGGTCGTCACGTCAGTCGATGCGCCCGATCACGGCGGCGTCGGAGACGTACGAACCGTTCGAGACGCCGGTGAGCGCATCGAGTTCGTCGAGTTCGATCACCAGTGGCAGGTGGGTGGTCGAGCCGGTGTACAGCCTCGTGATCGGCACGTGGATCTGCTGGGCCGTGGCCAGCTCGCCCGTCAGTTCCGGGGCAGACGCACCACACTTGACCAGCACGTACGACTCGGACTTCGCGCCTGTGAACGGTTCGTTCACGGTGAGGACCTGATAGCTCTTCTCGTAGGTGATCGAGAAGTTCTCGGCGTCGACGATCTCGGACTTGTCGGGAAAGTAGTCGACCGAAGCATCGAAGTCGGTGATGCACTCGTCCGAGGCGGCGTTCTCGGTGTCGGAACCCGCCGTCGAACATCCGGCGAGCAGAAGGCTCGCGGAGGTCAACGCGACAAGGAGCTTCGGGAAGGCTGCGCGTACACGCATGGCGATGACACCCTCTCTCGGGGAAGTCCGCCCCGGGCAAGGAGGTACGGCGACGTGAGTATCTGGCTCCCGGAGATCGCTCTACCGGTCACAGTGGCGGGACCGCGCCGGAATCACACCGACTTCCTCGTGCGTCGTCGCAATGACGGTGCCGAAATTAGCACACGGAACGAAAAGTCTTCACGGGCCGGTCGTCCGCACCTTCGTCCACCGCTGCATGTCGGGGTCGAAGGAGACGAGTCCCGTCCGCTCGAACTCGTCGAGCCACCCCCGCATCGGCCACCACCCCCAACGCTGGTGGAACAGCGCGGCATTGGTGAGGATGTCGTCGAGATGCTCGACCGGCGGGCTCGACACCGGGTGGTACTGGTGGAAGGCGTGGGCGCCGCCGACCCAGGCCATCGGGACTCCGGCACGAGCGGCCTTCTGTCCGAAATCGGTGTCCTCGCCGCCGTATCCGCTGTATGCGGTGCAGAACCCGCCGATGCGGTCCCACACGAGCGACCGGGACGCGAACGACAGCGACCAGAACAATTCGTGTCTATCGTCCAGCACGATCTCACCCGAGGAGGGGAACGGACGGGCCGGATGCGGATCGATCGCGTCGCCCAGCCGGTCGAGGTCGTAGCCGTCGGCGCCCGGTTCGGACAGATAGGTGACCGGACCGTTGAGCAGCGCAGCCGGGTGCCGGCCGGCCGCCTCGGCGTACCGTTCGATCAGGTCGGGAGCCGGAATGCAGTCGACGTCGAGGAAGACGAGCAGATCCGACGACGCCGTCCGCGCGCCCAGATTCCGTGCCTCTCCGACCGGCAGTTTCGCGGAGTCGACGTCCATCTCCACTACTCGCGCCGACGAGCCGGCCGTGGCGACGACCTCCGTGACCTCCGGGTCACCCATCGCGACAACGATGTGCTCGTCGGGTGTCCGGGTGCTGCGTGCGAGGCCGTCGAGTTGGCGTCGCAGATGCGTGCCGCGACCTGCGGCGACCGTGACGACCGAGACGGTCACGATCGCTCCGCTAGGTCGTCCAGGATCGCCGCCGCGCGCGCCGCGGCACCGTCGACCTGCCAGCGTTTCCATTCGACGGGGTCGAGGCCGCGTGCTCGCTCGATCAGTTCGGGCCAGCGGTTCGGGTCGGGCCACCCGTCGAGACCCACCGCCAGTCCGGCCTTCTCCAAAGCCGTTGCGGTGGAACGCTGTTCGTCGAACGGACGGGGTTCGGCGATCACGACCGCAGGTCGCGCGGCGGCCGCGATGTCGGCGACGGTGTTCTGGCCCGCATGCCCGATCACGACGTCGGCGCCGGTGAGGACGGGCCACGGATCGTCGATCCACGGGCCGCCCGCGACACCGAGACCCTCCCACTCGTATTGAGGGTAGCGCGACGAGAACCGGTGCAGATCGTCGACGGTGATCGACGATCCGCCGCTGCCGCTCATGACGAGGACCCTCGGCTTCTCACCGGCTGTGCGGGTGGGAGACGGGCGTCCGTCGAAACGGCTGATCCCGCCGACGTACGAGGTGGCGTACGAGCGCAGCCAGTGCGGATCGTAGACGTCCTGCGACCACGGTGCGATGAGATGGTCGGCGACGCGATAGGCCAGCGTGTGGGCGGTATCGGTGCGCTCGCCCGGCATCGCGAGCACCACGACAGGGATCCCGTACAAGCGGGCGAGGAGCGTCACCTCCACCGACACATCCACTACCAGCAGGCTCGGGCGGGTCGCGGCGATCCACGACCCCAGCGCGTGCATGCGTTCGCGGAGACCGTCGTCGTGGGTGGGAACCCAGTGGAGGACGTCGTGGGCCGTCGTGTCCTGCGCGGTGTCGACGGCGAGGTCGTCGCGGGGAAGCAGCACGACGTCGTCGAAGGCGTCGGCGGCAGTGCCGAGCGGCGCCGACGACAATGCCGTCACCGGCGTCCGCAGATCCGCGCAGATGCTGCTCGCGCGGGTGCGGTGTCCGTGCCCGTGGTGATGGATGTAGTAGCCGATCATGCCGCTCCCGCGAGTTCCCGATACAGCGAGACGTAGGCATCGACCATCGTGCGTTCCGAACAACGCTCCTCCGCGCGGGCTCGGGCGGAGGCACGGGACAGACCGACAGCGCGGGGTACCGCCTCGGCCAGGCCGTTGATGTCGTCCGGCGCGACCAGGCATCCGCTGCTCTCGTCGACGACCTCCGGGATGCCGCCGCGCGCGAAGGCCACCACGGGTGTCCCGCATGCGAGGGACTCGGCGACGACGAGCCCGTACGGTTCGTCCCATTGCGGGGTGATGAGTGCTGCTGCCGAACGTCCCACCGCGGCAGCGAGATCCGGCTGGGAAAGATGACCGAGATAGATCACGTCGGGACCGAGGAACGGTTCGACGTGTTCCGCGAAGTACCCCCGGTTGCTGATCGGGCCCGCGATTCGCAGCCGGTAACCGACCCGGCGCGCGGCCTCGATCGCGAGATGCGCGCCCTTCTCCGGCACGAGGCGGCCGAACCAGATCAGATCCTCACCTCCCGAACCGACCGGCCACGCTCCGAGATCGACACCGTTGGGCACGACCGCCACCGGACCGGGCGTGACGTGTTCCCAGGCCGTCGCGGTGTGCCGGCTGACCGCGACGAACGTGCCCGGGCACCCACCCGGAGTCGCCATCGCCGACTCGAGCCACGGCGTCGGCGGCGTGTGCAGCGTGCAGAGCAGCGGGGTGTGCAACATGCGGGCCATCGCTATCGGCAGGTAGTGCAGGCTGTGGTTGTGCACGACGTCGAAGGCATCGGCGGACGGTCCGGCGAGATCGAGCATCAGCGACAGGTAGGCGTGGTGGTCGCCGAGGAAGCCGTTCGCCGGGGGCATCGACACGTCGCTGCGTGCGAGTTCGCTGACCTCGAAGGACGGCACCTCGAGGAACGAGGCCGGAAGTTCCGGATCGGATCCGGGTGCGGCGAAGAGCGTCACCTCGTGGCCGTCCTTGCCGAGCGCGTGGGCGAGATGCCACACGTGCGCTTCGAGTCCGCCGGCGAAGGGCTGGCGGATCGGATATCTGTTCGACGCGATGAGTGCGATGCGCAACGGCGTCATGATCTGCTCCGGCTGCTCATCGCGCGCAGGTAGATATCGCGATGGGCGCGGGCCAGCGCGCGACGTTCGTCCATACGTTGCGACCAGTCGACTCGCGGAAGATCCCTGCTCTCGTACAGTTCTCGCACGCAACGATCGAGCGAGTCGGCTTCGAAGGTGTCCTCGTCGTAGGTGTACACCCCGCACCGACGCTGCTCGCCGTAGAAGCCGCAACTCGGCGCGATCACAGCGGTGCCGAGGTCGAAACACGCCTCGAGCCAACCCGAATGGGTTCCGAAACGGTAGGGCAGCACCGACACCGACAGATCCGAGAGGTACTGCCACAGTTCGTCGTCGGAGAAGTACGGATGCACCCGCACGTCCACCTGGGGTTGCTCGCCGTACTGCCGGATGCGGGAACCGGCTTCCGGGTTGTACCAGTACGCATTGTCGGGATCGAAGATCTCGTCGTGCACGTTGATCTGCAACACCGCATCGGGTAGCGAGCGCACGGTCTCGGCCAGCGTGTCGAGCACCGGGAACAGATCCATGTTCGCGCGCAGGCTCTTCGCGTGGACTCCCACGACGAACGGACTTTCGTCGCGACGCGGTCGCTCGAGCCAGTGCTGTTCGACGACGTGCGGATGCGGCAGGACCGTCGCCTCCCGGCCCCAGCGCAGACGGATCCGCTCGGCGGCGCCCGGCGTGAGGGTGATCAGTTCGTCCGCGGCCGGAATCAGCACGTCGAGTTGCTTGTGGTGCTCACCGGGGGTGGGATGGTGCGGGTTCCGCAGGTCGTGCACCGTGTACACGAGAGGCTTGTCGTGCTCGGCGAGTTCGGCGACGACGTCCTGCAGCTGCTCCGCGCCGATCGCGTCGAATCCGAAATGGATGTGGAAGACGTCGAATTCCTCGTGGTGGTCGCTCACCCAGCCCGGTTCGAGCATCAACGGCGGCCACCAGCCCCCGGGAACCTTGCGGCCGTCGGCGGGAACCGGATCCGTCAACCGGATCACGTCGTCGCCCTCCGGGCAGGCGAGGTGCCGGACGTAGACGTGCGACGCAGGCACCGACGCGACTCGAATCACCACAACCGACCCTCTTCTCCCTCGCGCGACATTCGCCGTACACACCGAAAGGCCGGGAACGCCGTCCCCGGCCATTGTCCGGTGCCCTGCGGCTACCCCCGCGGGACGGCCTTCACACGTCCCTGCCCGACTCGTCCGGTCTTCACTAGGGTGGCGGTAGGCAACGATCATCGAGCGAGAGGATTCGGTATGGGTGTGAGCTTGGCCAAGGGCGGCAACGTTTCGCTGTCGAAGGAAGCTCCGAACCTGACGGCGGTGACGGTGGGTCTCGGCTGGGACGTGCGCGCGACGACCGGCGCGGACTTCGATCTCGACGCCAGTGCACTGCTGACGAGCGAGAACGGCAAGGTCCTGTCCGACCAGCATTTCGTCTTCTACAACAACCTGCGTTCGCCGGACGGCTCCGTCGAGCACACCGGCGACAACCTCACCGGTGAGGGCGAGGGCGACGACGAGAGCGTGAACGTCGACCTCGTCGCCGTTCCCGCGGAGGTCAAGTCGATCGTCTTCCCGGTGTCGATCCACGACGCCGACGCGCGGGGCCAGTCGTTCGGTCAGGTGCGCAACGCGTTCATCCGCGTCGTCGACCGCGCCGACGGCCGGGAACTCGCCCGCTACGACCTCACCGAGGATGCGTCCACCGAGACTGCGATGGTCTTCGGTGAGCTGTACCGCCACGGTGGCGAGTGGAAGTTCCGTGCCATCGGCCAGGGCTACGCCTCCGGTCTGGCGGGCATCGCACGGGACTACGGCGTCAACGTCGGCTGAGCCGACAGGGGGCAACGTCGGCTCAGCCGACAGGGGTCAACGTCGGCTCAGCCCGACAGGGGTCAACGTCGGCTGAAGATGGGTTTCAGCGGACGAGCTTCCACTTCTTGTCGTGCCGGTAGAAGGTCGACCGCTTGAGAGCCCGGGGGTTCGCGACCCCGTCGCGGGTGACGACTGCGGCGGGGGAACCCAACTGCATGGCCCGGCCCGTCAGCCACTTGTAGCCGCCGAACCAGCGCGGCCGGTCGATCGCGGCCCGCAGACCGGGCATCGCGGGTGTGGGTTCGACGCGGATGCCGGGCACCGTGCCGGAGAACAGGCGGGTGTCATCGACGTAGGCCTCCCCGACGAGCGCATCGCCGTTCTCACCGCACAGCAGCGCACGGCCGACGAGGGCGATACCGGCGTCGTCGCGGATGAGCGGCAACGGCTTCGCGACCCCCTGCAGGGCGACGGTGGCGGCCTTCGACCCCGTCCGCAACCCGTACGCCTCCGTGGCGGGGGTTCGTGTCTCCGGGACGTACGCGACCTCCAGGTCGAGGCGTTCGGTGCGCATCAGCCGGGTGACGGTCGCGGCGAACGCCGCGTCGTTGCCTACGAGGATCAGACGAGGGTCCTCTACCGACTCGAGATGCGCGAAGACGTCCTCGAAGTCGTCCTTCTCGGGGAGGGCAGGCGCAGACAGTGCGGTCACGGGGGTCAGCGCCAACGGCAATGGCACGTCACCGCATCTGAGCACTACCGGGGTCAACGGGTCTCCTCGAGGGGTCGGGTTCGTCGGGCTCTCGGCTGCGTCCACTGTAATGGGAAGGCGGTGGGGGAGGGCGGCGGCGACCCGCCACCGCGCGCCGCAGCTCCGGCGCTTCTGCAGTCCCGTCATTCGCGCTCGTCGGAGGGTGGACTACACTGTGGTCCCGGCTGCTGCCCGGTTGGGCAGGACCCTGCAGGCGAGACCGCCCGCACGTAGACACCTGCCTGAGGAGAGCGCGACATGCCGGCAATCGTCCTGATCGGAGCCCAGTGGGGCGACGAGGGCAAGGGCAAAGCTACCGATCTACTCGGCGGACGTCTGCAGTGGGTCGTGCGCTACCAGGGCGGCAACAACGCCGGTCACACGGTCGTGCTGCCCAACGGCGACAAGTTCGCCCTGCACCTGATCCCGTCGGGCATCCTGACGCCCGGCGTCAACAACGTCATCGGCAACGGTGTCGTGGTGGATCCGGGTGTGCTGCTCACCGAGCTCGAAGGCCTCGAGAAGCGCGACGTCGACACGTCCCGTCTGCTGCTCTCGGCCGATGCGCACCTGATCATGCCGTACCACGTGGCCATCGACAAGGTCACCGAACGCTTCCTCGGCAAGAAGAAGATCGGCACCACCGGACGCGGTATCGGCCCCTGCTACCAGGACAAGATCGCCCGCGTGGGCGTGCGGGTCGCCGACGTGCTCGACGAGAAGATCCTCACCCAGAAGGTCGAGGCCGCACTGGAATTCAAGAACCAGGTCCTTGTCAAGATCTACAACCGCAAGGCGCTCGACCCGCAGCAGGTGGTCGACGAGGTCCTCACCCAGGCCGAGGGTTTCAAGCACCGCATCACCGATACGCGCCTCGAACTGAACAAGGCGCTCGAGCGCGGCGACACGATCCTCCTCGAGGGTTCGCAGGGCACGCTGCTCGATGTCGACCACGGCACCTATCCGTACGTGACGTCGTCCAACCCCACTGCCGGCGGCGCCGCTGTCGGTTCGGGTATCGGCCCGGCGAAGATCTCGACGGTGCTGGGCATCCTCAAGGCCTACACCACCCGCGTCGGCTCGGGTCCGTTCCCGACCGAGCTGTTCGACGACCACGGCGCCTACCTCGCCAAGCAGGGTGGAGAGGTCGGTGTCACCACCGGTCGCGCCCGCCGCACGGGATGGTTCGACGCCGTCATCGCCCGCTACGCGACCCGCGTCAACGGCATCACCGACTATTTCCTCACCAAGCTCGACGTGCTGTCGGGTCTCGACACCGTGCCGATCTGCGTCGGCTACGAGGTCGACGGTGTGCGTATCGACGAGATGCCGATGACGCAGACCGACGTGCACCACGCCAAGCCGATCTACGAGGAGATGCCGGGCTGGTGGGAGGACATCACCCACGCCCGCACCTTCGAGGAGCTGCCGAAGAACGCGCAGAACTACGTGCTGCGTCTCGAGGAGCTCTCCGGCGCCTACATCTCCTGCATCGGTGTGGGGCCGGGCCGCGACGAGACGATCGTCCGGCGCGACGTCATCCGCTGACGGGGTAGCTTCCGGCCCGCGCCGATTCGTCGTCGGACGGGCGCCGATCCCTCACTGCATGTTCACCGACGGTTCGCACGGACTGTGCACGCTCGTCCCGCACAGTCCGTCGGACCCCGGGGAGAACCATGTACGTGTCCCGTCGAACCCTGCTGCGCACCGTCGCGCTCGGAGCCCTCGCGGCTCCGGCGGTGGCGTGCTCGTCGGGAAGTTCCGTTGCAACGCCGAGCCTCGTCCGTGAGCGGCCGATCCTCACCCACGGTGTGGCCACCGGCGACGTGCGGGCCGACGGGGCGCTCGTGTGGGCGCGCTCGGATCGACCGGCGCGGCTCGTCGTGGAGACGGCGGCCACCGAATCCTTCACCGATCCCGTCCGGCACGTGGGTGGTCTGCTGACGCCCGAGACGGACGGAACCGGCCGACTGCGGCTGACGGGACTGCCGGCCGGCGAGCAGGTGCACTATCGTGTCGTCCTCGAAGGCGAGGACGGCGCCACGTCCGAGCCGGTGACGGGTCTGTTCCGCACCGCCCCGACCGCACCCGGCGACATCAGGCTGCAGTGGTCCGGCGACACCGCCGGTCAGGGCTTCGGTATCAATCCCGACATCGGTGGGATGACGATCTTCGACACGATGGCCCGTCGCGACCCGCACCTGTTCGTGCATTCCGGCGACGTCGTGTACGCCGACAATCCGCTGAAGGAGACCGTCGAGCTGCCGGACGGTCGGATCTGGCGCAACATCGTCACCGAGGCCAAGAGTGCTGTGGCGCAGACCCTCGACGAGTACCGCGGCCAGTACGCCTACAACCTCATGGATGAGAACTATCGGCGGTTCAACTCCTCCGTCGCGCAGATCGTGCAGTGGGACGACCACGAGACCGTCAACAACTGGTACGCGGGTGAGATCCTGGATCTCGAGCAGTACACCGAGAAGAACGTGGACGTCCTGGCGGAACGGGCTTTCCGTGCCTTCCACGAGTGGCTCCCGCTCGATCCGGCGGAGGCCGTCGACGGACGCATCCACCGGGTCGTGCGGTACGGACCGCTGCTCGACGTCTTCGTACTCGACATGCGGACCTACAAGGACGCCAACGGCACCAACGTCGGCGCGGCGGGGCAGGTGCTCGGCAGCGCGCAGACGCAGTGGCTCATCGACGAACTCACCCGTTCGACCGCCACCTGGAAGATCATCGCCGCCGACCTGCCGATCGGCCTGGTCGTACCCGACGGCGATACGGCCTTCGAAGGAATCGCGAACGGGGACAACGGCGCTCCCTCGGGCCGGGAATCGGAGATCGCGCGGGTCCTGTCGGCGGTCGAGGCACGCAGGATCACCGGCACCGTGTGGTTGACCGCCGACGTGCACTACACGGCCGCGCATCACTATTCGCCGGACCGCGCCTCGTTCACCGACTTCGACGAGTTCTGGGAGTTCGTCTCGGGACCGCTCAACGCCGGTGCTTTCGGACCCAACGAGCTGGACGGGACGTTCGGTCCCGAGGCCGTCTTCGTGCACGCGCCCCCGGCGGCGAACACCTCGCCGATGGACGGATATCAGCACTTCGGGGAGGTGTTCATCGACGGCGCGACGAAGCAGATGCGGGTGGAGTTGCTCGACTCGCGAGGGACGGTCCTGTTCCGTCAGGTGCTCGATCCACCGGCCTGATCCCGCCCGCGCGATGCGGGGCATACTGGATCGGTGATCACTCGAGCGATCGGAGCCGTGTCGCTCGTCCGCGACCTCGGGAACTGGCAGGATTCGGGGCAGTCGCATTCCCGTCGCTCCGCTCGCCCCGATCCCAGACCCGCCTACCGGGCGCTCGCGGACAGCATCCGCCTGCTCGTGCACGACGGCCGCGTCCCGCTCGGGGTCGCCCTGCCCAGCGAGCGGGAACTCGCCGCGGCGCTGTCGGTGAGCCGCACCACCGTCGCGTCCGCCTATGCGGCGCTGCGGGAAGAAGGCTATCTGCGCAGTCGGCAGGGTGCCCGCAGCACGGTCGCCGTGCCCGCTCGCCGGGGCGCGGAGAACACCGGGTCCCGGATGCCGATCGGCCCGGCGATCGATCTGAGCAACGCCTCGCTGCCCGCGCCGGCAGCGGAGATCGAAGCGGCGTATGCCGCGGCGCTGCGGTCGATGTCGACCTATCTGGACTCGCACGGCATGGAACCGATAGGGGTGTCGGTGCTGCGCGAGGTCATCGCCCGCCGCTACCGCGAGCGTGGACTGCCCACCTCGCCCGACCAGATCATGGTCACCTCCGGGGCACAGCACGCGATGCGCCTGCTGCTCGGTGTGCTCGACGACCCCGGCGACCGGGTGGTCGTCGACCACCCCACCTATCCCAATGCGCTCGAAGCGATCCGCCGCTACGGCGCGCGCCCGGTGCCGGTTCCGGTGCGCCCGGAGAACGGCCCGCACGGCGGCTGGGATCTCGACGGTGTCGCCAGTGCCGTCCGGCAGACCGCGGCGCGCACCGCCTTCCTCGTCCCCGACTTCCACAACCCCACTGGCCTGTGCCTCGACGAGGACGGCCGCGCCGAACTGGCCCGCATCATGCGCGACACGCGGACCACGCTCGTCGTCGACGAGTCGATGGTCGATCTCTGGCTCGACGCCCCGCCGCCGCCTCCCGTCGCAGCCATGCCTGCCGGCGCGTCGGTGGTGACGGTGGGTTCGACGGCGAAGTCGCTGTGGGGTGGCCTGCGGGTGGGATGGATCCGCGCCGACCGCGACACGATCGTCCGGCTGGCCGGGGCACGGACCGCGGTCGACCTGGGCACGCCTGTCATGGAACAGCTCGCGGCCGCGCATCTGCTCTCCGAAGTCGACGAACTGCTCGAACGTCGCCGCGCCGCGTTGAGGGAACGACGCCGTGCGCTGTGCGCAGCTTTGGACCGGCGGTTGCCCGACTGGGAGTACACGCCGGGCCAGGGCGGGATGTCGTTGTGGGCGCGGATGCCCGAGCCGGTGTCGACCTCGCTGGCTGCCGCCGCGCCGTCCCACGGTGTGCTGCTCTCCGCCGGTCCGCGCTTCGGTGTGCAGGGTGCGTTCGAACATTTCGTGCGTCTGCCGTACACGCAGGATGTCGAGGTCCTCGACGACGCCGTCGAGGCGATGGCCGCCGCCTACGAGCAGGTCGCCTCCGGGCGCACACCCGACGAGGCGCGGCTCGTCGTCTGATCCTGTGCGCCAGGACGATCGTCGGAGCGTCGGCGGGCTCGGGCTGCCGGATCAGACCCAGAGGGTGTCGATGTCGGTGGCCTCGGCCGCCGGACCGACGGGCTCGCCGGCGGGGGTGCGGGAGAAGCGCGGCGCCGGTGCGTGCTGCACGACGCCGTCGATCTCGATCAGCGACCCGCGTGCGACGAGATGCTCGTTCTTCTCCGCCTCGGCCCAGGTGAGGACCGGGGAGACGCAGGCATCGGTACCGAGGAAGATCTCGGTCCACTCGTCGCGGGTCTTCGACAGGAATTTGTCGGTGAAGATCTTCTTCATCTCCGCCCAGCGGGAAGTGTCGAGCTGGTGCGGCAGGTCGGCCGGATCGAGCTCGAGGCCCTGCAGCAGCAGCGCGTAGAACTGCGGCTCGATGGAACCGACGGCCATGTACTTGCCGTCCTTGGTCTCGTAGACCTCGTAGAACGGGGCGCCGGTATCGAGCATGTTGACGCCGCGCTCGTCCGACCACGCGCCGCGACCGCGGAACGCCCACATCATGTGCGAGAGAGCGAGGGCGCCGTCGACCATCGCCGCGTCCACGACCTGGCCCTTGCCGGAGGTCTGACGCTCGACGAGGGCGGACAGGATGCCGAAGACGAGGAACATCGAACCGCCACCGAAGTCGCCGACCATGTTCAGCGGCGGCACCGGACGCTCGCCCTGGCGGCCGATGGCGTGCAGGACGCCGGTGAGGGAGATGTAGTTGATGTCGTGGCCGGCGGCGTTGGCGAGCGGGCCCTCCTGGCCCCAGCCGGTCATGCGGCCGTAGACGATGCGCGGGTTGCGCTCGAGGACTACGTCCGGTCCGAGGCCGAGTCGTTCGGTGACGCCGGGACGGAAGCCCTCGATGAGGACGTCGGCGCGCTCGAGCAGGGTCAGGACCTTCTCGATGTCGGCGGGATCCTTGAGGTTGGCCTCGACGATGCGACGGTTGCGCTGAATCGGATCGCGCTGTCCCTCCGGCGGGATCTCGCCGGGGCGCTGCACGATGACGACATCGGCGCCGAGATCGGCGAGCAGGGTCGCGGCGTGTGGGCCGGGACCGAGACCCTTGAACTCGACGACGCGGACACCCGCGAGCGGACCCTTCTTCTCAACAGCTTCAGCGGACACTCGACGAACCTCGCTCCGATGTGTAGGGACTGTCGCAACGGAGAGTACCTTAGCGAGCGTTCAGAATATGGCTCCGGTTGCTGGGGTTCCGGTCGTCGGGAGTGGATCACTCCTCGTAGAGGTCGGCCTCGCTCAGTCCGGTCGCCTCGAAGGCCTCGCCGAGATCGGTGTGGCGGACGACGGTGACCACCTGGTCGTCGACCACCCGGAAGGCGATCGCCTCGTCGCGAGGACCCGGATCGGACGCCCAGGTCACCGTCTCCTCGACCACCACGATTCCGTGGTGGACGAACAGGCGGCCCGGTTGCAGCGTGACCCCTGCCGTCGTCGCCCACTCGCGCAGTTCGTCGAGTCCTTGGTCGGGATCGTCGTCGGGGGTGGGGAGCACGATGTCGTCGCTCGACAACTGCACGAGCGTGTCGATGTCGTTGCTGTTCACAGCGTCGTGCCAGGCCAGGACCGTAGCGATCTCCGAAGTACTCATGATCGAGAGCCTAGTCGCCGGATCGCCGAGGTGGGGGCGTGAATCCGCCGAATCCGCTGTCGCACTCGGGCGCTCCGGAGCACAGTGGACGTATGACGATCACCGGCCAACTCGTGAGCTTCGTCCCGAGCACCGACCTCGACGTCTCGGAGATGTTCTACGTCGACACCCTGCGCTTCCGGAAGCTCTCCCGCGACCCCTTCGCGCTCGTCCTCGACGGAGGCGGCGGCGCACCGGTCCGGGTGACCCTCGTGCAGTCGCGCGAGGAGACCGGCTACACCGTGCTGGGCTGGCGGGTATCCGATCTGGACGGCACCGTCGAACGACTGCGCGAGCACGGCGTGGAGTTCATCCGGTACAACGGCATGGACCAGGACGACCACGACGCGTGGACCGCGCCCGACGGTATGCGGGTCGCATGGTTCCGCGACCCGCACGGCAACGTCCTGTCGTTGCTCGAACACCGCACCTGACGCAGCCTCAGCTTGCGAAGGCACCCCACAGGAAGCCGGCGAACAGCACCGCGAAGCCACCCATCTCACCGACGATCAGCGCGGCCATCGCCGGACCCGTCCCGCGCACCGGATGCGCGAACTGATTCGTGGTGTCGCGCAGCGCACCGTGCACGACATAGCTCGCGATCGCGCCGACGAAGAACACCACGATCACCGCGGCCGCGGCGAGGTTCACTGCGGTGGGCCACGCGCTGAGCTCGACGAACACCGCGACCAGCAGCGTCGCGAAGGAATACATCAGGGCCGATCGGTGGGCGATGTCGACGTACGGGTGCGCGAGGTGGTCGTCGGACGTCGCCATCTGCCGGTACTTCCACACGCCGAGAGCGAGCGCAAGAAGGAAGACCGCACCCGCGGCCGTCAGTGTCAGTTCGGTGTCGACTCCCAGGACCATCCCGCCAGTATGGACGCATCACCTCAACTGCAGCCGCTGGTGTTCCCACAGGACGGGCAGGCGTGGCACGACCCGGCCCGTTGCATCTTCACTCCGCACTGCATGCAGTACGGCGCGTCCGGATTCGACGGTGACGGAGCAGCGAGACCACCCGGGGAGGACGTGCTCGCGCTGCTCGTGCTGTGCGTGCCCCGCGGCGCGGTCGCCGGCGGATCGGGCTCACGCACCGGCGGCGTGCTCGTGTACGGCGTGAGCGTGGGGGTGTCGGGCACCGAACGCTCGGCGCCGGTGAGGATGCCCAGTTCGGCGCGCTCGTCGGGTTCGAGATAGTCGATCGCCAGTCGCCGGAAGATGTAGTCGAGGATCGACGTGGCGATCCGCAGATCCGGATCGTCGGTGATCCCGGCCGGCTCGAAACGCGTACTCGTGAAGGCCCGGACGAAGGTGCGCAACGGGACCCCGTACTGCAGACCGTAACTGACCGACATCGAGAAGGCGTCCATGATGCCGGCGAGCGTCGAGCCCTGTTTGGACACGCGCAGGAACATCTCGCCGGGACGCCCGTCGTCGTACTCACCGATCGTGACGAAGCCCTTGCAGTCCGCCACCCGGAACTCGAACGTCCGAGAAGTGCGGGTGCGCGGGAGCCGCTCGCGGCGAGGCGCCGTGGACGGAGCCGCTTCTGCGACAGCAGGGCGCGACGCCGTCGACAACGGTTGTCCCAGTTTGCAGTTGTCACGGTAGATCGCAAGGGCCTTCACGCCCAGGCGCCACGCGTCGACATACATGTCGGCGATGTCGTCGACGGTCGCGGACTCGGGCAGGTTCACCGTCTTGGAGATCGCACCCGACAGGAAGGGCTGCACCGCGGCCATCATCGCGACGTGGCCGCGCGGCGAGATGACGTTGTCGCCCATGGACGTCGCGAACACCGGTGCGTGCTCGTCGCGCACGTGCGGCGCACCGGCGAGATCGTGATGCAGATCGAGGTGCGCCACGATATCGGCGACCTCCGACGGGCTGTAACCCAGACGCGACAGTGCGCGCGGCACACTGCGATTGACGATCGTGAGGCTGCCGCCGCCGACGAGCTTCTTGGTCTTCACCAACGCCAGATCCGGTTCGATCCCGGTGGTGTCGCAATCCATCGCGAGCCCGATCGTGCCGGTCGGTGCGAGCACGCTGACCTGGCTGTTGCGCACACCGTGGGCAGAGCCGTCGGCCACGGCGCGGTCCCACGCCTGTCGTGCCGCATCGAGCACGTCGGCCGGTGCGAGATCGGCGTCGATGTCATCGAGTGCGCCACGATGCTTGCCCAGCACGTCGAGCATCGGCGCGCGGTTCTCGTCGAAACCGTCGAACGGTCCGAGGCGCCTCGCCATGTCCGCCGACACGGCGTAGGCGTGACCGGTCATCAGGGCGGTGATCGCCGCAGCCGTCGCGCGTCCGGCCTCGCTGTCGTAGGGCAGGCCCGAAGCCATGAGCAGCGCACCGAGGTTGGCGTAACCGAGCCCGAGCTGCCGGAACCGCCGCGACGTCTCACCGATCCGCTCGGTGGGGTAGTCGGCGCGGCCGACGAGGATTTCCTGCGCGGTGAGCATCACCGCCACGGAGTGACGGAAACCGTCGACGTCGAAGGTGCCGTCCTCGCGCAGGAAGGTCAGCAGATTCAGGCTCGCGAGGTTGCAGGCCGAATCGTCGAGATGCATGTACTCCGAGCAGGGATTCGACGCGTTGATCCGGCCGGTCGCGGAGGCGGTGTGCCAGGCATTGATCGTCGTGTCGTACTGGATGCCCGGGTCGGCGCACTCCCAGGTGGCGGCGGCGGTGCGCTGCAACAACTCTCGCGCGCGGACAGTCCGGACCGTCTCGCCGGTCGTCACGGTACGCAGCGGCCACTCGGCGTCGGCCACCACCGCGTGCATGAACTCGTCGGTCACGCGCACCGAGTTGTTCGCGTTCTGGTACTGCACCGAATGGATGTCGGTGCCGTCGAGACCCATGTCGAAACCGGCCTCGGCGAGCACCCGCGCCTTGCGTTCCTCGATCGCCTTGCAGTCGACGAACTCCTCGATGTCGGGATGGTCGACGTCGAGGATCACCATCTTCGCGGCCCGCCGGGTCTTGCCGCCGGACTTGATGGTGCCGGCGGAGGCGTCGGCGCCGCGCATGAAGCTGACCGGCCCCGATGCGCTTCCGCCACCGGTCAGCGGTTCGGCCGACGAGCGGATCCGGGAGAGGTTCACCCCGGCGCCCGACCCGCCCTTGAAGATCACCGCTTCCTGCCGGTACCACTCGAGGATCGAGTCGATGCTGTCGTCGACCGACAGAATGAAACACGCGCTGGCCTGCTGCGGAGTGTTCGGCACCCCGATGTTGAACCAGACGGGACTGTTGAACGAGGCCCGCTGGTGGATCAGCAGATAGGTCAGCTCGGCGGCGAACGCCTCCGGATCGTCGAGATGACCGTCGGTGTGCCCCCACGCCGTGATCGTGTCGACGATGCGCGCGATCACGTCGCGCAACGAGTGCTCACGATCCGGGTGTCCGAGCTGCCCGCGGAAGTACTTCTGCGTGACGATGTCGGTGGCGTTCTGCGACCAGAAGGCAGGAAACTCCACATCGGTTTGCTCGAAGACGACACGACCGGTGCCGTGGTGGACGATCCGCGCGTCGCGGCGCTGCCACTCCACCGCCTCGGCGGGATCGACACCGGGCGTCGTGAAGTACCGGACGTCGCCGCGCACCGCGGCGGCTGCGGCGTCCGATGCACTCTTCGGGCTGCTGTGAGGCCTGGTACTGCTCATCGCGTCCTCCCGGGGGCGTGGACCGGTGGCACATATAGTCCCACCATGCTGCCACCGCGTCCCGGTACTCCGCTGTCTTCCGCCCGCTCGACCCGCCCGGTGGCGCCGTGAGTGCCGGCGGCGAACTGCTCGTCGGGCTGGCGATCCTCGTCGGCCTGCTCGGGATCGTGCTGCCGGTCCTGCCCGGCGTCCTGCTGATCTTCGGCGCGATCGCCGTATGGGCGTTCCTCACGGGAGGCACCACCGCATGGATCGTGCTGGGCGTCGCGGCGGTGGCGCTGCTGGTCACCGGCATCGTGAAGTACACCTGGCCCGGCAAGCGACTGCAGCAGGCCGGGGTGCCGAACCGCTCGTTGATCCTCGCCGGTCTGCTCGGCATCGTCGGGTTCTTCGTCGTCCCCGTCGTCGGGCTGTTCCTGGGCTTCCTGCTCGGCATGTACCTGTCGGAGGTGCAGCGGCATCGCACCCACCGCGACGCGTGGGTCTCGACGGTCGCGGCGACCAAGGCGGTCGCGTTGTCGATCCTCGTCGAACTGTTCGGCGGACTCGTCGCGGCGTCGGTGTGGCTGGGCGCCGTCCTGTTCACCTGAGCGCACCCGGAAAGCCGAGCAGACCCGAAAGCGAGGAGAGACCCATCCGCGCGGATGGGTCCCTCGTCGTTCGTGCAGTTCAGGCTGCTGTCACGCCTTGTGCGGCTCGCTCGCGCGGAACATGTCCTCGCGCTCGACGACCTTCACGCGCTCGCGGCCCTCGGCCTCACCGAGGCTGCGCTCGTGCGCATCGAGGCGGTACCAGCCCTGCCAGGTGGTGTACGGCAGCTGCTTGTCCTCGAGGAACTTCACGATCGCGTCCTCGGACGGATCCTCGGGGGTGTTCAGACGGCCGGCGGCCCGGTCCTCGAGCAGGTTCGCGACGGTCTCGTTCGCGTCGCCCTTGGTGTGGCCGATCAGGCCGACGGGGCCGCGCTTGATCCAGCCGGTGACGTAGGTGTGCGGCATGAACCGGTCGGGACCCTCGGCGCTTTCGTCGGCGAGCACACGTCCGGCCTCGTTCGGCACGGTGCCGGCCTGCTCGTCGAAGGGCAGCTTGGCGATGTTCTGCGAGAGGTAGCCGACCGCGCGGTAGACGGCCTGGACCTCCCAGTCGTTGAACTTGCCGGTGCCGCGCACGTTGCCGGTGCCGTCGAGCTCGGTGCGCTCGGTGCGCAGACCGACGACCTTGCCGTCCTCGCCGAGGATCTCGTGCGGGGACTCGAAGAAGTGCAGGAACAGCTTGTGCGGACGGTTGCCCACATCGCGGATCGCCCAGTCCTGCAGGGTGTTGGCGACCATGTCGACCTGCTTGGAGTTGCGCCGTGCCTGCTCGGAGCCCTCGTCGTAGTCGATGTCCTCGGGGTCGACGATGACCTCGATGGTCGGGGAGTGGTCGAGTTCGCGCAGCTCGAGCGGCGTGAACTTGGCCTGCGCCGGACCACGGCGACCGAAGACGTGCACCTCGACGGCCTTGTTGTTCTTCAGACCCTCGTAGACGTTCGGCGGAATCTCCGTCGGCAGCAGCTCGTCGCCGGTCTTGGCGAGCACGCGGGCGACGTCGAGCGCGACGTTGCCGACACCGAGGACGGCGACCTTCTCCGCCTCGAGCGGCCAGGTGCGCGGCACGTCGGGGTGACCGTCGTACCAGGACACGAAGTCGGCGGCGCCGTAGCTGCCGTCGAGATCGATGCCGGGGATGTTCAGCGCGCGGTCCGCGTTCGCGCCGGTCGAGAAGATCACCGCATCGTAGAAACGCTGCAGGTCGTCGAGGTTGAAGTCGCTGCCGTAGTCGAGATTGCCGAGCAGGCGGATCTGCGGCTTGTCGAGCACCTTGTGCAGGGCGGTGATGATGCCCTTGATGCGCGGGTGGTCGGGCGCGACACCGTAGCGGATCAGACCGAACGGCGCCGGCATGCGCTCGAACAGGTCGATGCTGACCCCGGGATCCTGCGCAGTGTCGGACTTCATGAGTGCGTCGGCGGCGTAGATACCGGCAGGGCCGGCACCGACGATCGCGACGCGAAGGGGACGAGTCTGATCGGTCATCAGGGGATCAACTACCTCTTCGGTGTGCGGACGGACATATCCAGCTTAAATTAAGGCTGCCCTCAGTGGGCTCGGCGCAGGTCGCGCGGGGATGACGGCGAAGGAGGATGAATCGAGCCGTCGAGCGAATCGCTTCAGCGACAACACATGTGGGCACCCATACGACACAGGTCGACGGCGAGGCGTCGAACGAGCTGCGTGGTGGCCATGCGACAATTCCTACCTCGAGAGGGTTTTTAGGGCAAATGCGGTCGTGACGGGCTGCGACCTCGCGCCCACTAGGATCGGGCGCATGGCCAAGCGCGGAGCCCCCGAACCCGAACCCGATCCCGGCCCGGATCCCGACGGTCCCACCAGTAGCAGCATAGGGCCTTTCCTCGGAGCCCTCGCGGTCCTGGTGGTGCTCGTCCTCGTCGTCTTCGGCGCCCAGCTCTTCTCCCCGGCGGGCGACGACCTCACCGAGGACGAGATGGTGCGCCGCGCCGTCACCGACTACGTCTCCGCGCACAACGAGAACGACGGACCGATCCTCGACCGGCTGCGGTGCAGCGATCTGCCCGCCGAGGAAGCACCGCTCGCGGACGTCGAGGGACGCGTGGAGCTGCAGGCCACGCAGAACATCGCCGTGGACGGCGATCGGGCCACCGTCGACGTCCGGACCGGCCTCGACGGGGAGACGCAGACCGAGACGTGGCAGGTCGTCCGCATCGACGACGTGTGGCGGATCTGCCGGTTCTGACGTGTCGCCGTGCGTATACGAAGCGGTGCCCGCGTGTACGTCACAGTCCGACCTGTGAAAATATGTCCCGGTGAGCTACGCAGGTGATATAACGCCGCAGCAGGCATGGGACCTGCTGCAAGGTGATCCGGATGCCGTGCTCGTCGATGTGCGTACCGAAGCCGAGTGGAAATACGTCGGGGTCCCCGAGACCTCGTCGCTCGGTCGCCGGACCGTGTTCGTCGAGTGGGTTCGTTACCCCGACGGCGCCCCCAACCCGAACTTCGTCGAGGATCTGAGGGCAGCGGGTATCGGCGGCGGACCGGTGATCTTCCTGTGTCGCTCGGGGCAGCGCTCCATCGGAGCGGCCACGGCCGCCACCGCTGCGGGCCTGACCCCCGCCTACAACGTTCTCGAAGGATTCGAAGGCGCTCTCGACGGCGAAAGCCATCGCGGTGCCGAGGGCTGGCGGGCTGCAGGCCTGCCGTGGAGGCAGTCGTGAGTTCCATCCCCCAGGGCGGCGCGTTCGACAAGGCGCTGCCCGCCACCGTTCGCCCCGCCACGCTCGGCGTGCGCGGCGGCACCCTCCGATCCGGTTTCGAGGAGACCTCCGAGGCCCTTTACCTCAACTCCGGGTTCGTCTACGAGTCGGCCGAGGCCGCCGAGGCCGCTTTCACCGGCGACGTCGACCATTTCGTCTACTCCCGCTACGGCAACCCCACGGTGAAGATGTTCGAGGAGCGCCTGCGCCTGCTCGACGGTGCCGAGGGGGCGTACGCCACCGCGTCCGGCATGTCCGCGGTGTTCACCGCGCTCGCCGCGTTGCTCGGCAAGGGCGACCGTCTCGTCGCGGCACGCAGCCTCTTCGGTTCGTGCTTCGTCGTGTGCAACGAGATTCTGCCCCGCTGGGGCGTGGAGACGGTGTTCGTCGACGGCGAGGATCTCGACCAGTGGGAGAAGGCACTGTCGGTGCCCACCACCGCGGTCTTCTTCGAGACCCCCTCGAACCCCATGCAGACCCTCGTCGACGTGCGTCGCGTCTCCGAGATGGCGCATGCGGCGGGCGCGAAGGTGGTGCTGGACAACGTCTTCGCCACCCCGCTGCTGCAGCGCAGCCTCGATCTCGGTGCCGACATCGTCGTCTACTCCGGCACCAAACACATCGACGGTCAGGGCCGCGTGCTCGGCGGAGCGATCCTCGGACCCGCCGACTACATCGACGGGCCGGTGCAGAAGCTCATCCGCCACACCGGGCCGTCGCTGAGCCCGTTCAACGCGTGGACGCTGCTCAAGGGTCTCGAGACCATGCCGGTGCGGTTGCGCGCCTCGGTCGATTCGGCGCTGCGCATCGCGCAGTTCCTCGAATCGCAGGATGCGGTGCGCTGGGTCAAGTACCCGTATCTCGAGTCGCACCCGCAGTACGAACTCGCGAAGTCGCAGATGAGTGGCGGTGGCACGATCATCACGTTGGAGCTCGACGCCCCCGAGGGCGAGGGCAAGAAGCGTGCCTTCGAGCTGCTGAACAAGCTGCGCATCGTCGACATCTCGAACAATCTCGGCGACTCCAAGTCGCTCATCACCCACCCGGCGACCACCACCCACCGGGCGATGGGACCGGAGGGCCGGGCCGCGATCGGTTTGTCCGACGGCGTGGTGCGACTGTCCGTGGGCCTCGAGGATCCCGAGGATCTGCTCGAGGATCTCCAGCAGGCGCTGTCCTGACCTGGGACGCCGTGAGCTACGCTGCGGGTGTCCTGCCGATCCGGTAGGGCACCCGCTGCGTTTTCGGTGAAGCCGGTGAGATTCCGGCGCTGTCCCGCAACTGTAAGTCCCGATACGGGGTGAGCCAGGTCGGCCGGCGCGGAGGGTCCGTACGTACTGGTCCTCGGACGAAGGACGGTGGCGTGCCGCAACCGCCTGTTGCAGCCGTGCTGTTTTCGTCCTCCGAACAACGGAGGATGGCTGTGCCACTCGACAACCACCGACGGCTGCTCGCCGCCGGACTGACCGCTTTCGCGCTCCTCGCCGCAGGGTGCTCGAGCAGCGACGATTCGTCACCGTCCGGTGACACCGACACCACCTCCGCGGACGTCCCGCAGGCCATCGTGTCGCTGAGCCCCACCAGCACGGAGATGCTCTACGCCGTCGGTGCCGGCGACCAGGTGGTCGCGGTCGACGACCGATCCGATTATCCGGCCGACGCGCCCGTCACCGATCTGTCGGGGTACACCCCCAACGTCGAGGCGATCCTCGGTTACGAACCCGACCTGGTCGTCGCCAACGCCGATACCGCCGATCTCGTTGCGGGACTCGAACAGGCCGGTGTCGAGACGCTGATCCTTCCCGCGGCCGAGAACCTGGACGACACCTACGCCCAGATCGAGCAGCTGGGAGCCGTCACCGGACACGTCGGCGACGCCGCCGAACTCGTGGCGCAGATGAAGACGGACATCGACGAGATTCTCGCCGGCCTCCCCGAACGGGAGACCCCGCTGACCTACTACCACGAGCTCGACAACACCTTCTACACCGTCACCGACGACACCTACATCGGCGAGATCTACTCGATGCTGGGGCTGACCTCGATCGCGACCGGCGGCGACGGCTACCCGCAGCTGTCCGCCGAGTACGTCCTCGAACAGAACCCCGACGTGATCTTCCTGGCCGACGGCCAGTGCTGCGGCGTCACGCCCGAGGTCGTCGCGGAACGTGCCGGATGGGGCGAGCTCACCGCTGTCCGGGACGGCCAGGTCTACGTCCTCGACGAGGACATCGCCAGTCGCTGGGGGCCGCGCGTCGTGGACCTGATGCGTGAGGTCGCCCGGATCGTCGGCACCATCCCCGCGGTCCAGCCCACGCCTTGATCTCCGTGTCGCGAGGCAACACCCGCGCACTGCCACCCGGTGGTGCGCGGGTACCGCCGCGCAACGTGCTCGTGCTGACCGGCGCCGTGCTCGCCCTGTTCGCCGCGATGCTGGTCGGGATCCTCGTCGGGCCCGCCGGTCTCACCCCGGGCGGGGTGCTGCTCGACATCGCCGACCGCCTGCCGCTCGTCGACGTCGACTCCGGGTTGAGCACGCGTCAGCAGGCGATCCTGTGGAACATCCGGATGCCGCGCGTCGTGCTCGGGGTGCTGGTCGGTGCGATGCTGGCCATCGCCGGTGCGGCCTACCAAGGGGTCTTCCGCAATCCGCTCGCCGATCCCTATCTGCTCGGGGTCTCCAGCGGCGCCGGTCTCGGTGCCACCCTCGCCATCGTCGTGGGCGGCGCGGCCGGGTTCGCCGGTGTCCCGATCGCGGCCTTCGCCGGGGGCCTGCTCGCCGTCGGCGCGACGTATTCGCTCGGCCGCACCGTCGGCGGCAGCCGCTCGGAAGTCGTCATCATCCTCGCCGGTGTCGCCGTCGCGGCCTTCGCCAACGCGATCCAGACGTTCTTCATGCAGCTGCACGACGACACCCTGCGGCAGGTGTACTCGTGGATGCTCGGCCGCCTGTCCACCGACGGTTGGTCCGACGTCGTCGTGGTCCTGCCGTACGTCGTGGTCACCGTCGCGATCATCGCGCTGCATCGGCGCACACTCGATGTCATGGCGGTCGGCGACGTCGAAGCCGCGAGCCTCGGGATCAACCCGGCGCGCGTGCGGCTGCTGCTCGTCTGCGTCGCGACCCTCGGAACCGCGGCCGTCGTCTCGGCGAGCGGTCTCATCGGGTTCGTCGGCATCGTCGTCCCCCACGCGGTCCGGCTGCTCGCCGGACCCGGCCACCGTCTCCTGCTGCCGCTGTCGCTGCTGGTGGGTGCGTCCTTCCTCGTCCTCGCGGACGTCCTGGCCCGCACCGTCATGTCGCCCGCCGAACTGCCGATCGGTGTCGTCACCGCGGCGATCGGGGCGCCCTTCTTCCTCGTCGTGCTCAGACGGAGCCGAGGTGTCCGATGAAGAGCGATGTTCTCACCACCCCGACCATGACGGTGTCGTGCCGGCAGCTCAGCGCCGAACGCGGTGGCGTCGAGGTGCTGCACGGGATCGACCTGAACGTCACCGCCGGCTCCTGGCTATCGCTGGTCGGGCCCAACGGGTCGGGCAAGACCACCCTGCTGCACGTCCTCGCCGGTCTCGTGCCGGCCACCGGTCACCTGCAGGTCGCCGACATCGTGCCGGGGCGCGCCGGACGTCGGGACATGGCACGCGCGGTCGCGCTGATGCCGCAACGCCCCGTGGTGCCGGAAGGTGTCACCGTCAGGGAACTGATCCATCTCGGCCGCACCCCGCACATCCCGCGCTTCGGATCCGAGACCGCGCACGACCGCGAGGTGGTGGACCGGATCGTAGAACGGCTCGAGCTCGAAGCGTTCGCACCGCGACTCGCGACCGAACTGTCCGGCGGTGAGCTGCAGCGCGTCGTGCTCGCACGCGCTCTCGCCCAGCAACCGCGGGTGCTGCTCCTCGACGAACCCACCAGCGCACTCGACATCGGACACCAGCAGCAGGTACTCGAACTCGTCGATTCGATGCGCACCGAAGGCGACCTCACCGTCATCGCCGCGATGCACGACCTGACCTCCGCCGCCCAATACGGGGAACGGCTCGTACTGCTCGATCGCGGGCACGTCGTCGCCGACGGAGCGCCCGACGACGTCCTCACCGCCGAACGCATCGCGCAGGTCTACGGCGCCCGCGTCGAGATCCTCGACCGTCCGGCGGGTCGCGCCGTCCTCCCGCTCCGCGACAGCACGAAGGACCGCTGATGGAGGTCGTGCTCCTGGGAACCGGCGCGGCGGACGGGTGGCCGAACCCGTTCTGCACGTGTGCATCCTGCGCGGATGCCGCCCGTCGCGGCGAGATCCGCGGGCAGACCGCGGCACTCGTCGACGATGTGCTGATGCTCGACTGCGGTCCGGAGGCGCCCCGCGCGGCCGTGCGGCACGGCAGGTCGCTGGCGCAGGTGCGGCATATTCTCCTGACCCACGCCCATGCAGACCATCTGGGCCCGCAGGCATTGTTGTTCCGGTCGTGGGTGGCCGCCGGCGTCGAACTCGATGTGATAGGTCCCGCCGACGCGCTCGACACCTGTAGACCCTGGGTGGCTCCCGACGCGCCGGTGCGTTTCGTGCCGGTCGAGCCGGGGGACTCGCTCACCGTCGGCGACTACTCCGTGCGCGTTCTTCCCGCACGGCACAGGGTCTTCCGCGACGGCGACGCGGTGCTGTACGACCTGTCGGGCCCCGGCGGGTCGCGGTTGCTGTGGGCGTGCGACACCGGGATGTGGCTCGCCGAGTGGTTCGAGGCCGTGCGCGACGCCCGGTTCGACGCGGTATTCCTCGAGGAAACCTTCGGCGACCGTTCCGAACTGTCCGAGGGTCACCTCGGCCTGCCCGAGTTCGGCGCGATGGTGGATGGTCTGCGCGGTGTCGGTGCCGTCACCGAGAACACCGAGGTGGTCGCAGTGCATCTGGGTCACCACAATCCGCCCATCGACGAACTGCGGAATCGTCTGCAGCAGGTGGATGCTCGTCCCGGTCGTGACGGTGAGGTGGTCCACGTGGGTGAAGGGACTCCGGTCGTGCCGCATCGGACGCTGGTTCTCGGGGGAGTGCGGTCGGGCAAGTCGCGGCACGCCGAGGAACTACTCGCGTCCTGCCCGTCCGTCACCTACGTCGCCACCGGCGGGACACGAGAGGGTGACGCGGAGTGGGCGGAACGTGTTGCACTGCACCGGGAAAGACGTCCCGGTTCATGGTCGACGGTGGAGACGGTCGATGTCGCCGAGGTGCTGTGCACCGCTACGGAACCGCTGCTGATCGATTGTCTCGGAACGTGGTTGACGGCACGGCTCGATATCCACGGTGTCTGGGATGGTGGCGACCTCGACCCTGTCCACTGGGATGTGGACGAGTTGATCGCGGCGTGGCGGAAGTGTGCGGTGCCGGTGGTCGCCGTGAGCAACGAGGTCGGTAGCGGAGTGGTGCCCGCGACCTCTTCGGGCCGATTGTTCCGCGACATGCTCGGCCGGCTCAATGCGCGGGTCGCGGAGGCCAGTGAGTCGGCAACTCTCGTGGTGGCGGGGATTCCCATTTCTCTGAAATCGGATTGATACCTGTTCTTCTCGTAACGCTGCGGACAACCCCGGCAGAGGTGAATTCCGGAAAGTGGTGCGTCAGGCGAGCAGTCGGTAAAGACCGATCAGCCCCACCACGACGATCACCGCCCGCAGCGCGACCGGCGACAGGCGTCGGCCGTAGTGCGAGCCGAGATAGCCACCGATCAAAGAACCCACCGCGATCAGTGCGGCCACGGTCCAGTCGATCCGGTCGAACGCCACCAGGATGTACGCGCACGCGGCCACGACGTTCACCACCAGCGACAGCAGATTCTTCACCGCGTTCTGTCGCTGGATGTGGTCGTGCAGCAACGCTCCGAACAAACCCATGAGCAGAATGCCCTGCGCCGCCGTGAAATAGCCGCCGTAGATGCCGACGGCGAAGGTGCCGACGACGAGCAGTGTCATCCGCACCGGTCCGAGGTGGCCGTCGGCGTCGCCGCCGGTTCTGCGGGCCACCCACGCCTGGATCTTCGGCTGGAACACGACGAGGGTAAGGGCCAGGAGGAGCAGGATGGGTACGACCGTCTCGAAGACGGTCTCAGGCAGGTGGAGCAGGAGCCACGCTCCTACCAGTGCCCCGCAGAACGACGCCGGGATCTGCCATCGCAGCCGCTCCCATTGCCCGCGCAGCTCGCGCCGATACCCCCAGGTGCCTGATACACCTCCAGCGACCAGGCCGATCGCGTTGGACATCGTCGCGGTCACCGGGGGCACACCGAACGCGACGAGCGTCGGGAAGGTGATGAGAGTGCCGGATCCGACGAGGGAGTTGATCGCTCCGGCGCCCAGTCCGGCCAATGCGACGAGGAAGAGTTCGAGCGGGGTCACCGAGGCGAGTCTACGGCGTACCGAAACCGGCCTTGTCGTCGATGCCGGGGCACCGCGTCGACATCGACATCGGTCTCGACGAGGAACGGATTTCCGTCACAGTGAGAGAAAGCCTTTCCGCGGCGTGCCGCACTCCGTAGCTTGAAGCGCGACCATCCAGAGCGACCGAGAGACCTGGCTCTACGACGTCGCAGCAACCCCCCGTACGCGGGTGCGGGTGCTACCGCCGGGATCGATGGAGGAACGAGCATGACCCGCTGGACCGAGCGCGCCTCGTGGTGCCGCCTGCACATCGACCTGTGCCGCGGTACTTCGCAGCGGTGTCACGGCGGTACTCCGCAGCGGTGTCACGGCGGTACTCCGCACCGGTGTCACGGCGGTACTCCGCACCGGTGTCATAGCGGTACTTCGCACCGGTGTCGTCGCTGAGCCGAACCGCTCGCCGAACCTCCCGTCGTTCTTCGCCGCGTGAGTCCCGGCCCGTCCACAGGGGGACGGGCCGGGACCCACGTCTGCACCCTCGCTTTCCCACACCCCGCATTCCCGAAAGGCCCATTCCGATGGCTCCCGCCCACAGGACGTCGCCGTGAGCACGTCCACCGATCTCCGCATTCCCGACGCCCCCGCCGACCACACCGACGACGAGAACCTGGTCGTCGCCCGGAAATGGCATCCGTGGCGCTGGGTGATCAGCGCCGCCGTGTTGATCCTCGTTGCCCAGTTCGTGCACGGCCTGGCCATCAACCCCGGCTGGGACTGGGCGACCTTCGCGCAGTACTTCACCGCATCGTCCGTGCTCTCCGCACTGTGGATGACGATCGAGTTGACGCTGTGGGGCACGGTCCTAGGCTTCGCGCTCGGTGTGCTCCTCGCGATCGGGCGGTTGTCGAACAATCCTGTTCTGCAGGTGGTCTCGTGGACGTACATCTGGGCGTTCCGATCGATCCCTCTCATCGTCCAGTTGCTGTTCTGGTTCAACATCGCCTACCTGTACAAGACGTTGTCGATCGGCATCCCCTTCGGCCCGGCCTTCTTCGAGTTCGGTGTCGCCGGGGTGATCTCCGGCTTCACCGCCGCTGTCATCGGTCTGGCGCTCCACCAAGCGGCCTACTCCGCCGAGATCATCCGCGCCGGCATCATCTCCGTCGACCACGGCCAGATCGAGGCGGCCAACGCGCTCGGCATCCCGCGTTACCGGCAGTTCGTGAAGATCGTTCTCCCGCAGGCCATGCGGGCGATCCTCCCAAACGCCGCCAACGAGGTGATCAGCCTGTTCAAAGGCACGTCGATCGTCTCCACCATGGCCATCGCCGAACTCTTCTACCAGGTACAGGTGATCTTCGGCCGCACCGGACGCGTCGTTCCGATGCTCATGGTCGCGACCGTTTGGTACATCATCCTCACCACGATCCTGTCGATCGGGCAGTACTACGTCGAACGGCACTACGCCCGCGGTTCGGCACGCGCACTACCGCTCACCCCGTGGCAACGTGTGGTCGCGAAATACCGCGAGATCCGCGACAGCGGCATCGGTGCACCACGGGGAGCGACGAAATGACCGCCACCCGGGACGACGTCGACCACGTCGTCGACGTGCGCGGAGTCCACAAGTCGTTCGGCACGCTCGAAGTCCTGAAAGGCATCGACTTGCAACTCCGCAAGGGCACGGTCACCGTGATCCTCGGTCCGTCCGGATCCGGGAAATCCACCCTCCTGCGCACCCTCAACCACCTCGAGAAGGTCGACCGCGGCACCGTCCGTATCGACGGCGAGCTGATCGGCTACAAGCGTCGCGGGAACAAGCTGCACGAGTTGCGTGCCCGTGACATCCTCCGTCAACGCTCCCGCATCGGCTTCGTCTTCCAGAACTTCAACCTCTTCCCGCACCTGACCGCCCTCGAGAACGTCGTCGAGGCACCGGTGTCGGCGCAGGGACGCGACCGCACGGAGGTCGAGTCGGAGGCTCGTGCCCTGCTCGACCGCGTCGGCGTGGGCGACAAGCTGCACGACTATCCGAAACAGTTGTCCGGCGGTCAGCAGCAGCGCGTCGCGATCGCGCGGGCCCTGGCCCTGCGACCCGCAGTGATCCTGTTCGACGAGCCCACTTCGGCGCTCGACCCCGAACTCGTCGGTGAGGTGCTCGCCGTCATCCGCGACCTCGCCGGCGACGGCGCGACCCTCGTGATCGTCACACACGAGATCGGTTTCGCCCGTGAGGTCGCCGACACCGTCGTCTTCATGGACGGCGGCGTCATCGTCGAACAGGGACCACCCCACGAGGTCCTCGACAATCCGCAGCAGGAACGCACCGCGTCGTTCCTGTCGCGCGTTCTCTGATTCCCCTCCCCACCACAGCACTCGAGAAGGTAACGATGTTCGCTTCCTCCCGCCGGGTCCGCCTGTTGACCTCGGCCCTGACCGCCGTCGCTCTCCTGGGCGTCGCGGTCTGCGGCTCCGACGCAGATGCCGGCACCGACACCGATGCCGCGACGACGGCCGGTTACAACCTCACCGCGGACCAGAACCGCATCACCACCGACCCGGTCGAGGAGATCGCCGCGAAGGTTCCTCAGGAGATCCGCGACCGCGGCACGCTGGTCGTCACCGGATCCGCCGGTACCGCACCGCCGCTGCGTTTCTACGCCGACGACGACACGACGATCATCGGATCCGAGACCGACTTCGCTCATCTCATCGGGAACGTGCTCGACCTGGACATCGAACTCACCGCCGCCGACTGGGCGCAGAACTTCGTCCGCGTCGACTCCGGTGAGGCGGACGTGTTCATCTCGAACGTCACCGTCACCGAGGAACGCAAGGAGAAGTACGACTTCGCCACCTACCGCCTCGACAGCCTCGCCGTCGAGGTCGGCAAGGACAGCGGCATCACCTTCGACGGACCCGAGGACATCGCCGGCCTGACGATCGGTGTCGGCTCCGGAACCAACCAGGAGTCGCTGCTCGTCGAATGGAACGAGCAGAACGTCGCCGCCGGGCTCGAACCCGCCGAGATCCTCTACTACCAGAACGCCGTCGACTACTACCTCGCGCTCGGCTCCGGACGCATCGACGCGTACGTCGGACCGAACCCGACCTCGGCGTTCCACGTCCTGCAGGCAGGTGAGACGGAGATCGCCGGCACGTTCTCGGGCGCGGGCCTCGACCTGCAGGGCGAGATCGCGGTGCTCACGAAGAAGGACAACGGACTGATCCAGGCGATCAACGAGGCGATCAACCACATCATCGAGAACGGCACCTATGCAGAGGTTCTCGAACGATGGGGCATCAGCAACGAGGCGATCGAGGTCTCACGCATCAACCCGCCCGGACTCCCCAAGACCGCCTAGGCCGGAAGCGAGAGGAAGACGGCATGACTCGCGTCAGCAGACTCGTCGACGTCGTGGTGATCGGTGGCGGTGTCATCGGCTCTGCGGCGGCCTGGCGACTCGCCGCACGTGGCCGAACGGTGGTCCTGCTCGAACAGTTCGAGCAGGGACACCACCGCGGTGCCTCGCACGGCACCTCCCGCATCTACCGGCAGGCCTACGACGGGCAGTTCTACACCGCACTCGCGGCCCGCACCCTGCCGCTCTGGCGGCGGCTCGAGGAGACCACCGGCAGCCGGGTCCTCGAACTCACCGGGGCGGTCGACCACGGACTCCCGACGGCCGTCCACGCCAAGGCGAAGGCGCTGTATCAGCTCGGTATCGCGCACAGTGTCCTCACACCGGCCGAGGCGCAGCGCCGCTGGCACGGCATCAGATTCGACACCACGGTGCTGCACCACCCCGACGCCGGCCGGTTGCACGCCGACCGTTCGGTGACGGCACTGCAACAGGCCGCGGCGCAGGCCGGCGCGGACGTCCGGCACACCACCCCGGTCCGCACCGTCCGCGCGTCCGATCGCGGCGTCGAGATCGTGCTCGACACCGAGGTGATCACCGCGCGGCACGTCGTCGTCGCGGCGGGAGCATGGACGCGGACCGTCCTGGACGGGCTTACCGGTGGCACAGCACCCCACCTGCCGGCCCTGCGCACGACACAGGAACAACCGGCGCACTTCGTCCCGTTCACCGACGCGCAGTGGCCGAGCTTCGTCCACCACCGCGGTGCCGAACTCGACGGGGAGGGCATCTACGGCCTCGGTTCCGTCGACGGCATCAAGATCGGTGAACACGGCACCGGGCCGCATGTCGAACCCGACAGCCGCAGCTTCGTGGCGGACCCGGACGGTGTGCGCCGGCTCGTCGACTACGCGCGCACGTGGCTGCCGGGCGTCGATGCCGAGAGCGCACGGGTGGATACCTGCCTGTACACGACGACACCGGACTCGAACTTCGTCGTCGACCGAGCAGGCGCCGTCACCGTCGCCGCCGGATTCTCGGGGCACGGCTTCAAATTCGCGCCCGCCATCGGCGAACTCGTCGCCGACCTCGCCGACGGCACCGCCACCAGCCCCGAACCGTTCCGATTCGGCACGCGGCAACCGGCGGTGGCCTCGTGAGCGGGACCAGCAGACTCGAGGTCAGGGCGGTGCGTCAGGACGATCCCCTCGCCGCACCGCTGCTCGAGGAACTCGCGGTCGAGTACAGCACCCGCTACGAGCACTCCTTCGACGAACAGTACGAGAGTCTCGTCGGCTACCCGGAGGACCGGTTCGCGCCACCCGACGGTGCCCTGCTCGTCCTCATCGAGGACGGGGTGCCCGTCGCCGGTGGCGCCTTCCAGCGCTACGACGAGAACACCGCAGAACTCAAACGGATCTGGACGTCGAAGGACCATCGACGTCGCGGTCTCGGTCGCATCGTGGTCGCCGAACTCGAAGCCGAGGCCCTGCGTCGCGGATACACCCGCATCTACCTCACGACAGGGTGGCGGCAACCCGAGGCCGTCGCGCTGTATCTCGCGGCCGGATACACCGCCCTGTTCGACTCCCGGCGACCCGCCGAGGAGATCGGTCCGCATCCCTTCGAGAAGTTCCTGGTCGGAAAGGCGGTCTCCGCATGAAGTTCCTGCTGCTCAGTCTCATCACCCACCATCCCGATCCCGTGACGGGAGAATGGCTCTCGCCGTCCGAACGGATCCGGGAGGTCGTCGACACCGCCGTGCTCGCCGAACAACTCGGATTCGAAGGATTCGCGGTGGGGGAGCGGCACGAGAAGCCGTTCCTCGCGTCGTCGCCTCCGGTGATCCTGGCCCACATCGCGGCGCGGACCAGCACACTCGAACTGTGGACCGGCGTCACGACGCTGAGCCTGCTCGACCCCGTCCGCGCGTTCGAGGACTACTCCACGCTCGACAACCTGTCGGGTGGGCGCCTGCAGCTCATGATCGGCAAGGGTAACGGCACCGCCCAGGCCGACCTGTTCCACGTCACGCCCGACGACCAATGGGACCGCAACCGTGAGGGTTACGAGCTGTTCCGAGCACTGTGGGAGAACGAGACGGTCACGTGGGAGGGTCGGTTCCGGCCGTCGCTCACCGACGCCGTCACCGTACCCCGGCCGCTGCAGCAGCGCCTGACCATCTGGCACGGCAGCGCTACCAGTCGCGAATCGGTCGATCTCGCAGCCCGATACGGTGACCCGATCTTCTCCGCGAACGTCACCAACCCGATCGAACCGTACGCCGAACTCATCGACCATTACCGGGAACGGTGGGCCGCCTACGGTCACGATCCCGCCGAGGTGCGGGTCGGTGCCGGGACGGCGGGACTGTACGTCGCGCGCACCTCGCAGGAGGCGATCGAGGCCTACCGTCCCCAGTTCGAACAGCGACGCGAATTCGCTCGCGAGAACGGACTTCCCGTCGTCTTCGAGACCGTCGAGGACTTCGTCGAACGCAGCTCCGCGCTCATCGGGAGCCCTCAGCAGGTGATCGACAAGGTTCTCCGCTACCACGAACGTTTCGGCCACGAGGTCATGCACGTGACCGCCGACCGCGGCGGGTTCCACGTGGCGGAGCAGCGCGCGAGTCTCGAACTGTTCCAGGCGGAGGTCGCTCCTGGATTGCGCGCGGCGGTCCCGCACCGCGATGCCCTCACCGTCTGAGACCGCTGTCCCGGGAACCGTTTCGATCGCAGTGAAAGAAACGGTGTGCCCGATCCGCGAGACTCCGTAACCTCGGGAAGCGAGCCACCCAGAGCGGCCGCAATCCCCGCTGACATCCCGTTCCACAGGGACGACATCCCACCCCCGCCCGCTCGGCGGCATCCGCACGGTGATGCTGCCGGAGGCCTGTCCAGATCACGGAGCCCGTCGTTGTCCATCTCGTCCTCCTCCGCGTCCCGGTTCGTCGTCACGGCCGCCGCCACCGCCGTACTGGGCGCAGCGCTGACCGCCTGCGGAACCGGTGCCGCGGCGAACTCGGAGCCCACCGGCGACCCGCAGCCCGGCGGCACCCTGCGGTACGGATTGTCGGTCCCACCCACCTGCGCCGATCCCGCGCAGGCCGCCAGCAACCAGACCATCTACGTCGCCCGGCAGGTCGTCGACTCGCTCACCGACCAGGACCCCGCGACCGGTGAGATCGTGCCGTGGCTGGCGGAGAGCTGGGAATCGAACGCCGACGGCACGCAGTTCACTTTCCGGTTGAAGGAAGGCGTGACCTTCAGCGACGGCACCCCGCTGACCGCGGACTCCGTGAAGAAGAACTTCGACGCGATCGTGAACACCCTCGGCGGGGTGAAGGCGCCGCAGGCCGTGGGGTATCTCGCGGGATACGCCGGCACTACGGTCGTCGACGACCGGACCGCACAGGTGAACTTCTCCGTGCCGAACGCGCCGTTCCTGCAGGCCACCGCAAGTCATCAACTGGGCCTGCTCTCGGATGCCGACACCGCCAAGAGCGCCGAGGAACGCTGCGCCGGTGACCTGTCGGGCACCGGCCCGTTCGTCTACGAGGACTACCAGCAGGACAAGTCCGCCACCCTCGTCAAGCGCACGGGTTACTCGTGGGGTTCGGAGGCATTCGGGCACGACGGTGAGGCCTATCTCGACCGGATCGAGTTCACGATCGTCCCCGAATCCGGTGTCCGCACCGGATCGCTCGCCTCCGGTCAGCTCGACGCCATCTCGGATGCGCTGCCGCAGGACGCGGCGCAGATCGAAAGTGCCGGCGGCCGCATCCTGACCACTCCGAATCCGGGTATCCCGTTCGGCTTCCAACCCAACCTCAGTCGCGGTGTCCTCACCGACCCGGCCGTGCGCAGCGCGATCGTCCCGGCGATCAACCGGCAGGAACTGGTGGACACGGTCCTCGGACCGGACTTCCGCCCCGCGACCAGCACGCTCGCGTCCGCGACCCCCGGTTACGTCGAACTCGCCGACGTCACCTACGACCCGGTGAAGGCCGAGAAGATCCTCGACGAGGCCGGCTGGGTGCCCGGTCCCGACGGCATCCGAGTCAAGGACGGGCAGCGCCTGAGCTTCCCCGTGCTGTTCAGCTCGGTGTTCGCCGGCAACCAGGCCATTCTCGAACTGGTGCAGCAACAGTTGCGGGCGGTGGGAATCGACCTGCAGCTCGACCTCGTCTCCACTCCGGAGAACACCGCACGCCAGAATGCCGGCGACTTCGAGGCGTCCTACTACAACAGCACCCGCGCCGACGGCGACATCCTGCGCACGGCATTCGGGCTCGACGGGCGGAACCTCAACCAGCGCAATCCCATTCCGGATCTCGACGACGTGCTCGCCCAGCAGCTGTCCACGACCGACCCGGCCGCACGTGCCGAGCTCATCGGCCGGGCGCAGCAGCTCGTCCTCGACAACGGACTGTGGATCCCGACGGTCGAACTGTCGCAGGCGATCGGTGCCGGACCGAACGTCGCCGACCTGAAGTTCGAGGCGTCGGCGCGACTGCAGTTCTTCGACACCTGGCTGGGCGAGTAGATCATGCTGCGCTATCTCGGTTTCCGTGTGCTCCAGGCCGTCGGGGTGCTGTGGGCGGCGTTCACGGTGTCGTTCGCGGTCCTGTTCCTGCTCCCCTCGGATCCGGTCTCCCTCGCCGCCGGTGCCGACGCCGGAACACCGGTCGATGCCGCCGCTATCGAACAGCTCCAGGCGCGGTACGGCCTCGACCAACCGGTCGCGGTGCAGTACTGGAACGCGCTGAGCAACGCGGTCCGAGGCGATTTCGGTATGTCCATCTCCACCGGACAGCAGGTGACCGATGCGATCGCTGCCGCCCTGCCGAGCACCCTCGTCCTGGCGGGCACGGCCCTGGTGTTCGCCCTGGTGTTCGGCACGGCGGTCGCCTTCCTCGCGACCTACACCCGGGCGCAGCGGCTCCGTAGCCTGCTGTTCTCGCTACCACCGCTGGGTGTTGCGGTGCCGACCTTCTGGGTGGGCCTGATCCTGTTGCAGCTCTTCTCGTTCCGATTGAGACTGTTCCCGGCTTTCGGTGACCAGGGCATCGAGCACGTGATCCTTCCTGCGATCACCCTGGCGCTGCCCACCGGCGCGGTGATCGCCCAGGTCCTCGCGACCAGCCTGCAGACGACCTGGCGGCAGCCGTTCATCGAAGCGGCGCGTGCGAAAGGCGCGTCCCGCCTGCGTATCCAGACGCGGCACGCCCTGAAGCTGTCGAGCATCCCCGCCTTCACGATCGCCGGCGTCATCGTCGGCAACCTCATCGCGGGGTCCGTGGTGGTCGAGACGGTCTTCTCCCGGGCCGGTATCGGGCGTCTGACCCAGATGTCGGTGATGGCGCAGGACATTCCGGTGGTGCTCGGCATCGTCGTGTTCTCGTCCACCGTATTCGTGCTCGTCAACCTCGCCGTCGACCTGCTCTACCCCCTCATCGACCCGCGGATCACCCACGGCATCGACCGGGGTGGCGCAGCCTCGACCGAGGACGATCCGACCCACGACGACACTCTCCTGGAGGTCGAGGCACGTGTCTGACACTCTCGTCCGCGAAACACTTCCGGCAACGCCGCTACCGGAACCTCATTCGCGCAGAAGAATCCGGATCACGTCCGTCGCGGCAGGGGTGCGGCGCAACGCCGTGCTCGTCGTGTCGTCGATCGTGCTGCTCCTCGCGGTGGGCTTCGCGCTGTTCCCGTCGCTCTTCGCTTCGGGCGACCCGCTGCAGGGTGTGCCCGCCGAGAAGCTGCAGGGACCGAGCGTCGCGCACTGGTTCGGCACCGACAATCTCGGCCGAGACGTGTACACGCGCGTCGTGCACGGATCCGGTCTGTCGCTCACCGCGACGCTCGTCGCGGTCGGCCTCGCCCTCGTGGTCGGCTCGTTGATCGGGCTGCTGTCCGGTGCGGTCGGCGGTGCCATCGACGCCGCACTCATGCGCCTCGTCGACGTCCTGCTGTCCATCCCCGCGCTGTTGCTGTCCCTCGCGCTCGTCACGGCCCTCGGTTTCGGCACGATGAACGTCGCGATCGCCGTGGGCGTGAGCCTCGTGGCGAACTTCGCGCGCGTCATGCGTTCGGAAGTGCTGCGGGTACGCAAGGCGCTCTACGTCGAAGCGGCGTTCGCGTGCGGAGTCCGGTGGCACACCGTGCTGCGCCGGCACGTGCTGCGCAATTCGTACGCCCCCGTCGCGGCCCTCGCCGCCGTCGAATTCGGTATGGCCGTGCTGGCCGTGTCGTCGCTGAGTTTCCTCGGATTCGGTGCCGTGCCGCCGACACCCGAATGGGGGTCGCTGATCTCGGAGGGCCGCAACTATCTCGCCGCGGCCTGGTGGATGACGACCCTGCCGGGCCTGGTCATCGTCGCCATCGTGCTCTCGGCCCACCGCATCGGCCACGCCCTCGAGGACAGGAGCGCACGATGAGCCTCCTCGAAGTGCGCGACCTGCAGGTCGCCTACGGGCCGTCGCGCGAACCGGTGGTCGCGGTGAACGGTGTCGATCTCACCGTCGGTCGCGGCGAGGTCGTCGCGGTGGTCGGCGAGTCGGGATCGGGCAAGTCCACGACGGCGCACGCGATCATCGGGTTGCTTGCCGGAACCGGTCGCGTCACGGCCGGGTCGGTGTCCTTCGACGGCACGTCGCTGAACGACCTGTCCGAGCATGCCTTCGAACGCATCCGCGGCGCCCGGATCGGATTCGTTCCGCAGGACCCGACGACCTCCCTCAATCCCGTCATCCGCATCGGCGACCAGATCGCCGAGGTGCTGCGCATCCACGGTCTCGCCGACCGGCGCACCGCCCGGATCGAGGCGCTGCGCATCCTCAAGGAGGCCGGGCTCGACGACCCGCAGCTGCGCGCGAAGCAGTACCCGCAGGAACTGTCCGGCGGTCAGCGCCAGCGGGTGCTCATCGGTATCGCCCTCGCCTGCCGGCCCGACCTCGTCATCGCCGACGAACCGACCAGCGCACTCGACGTGACCGTCCAGCGCCGCATCCTCGACCACCTGGACACGCGGATCGCCGAGACCGGCACCGCGGTCCTGCTCATCACCCACGATCTGGGCGTCGCGGCGGATCGCGCCGACCGCATCGTCGTGATGCAGGGCGGCCGGGTCGTCGAGACCGGACCGGCGGCGCAGGTCCTCACCGACCCGCAACACGAGTACACGCGCGCGCTCATCGCGGCCGCGCCGAGCCTCGCGGAACGGTCCGTGCGACCCGCCCTGAAAGAGGCCACTCCGATCCTGTCGGTGTCGAAGGTGTCGAAGACCTTCCGCATCGACCGGAAGTCCTCGCTGCACGCCGTGCGGGATGTGTCCTTCGACGTTCCCCGCGGCGGCACCCTCTCGCTGGTCGGGGAGTCGGGTTCGGGCAAGTCTACGGTCGCGCGCATCGCGATCCGGCTCGAGACCCCGACCGCCGGATCGGTCCGGTTCGACGGTGACGACATCACCGCGCTCGGGGGCCGTGCCCTGCGGGCGCTGCGACGCCGGGTGCAGATCGTGCATCAGAATCCCTACGCCTCGCTCGACCCGAAACTGAGGATCCGCGACATCGTCGCCGAACCCCTCGAGGCGTTCGGTGTCGGCACGAGAGCCGAACGCGCCGAGCACGTCGTCCGCCTCCTCGATCAAGTGGCGTTGTCGACGGCACATCTGGACCGCAGACCCGCCGAACTGTCCGGTGGGCAGCGGCAACGCGTGGCCATCGCACGGGCCATCGCCCTGAACCCCGAGCTGCTGGTCCTCGACGAGCCCGTCTCGGCGCTCGACGTGTCGGTCCAGGCTCAGATCCTCGACCTGCTCACCTCGCTGCAGGCCGAACTCGGACTCGGCTACCTGTTCATCTCGCACGACCTCGCCGTCGTCCGGCAGATCAGCGACACCGTCGCCGTGATGCGCGCCGGTCGGGTCGTCGAATACGGCTCCACCGCAAAAATTTTCGACAACCCCCAACACGAGTACACGCAGACGTTACTCGAGGCCATCCCCGGGAAGGTCCATCATGTCCGATAGTTCAGAGTTGTTGCTGGCCGTCGACTTCGCCGGCACCGGCATTCACCCCTCGTCCTGGCGACGCGACGACTCGCGCGCCGAGGAACTGTTCACCCCCCGCTACTGGGCAGACCTCGTCGGTGCTGCCGATCGCGCCGGCGTCGACTTCGCGTTCTTCCCCGACACCTTCGGCGTCGTCTCGGACGCGACCACGGTGCGCGGCCGGCTCGAAGCCGTCGGCCTCGCGGCGCGACTGACCACCGCAACCACGCGCATCGGCCTGATCCCCACGGCCACCGTCACCCACACAGAGCCGTTCCACGTCGCCAAGGCGATCCAGACGATCGACCACACCACACTCGGTCGCGCCGGGTGGGAGGTCGCGGTGACACCGGGCGTCGTGGAGTTGTTCGGCCGCAAGGACGATCAGGACACCGCGTCGCTGTGGGCCGAGGCGCACGAGGCCGCCGAGGTCGCGGCGCGACTGTGGGACAGCTGGGAGGACGACGCCGAGATCCGCGACGTCGCCACCGGCCGCTTCATCGATCGCGACAAGGTCCACTACATCGACTTCGTCGGCGAGTACTTCTCCGTCAAGGGATCGTCGATCGTGCCGCGATCCCCACAAGGACATCCGCTGGTCGCGGTGACGGTGACCGGTGCCGACTCCTTCGGATTCGCCGCGCAGCGAGCCGATCTCGTCCGTATCCGCGCCACCGACCTCGCCGCCGCATCCGAACTGGCCGGCCGCATCCGGGCCGCGGCGGGCGACCGGCCGATCTTCGTGCTGCTCGACGTCGACGTCCTGCTCGGCGACGACGCCGCAGCGGATCTCGCGCAGCTCGAGGCGTGGGCGGGGGAGCCGTACCGCTCCGACACGCTCGTCCACGTCGGTACGTCCGAGGACCTGATCGAACTGCTCGGCGACGCAAAGGGTGTGGACGGGGTGACCCTGCGGCCGCTCGCTCTGCCGTCCACCCTCCGCCGCCTCGTCGAGAACGTGCTACCCGTCGTCCGCGCCGAGGTCGCACCCACCACCGGAACCCTCCGCGACAGGCTCGGTCTGCCCCGTCCCGCCAACCGCTTCGCGGCTGCTCACTGAAGGAACGATCATCGTGTCCCGCAACATTGTTCGTAAGCAGATCCACCTCGCCGCGCATTTCCCCGGTGTCAACAACACCACGGTGTGGGCCGACCCCGCGTCGAAGAGCCAGATCGACTTCTCGTCGTTCCTGCACCTCGCCCACACCGCCGAACGCGGTAGGTTCGACTTCTTCTTCCTCGCCGAAGGACTCCGGCTGCGTGAGCACCGCGGCCGCATCCACGACCTCGACGTCGTGGGGCGCCCCGACACCCTCACGGTGCTCGAGGCCCTCGCCGGTGCCACCACCCGCCTCGGCCTGGCCGGCACCATCAACACGACCTTCAACGAGCCGTACGAACTGGCCAAGCAGTTCGCGACCCTCGACCACCTCTCGGACGGTCGCGCCGCGTGGAACCTCGTCACCTCGTCGGATGCGTTCACCGGCGAGAACTTCCGTCGTGGTGGTTTCCTCGAGCACTCGCAGCGGTACGTCCGTGCCGCCGAGGTCGTCGACGTGGTGCGGGAACTGTGGGACGGCTGGTCGGCCCGCGGTCCCGAGATCGACCGTGGGGCCGGGATCTTCGCTCCCGACGGCGACATCGCGTCGTTCGACATCCACACCACCCAGTTCGACATCGCGGGTCGCTTCGAGGTGCCGCGCAGTCCCCAAGGGCATCCCGTCCTCCTGCAGGCCGGCGACTCCGATGAGGGTCGTGAGTTCGGTGCCGCCAAGGCCGACGCCATCTTCAGCCGGCACGGCACGCTCGAGGAGGGTCGCGCGTTCTACACCGACGTCAAGAACCGCCTCGCGAAGTACGGACGCAGCTGGGACGAGCTGAAGATCCTGCCCGCCGCGACCTTCGTCCTCGGCGACACCGAAGCCGAAGCGCACGAGCGGGCGCGGCAGATCCGCCTACAGCAGGTCGGTCCGCAGACGGCCATCGCCTTCCTCGAACAGGTGTGGGGCAAGGACCTGTCGTCATACGATCCGGACGGCCCGCTGCCGGAGGTCGACCCCGAGGACAACGTCACCATCACGCGCGGCCGCGTGCGCCACGCCAAGGATCCGCTCGCCGTCGCCCGGCAGTGGAAGGAGAAGGCGGACGCCGAGAACCTGAGCATCCGCGAACTCGTCATCGAGGTCACCGCACGCCAGCAGTTCATCGGAACGCCGCAGCAGGTCGCGGACGAGATCGACCTCTACGTCCAGACCGACGCCAGCGACGGCTTCATCCTCGTCCCGCACCTCACCCCCGGCGGCCTCGACGAGTTCGTCGACAGGGTCGTCCCGCTGCTGCAGGAACGCGGCAGCTTCCGCACCGAATACGACAGCACCACCCTGCGCGGCCACCTCGGCCTGCGCGACCCGCACGCCGTCACCGAAGGAGCCCGCGCGTCATGACCGCAACACTCGATCAGTTCGTCGACGAATGGCAGCGGTGGCATGCCGAGCGCAACGACGGCCTGCGGCAACCGCTCGGCTGGCTGAGCCTCACCGCCCTGCACTGGCTCGACGAGACCCCCAACTCCTTCGACGAAGCGCCGGGACGGTGGCATGTCGACGGCGGATCGGTGGTCCACGAATTCGACGGTGAGACAACCACCTACGAGCCGGTCGAGGGTGCGCCCGGTCTCGAAGCGGAGTTCGACCGCGGCTTCGTCGAGATCATCAAGCGCACCGGACGATTCGGCATCCGCATCCACGACCGCACGGCGCCGGCGCTCACGTCGTTCACCAGCGTCCCGGCCTACGAACCCGACCAGTCCTGGGTACTGACCGGCCGGTTCGAGGCATTCGACGAACAGCAGGTCGTGACGACGGGCTCGGTCGTCGACGGGCTCGAACACCACCACCCGGCGGCGGGCGTGGTCCGATTCGGATACGATGGCGCCGCACACGAACTCGTCGCTTTCGGTGAAGCCGGCGGTCCGCTGCGGATCCTGTTCACCGACGCGACGAGCGGGGTGACGACCTATCCGGCAGCGCGGATCCTGCAGGTCGACACGCCGGCGGCCGACGGCACCGTCACGCTCGACTTCACCCGCGCCGCGAACCTGCCGTGTGCGTTCACCGACGCGGCGACGTGCCCGATCGCGCCGCCGCAGAACCGTCTTCCGTTCGCCGTCGAAGCCGGTGAACGCACTCCGCATGTCGGGGAGTCGTCGTGAACGCCGTGAATCCGGTTCCGCTGTCCGTGCTGGATCTTTCGCCGGTCAGCGAGGGGTCCTCGGTGCCGGAGGCGCTGCGCAACACCATCGACCTGGCGCGCCACGTCGAAGCGTGGGGGTACAAGAGGTACTGGGTCGCCGAGCACCATTTCGTCGCTGTCGCCTCGTCGGCACCCGACGTGCTCATCGGCGCGATCGCCGCCGCGACCCGCACCATCCGCATCGGTGCCGCCGCGGTTCAACTCGGACACAACACCGCGATCGGCGTCGTCGAATCCTTCGGCACCCTCGACGCCCTGTACCCGGGACGCATCGATCTCGGTCTCGGCAGGTCGGGGCAGCGACGAGCGGAGGCATTGACGGGGACGGCTCCCGAACCCGCTCCGCGGGCGACGGAGATTCGCGACGGACTGATCATCCCGCCGCCCTTCTCGCCGGCGAAGCTGCTGTCGTCGTCCCGGTCGGCCGCGAGCTTCGGCATCTTGCAGCAACCCGGTGCGCAGTCGCCCGACTTCACGCAGCAGGTCGAGGACATCCTCGCCTTCCTGGACGGCACCTACACAGCACCGGACGGAACGGATCTGCACGTCAGTCCGGGAGAAGGCGCCGACCTCGAGCTGTGGGTGTTCGGTTCGAGTGCCGGACCCTCGGCGGAACTCGCGGGTCGCCTGGGGTTGCCGTTCGGTGCGAACTACCACGTCAGCCCGGGCACGACAGTCGAAGCGGTCGAGGCGTACCGGTCGGCGTTCCGTCCGTCGCCGATCCTGGGGAAGCCCTACGTGGTGGTCTCGGCCGACGCGGTGGTCGCCGACGACGACGCCACCGCACGCGAGTTGGCGTCGACCTACGGGCATTGGACGCACAGCATTCGCTCGGGCCACGGCGCGATCCCGTACCCGGACCCGGAGACCACCCCGCCGCTGACCGACGAGGAGCGAGCCCTCGTCGACGACCGCATCGTCACCCAGTTCGTGGGGGCGCCGAGCTCGGTGGCGGAGCGTCTCGACACCCTCCGCCGAGTAACGGACGCCGACGAACTCGTCGTCACCTCGGTCACCCACGGCCACGAGGACCGTCTGCGTTCCTACGAACTGCTGGCCCGCGAATGGGGATTGGCGCGGGTCCGCGCCGCGTGATCGTTCGTCGAGACCGGTGTTGTTGTCGATAACTCGCGAGAAATCGACAACAACACCGGTCTCGATTCGGCGCGTCTGGGGATAACGTCGAAAGTTCTCCACAGACGGCGGATTCGGGGTACCGGGAACGCAGGAGACCGGGCACGCTCGCGCTCATGGTCGACTTCCACGAACCGTTCGCCGGCACCGATGCACTGGCGGCCGGATCGGTGACGCGGTATCAACTTCGGCACTACTTCGTGAAGCTTCATCGCAATGTGTACGTCGCTCCGGGAGTCGAAGCGACCGCGCTGCTACGCGCGAAGGCCGCCTGGTTGTGGACCGGAGGCGCCGGGGTACTGGCCGGACCGTCCGCAGCCGCCGTGCACGGGACCCGTTGGCTCGACGCGTCGTTGCCGGCGGAGATGGTGCGACCCGGAAAACTGCACTCGACGCCGGGCATCATCGTTCGCAGCGTCGACGACATCGAATCCTGCGTCGTCGACGGAATGACGGTGACGATACCGGCCCGAACGGCCTTCGACCTCGCGCGCGGTGCGGACCTCGATCGGTGCGTCGAAATGGTGGACGCGCTCTGCAATGCGACCGGAACGAAGGTCCACGAGATCGAAGCGGTGGCCGCTCGGAACAAGGGCGCTCGGCACCTCGCGTCCGTACGGAAGGTTCTCGAACTCGTCGACGGAGGTGCCGCGTCACCACCGGAGACGCACACGCGGCTGCTGATCGTCCGGTCCGGTCTGCCCGTGCCGGAGACGCAGATCGAGATCTACGACGGTGGGCGGTTCGTGGCACGTGCGGACATGGGCTGGAAGCAGTGGAGGGTCCTCGTCGAGTACGACGGTGCGCAGCACTGGACCGATCGAGTACAGCGGACCATCGACATCGACCGCTATGCGTTGCTGTCGGAGCTCGGTTGGACCGTGGTGCGTGTCGGCGCCGACCTGCTGTATCGGCGACCTCGAGTCCTCGTCGAAAGGGTGCGACGCGCGTTGCACCGCGCCGGTGCCCTCGGGTGACCTGTCGAGACCGGTGTTGTGTGCGATTTTTCGGTGAATTTCGAACACAACGTCGGTCTCGACCGACGACGAGCGTCCGGTGGGCATACTCGGGGACATCGGAACGCGAACGGTCGGAGGAATCTGTGGCTCAGGGTTTGAAGTTGGGATACAAGGCGTCGGCGGAGCAGTTCGGCCCGCGCGAGCTGGTCGAGTTGGGTGTGTTGGCCGAGGCGCACGGGATGGATTCGGCGACGGTGTCGGATCATTTCCAGCCGTGGCGGCACAACGGTGGGCATGCGCCGTTCTCGTTGGCGTGGATGACCGCTGTGGGGGAGCGCACCGAAAGGTTGCAGCTGGGCACGAGTGTGCTCACGCCGACGTTCCGGTACAACCCGGCGGTGATCGCGCAGGCCTTCGCGACGATGGGGTGTCTGTATCCGGGACGGATCTTCCTCGGGGTCGGCACCGGTGAAGCACTCAACGAGATCGCCACCGGTTATGCCGGCCAGTGGCCGGAGTTCAAGGAACGTTTCGCCCGGCTGCGTGAATCGGTGCGGTTGATGCGCGAGCTGTGGCGCGGAGACCGGGTCGATTTCGAGGGCGAGTACTACACCACCAAGGGCGCGTCGATCTACGACGTGCCCGAAGGCGGCATCCCGGTCTACGTCGCCGCCGGTGGCCCGGTCGTCGCCCGCTATGCCGGACGCGCGGGGGACGGGTTCATCTGCACCTCGGGTAAGGGCATGGAGCTCTACACCGACAAGCTGTTGCCGGCCGTGGCGGAGGGGGCGGGTAAGGCGGAGCGGGATGTCGCGGGGATCGACAAGATGATCGAGATCAAGATCTCGTACGACACCGATCCGGACAAGGCGTTGGAGAACACCCGGTTCTGGGCACCGCTGTCGCTGACGCCGGAGCAGAAGCATTCGATCGATGATCCGATGGAGATGGAGGCGGCGGCGGATGCGTTGCCGATCGAGCAGGTCGCCAAGCGGTGGATCGTGGCGTCGGATCCGGACGAGGCGGTCGAGCAGGTCAGGGCGTATGTCGATGCGGGGTTGAATCATCTGGTGTTCCATGCGCCGGGTCATGATCAGAAGCGGTTCCTGGAGTTGTTCGAGCGCGACCTCGCCCCGCGCCTGCGCGCACTCACCTGACGTCCGACCCGCAAGGTGCCGCTTCTCCGCTGAGTAGGAGCGGCACCGAGCAGCCCGACACCCCGCGCGTGCTGCAGACCCATTCCTGACATCCCGCGACTCCCATGCCCGGCCGGACACCGCCGGCCGGGCGTGTGCGCGGGTACGCGGGACGGAGCAAAGTTTGCAGTTAGGGTGGAATCCATGAGTGCTGCTGCAGGGTCCGTCTCGAGCATCTACATCGCAGCTCCGGAAGGGGACACCGGGAAGTCGACGGTCGCCCTGGGCGTGCTGCAGACGCTGTGCGCGTCCACCGCCCGCGTCGGTGTCTTCCGTCCCATCGCGCGCTCCGACAGCGACATCGACTACATCCTCGAACTGTTGCTCGAACACACCACCGTCGACCTCGCCTACGAGGACTGCATCGGCGTCACCTACGACGACGTCCACGACGACCCGGACGCCGCGCTCAGCGACATCGTCGGCAAGTACCACGCGGTGGCGGACCGCTGCGACGCCGTCGTCATCGTCGGCAGCGACTACACCGAGATCGCCAACCCCAGCGAACTGTCGTACAACGCCCGCATCGCGGCGAACCTCGACGCCCCGGTACTGCTCGTCCTGCGCGGTTCCCGCCGCACGCCCTCGGAGATCGCCCAGCTCGCCGGTGTGTGTGCGAACGAGCTCGCGGGACAGCACGCGCATCTCGGCGCGGTGGTGGTGAACCGCTGCGACCCCCATGCACTCGACGAGATCGCCCGGGCTCTCGGCGACCGCACCGAACCGGTGTGGACGCTCCCGGAGGTGCCCGCACTGGTCGCGCCGACGATGGCCGAGCTGCAGACCGCGATCGGAGGCGAGCTCTACAGCGGTGACCCCGACCTGCTGCAGCGGGAAGCGCTGCGGATCATGGTCGGTGGCATGACCGCCGAACGGATTCTCGAGCGGCTCACCGACGGCGTCGTCGTCATCGCTCCCGCCGACCGCTCCGACGTCATCCTCGCGCTGGTCAATGCCAATGCCGCCGAAGGATTCCCGACGCTCGCCGGCATCATCATGAACGGGGGCCTGCTGCCGCACCCGATGATCGCGCAGCTCGTCACGGCCTTGAAGCCGTCGCTGCCGATACTCACCACCGAACTCGGCACCTTCGACACCGCCTCGGCTGCCGACCGCACCCGAGGCCGCATGGCCCTCGGCGCACAGCGCAAGATCGACACGGCACTCGCGCTCATGGAACGACACGTCGATTCCCGTTCTCTGCTCGACCGGTTGCGACTGCCGCGACCGTCCGTGACCACCCCGCAGATGTTCGAATACCAGCTCATCGACCGCGCGCGGGCCCAGCAGCGGCACATCGTGTTGCCCGAGGGCGAGGACGACCGCATCCTTCGAGCCGCCGGACGCGTGCTCCAGCGTGGCATCGCGAAGCTGACGATCCTCGGCGACGAGGCAGCCGTCCGCCAGCGGGCGTCGGAACTCGGGGTGGACCTGTCGCAGGCGCAGATCCTCGACCCGCGCACTTCCGAGCACGCCGACCGGTTCGCGGAGGAGTACGCGCGGCTGCGTGCCCACAAGGGCATGACCGTCGAACGTGCGCGCGAGATCATGCGCGACATCTCATATTTCGGCACGATGATGGTGCACCTGGGACTGGCCGACGGCATGGTTTCGGGCGCGGCCCACACCACCGCCCACACGATCCGCCCCGCCCTCGAGATCATCAAGACCGAACCGGGCGTCTCCACGGTGTCGAGCATCTTCCTGATGTGCCTCGCCGACCGTGTCCTCGCGTACGGCGACTGCGCCGTCGTCCCCGACCCGACCGCCGACCAGCTCGCCGACATCGCGATTTCGTCCGCCGCGACCGCCGCCCGGTTCGGCATCGACCCGAGGGTCGCGATGCTGTCGTACTCCACCGGCGAATCCGGTTCGGGTGCCGACGTCGACAAGGTCCGCTCGGCCACGACGTTGGTGCGGGAGCGGCGACCCGACCTGCTGGTGGAAGGTCCGATCCAGTACGACGCGGCGATCGAACCGACGGTCGCGAGCGCGAAGCTGCCCGACTCCGACGTCGCCGGACGCGCCACGGTGTTCATCTTCCCGGACCTGAACACCGGCAACAACACCTACAAGGCCGTGCAGCGCAGCGCCGGTGCCGTCGCCGTCGGACCCGTCCTGCAAGGCCTGAACAAGCCGGTCAACGACCTCTCGCGGGGCGCCCTGATCCAGGACATCGTCAACACCATCGCCATCACCGCGATCCAGGCGCAGGAGGAAGACGCGTGAGCAGCCCGAACCCGGTCACCGCAGGCACCGTCCTGGTCCTCAACTCCGGATCGTCGTCGATCAAGTTCCAGCTGATCGAACCGGAGAGCGGAAAGTCGCTGGCGCACGGACTGATCGAGCGGATCGGGGAACCGGAGGGCCGGATCGTCTTCCACCACACGGCGGGGGCGGACGAACGCAACGACGCCATCGCCGACCACCGGACCGGACTGCGTGCGGTACTGGAGATGCTCGAAGGGCTGGGCCGTCCGCTGCACGAGGTGGGCATCGTCGCCGTCGGACACCGACTCGTGCACGGCGGCAAGGTCTTCTACGAACCGACCCTGATCGACGACGACGTGGTCCGCGCCGTCGACGAATTGTCGATCCTTGCGCCCCTCCACAATCCGGCGAACGTCGTGGGAATGGAGGTCGCGCGGGAGGAACTGCCCGACATCCCCCATGTGGGTGTCTTCGACACCGCCTTCTTCCACGGTCTTCCGCCGCACGCGGCGACCTATGCGATCGACCGCGACATCGCCCACAAGCACGACATCCGGCGGTACGGATTCCACGGTACTTCACACGAATACGTGTCGGGGCGTGCCGCGGAGTTCCTCGGACGCGACATCGCGGACCTGAATCTGGTTGTGCTCCATCTGGGTAACGGTGCGTCGGCGTCGGCGGTCGCAGGTGGGAGCCCGATCGACACCTCGATGGGACTGACCCCGCTCGAGGGTCTCGTCATGGGCACGCGCAGCGGCGACATCGATCCGGGTGTCGTCATGCACCTCAACCGGGCGGCCGGGTTGAAGGTCGACGCCATCGACGACCTGCTCAACCGGCATTCGGGCCTGAAGGGGCTGTCGGGTGTCAACGACTTCCGGGCTCTGCTGAAGCTCGTCGGCGAGGGCGACGAGGACGCGCGACTCGCGTACGAAGTCTACGTGCATCGCATCCGGAAGTACGTGGGCGCCTACACCTTCGAGCTCGGCGGCGTCGACGCGATCGTGTTCACCGGTGGGGTGGGGGAGAACAACGTCGACGTCCGGCGCGACAGCCTCTCCGGCCTCGACCGGCTCGGCATCGTCGTCGACGATGCGCGCAACACTGCCGACGACGACGGGGAACGCCGGATCTCGGCCGACTCGTCGCAGGTGGAGGTGCTCGTGATCCCCACGAACGAGGAACTCGCCATCGCCCGCGCGGCCGTGCAGTTCGCCCGGCGCTGACTTCTGATCAGGTCAAACTGCGCGGCCGGATCGCGTTCGCGAGGTCGACGAGGGTGTAGCGGTGTGTGCGGGAAGGGGCGTTGCGCGCCAATTGCCGCAGCGCCGCCTCGGTGCCCAGGCGTAGTCCCTTCTCGGTGAACGGTACGTCGAGGATGCGGTCGTACTCGCGACTCGATGCCCGTCCACTGCGCACCCATTCGAGCGCTGTCCCGAGGACCAGTGCGCGCATCTGCAGGGCGCGACCCTCGTCGGGAGGCAGCGACGCGATCCGGTGCGCGGCCTCGCGCAGATCCGCCTCGGAGATCTCCTCGACGCGATCGCCTCGTAACAGGATCAGCGCGGCGGTCATGGTCGCGGCACTGTGGTGCCGGGAGGTCGTGGGGACCTCGTCGAGCACGTCCACGGCGGCGCGGATCTCGTCGCGGGCGGTGAGCTGGCGTGCCAACCCGAAGGCCGCGCTGACGACGGCGTGATCGGTGCGCCACACGACCCGGTAGGACTGCTCGCAGAAGCGTCGCCACGCGTCGGGGTCGTCGCTCTCCCAATGCTGCAGCGTCAGTTCGGCGGTGGCCCCGAGTGCGATCTTCGGGGCGATCTCACCCGGAAGCGCCTGCAGCACCTTGTCGAACCGGGTGAACGCTGCCTCGTAGTCGTCCTGCAGCAGTTCGGCGATGCCGGCGTACCAGTCCATGCGCCAGTCGTCGCCGGACTCGCGCTCGAGGCGGGTGAGGATCTCCACCGCGCTGTCGACCTGCCCGAGATCGAGATGGGCGCGGACCTCGGCGAGGGTGATCTCCTTGGAGAACGACACGTCGGATGCTCCGACGACCCGCCCGACCCCGTTCTCGCGCGCGTGCCGGAGCGAGTCGAGGGTCTGCTGCGGTTCGCTGTGCACCGCGGCGGCGAGGAGCGCGGCACTCGGATCGTTGGGGTCGAGCAGGGGGACGGGCAGTGCCGCCGCGACATCCTGGCCCCGCAGTTTGGGGTCGCGCTCGATCCCGTCGGCGTACACGTCGGTGGGGACGAGTGCCTCGTCGGTGCCGAAGGTCGTGCGGGGCGGGCTGAACAGCCGGGACAGTCCGGGGTGTTCGGTGCCGAGTTTCTTCGACAGGATCTCGCGCAGCACACCGGTGAGCTGTCCGTGCAATTCGTCGGCGGACGAGAAGCGCTGCTGCGGATCGGGGTTCGTGGCCCGCAGGAGCAGGCGGTGGAAGGAGTCGAACTCGTCGAGCAGGGGAGCCTGCTCGGGGGTGGGCAGACCGTCGCGGTAACGGCCTTTGTCCGAGGGCATGTCGAGGGTGAGCACCGCGAGTGTGCGTCCGACCGTGTAGATGTCGCTCGCGACCGTCGGCCCGGTCCGGACGATCTCGGGTGCTTGATATCCCGGCGTCCCGTACAGATAGCCGTATCCCTCGATCGCGGAGACGGCGCCGAGGTCGATGAGTTCGATCTGCTCGTCGGTGACCATGATGTTCTCGGGCTTGAGGTCGTTGTAGACCAGTCCGATGTCGTGCAGATACTGCAGTGCCGGTAGCACTTCGAGCATGTATGCGATGGCCTGCTCGACGGGGATGCGGTTCGGTGGGGGATAGTTGTCGAGCACGGTACGCAGGGTGTGACCACCCAGGTACTCCATGACGATGTATCCCATCGGGGTGCCGTCGGGTGAGGGGTGCTCGACGAAGTTGTAGATCTGCACGATGCTCGGATGGCTGACCTCGGCCAGGAACTGGCGTTCGGCCACCGCGACCGCCTGGGCCTCGGCGTCGCCGCCCTGCAGCAGGCCCTTCAGCACTACCCAGCGGTCGCTCACGTTGCGGTCGATCGCGAGGTAGATCCATCCCAGTCCGCCGTGGGCGAGACAACCCTGCACCTCGTACTGCCCGGCGACGAGGTCCCCGCGGTGCAGGGCCGGAGTGAACTGGAAATGTGTTCCGCACTGGGGGCAATCACCTTCTGTGGGACCCGGCCCCGACGGGGTGCTGCGTCCCACCGGTTGTCCGCACTTCGCGCAGAACCTCTTGCCTTCGGAGACGTGAGGATCGCGGAGGACGGCGTCGACCGGATCCTTCGTGGTGGGGACCGGCACGTCGACGAGGCCGGCGATGCGGCGACGCTGGGTTCCGCGCGGCCGGATGCGGCGGTTCGACGAACGTTGGGAGGACGAACGCTGGGAGGACGAGCCGGACCAGATCGACGAGCGCTGGGTGGATTCGGGCCGCGTGGCTGGGACGGGGCCGGGGCCGCGTTCGGTGGCGGGGCCGGAATCGGCCGACGGGGTATCGGCCGGTTCGGGTTCGTCGGACATGGCCGTCACTTCCGGTAGTTCGGTGTCGGGGGTGACGGAGTGGGACCGAGCACCCGCAGGTACTTGTCGTACAGCGCCGTCCACGTCCCGTCGGAGCGGATCCGTTCGAGGGTGGCGTTGACGAAGCGTACGAGCTCGTCGCTGCCCAGCCGGATTCCGATTCCGTACGGCTCCGATCCCAGGGAGGGGCCGACGAGTTCGAGATAGGGGTCCTGTGAGGCGAGTCCGGCGAGGATCGTGTCGTCGGTGCTCACGGCGTCGACCTGCTGTTGCTGGAGGACGACGAGGCAGTCGGCCCACGACGGCACGGTGAGGATCGACGCCGACGGCTGCACTTCTCGCATCCGGAGCAGCGAGGTGGTGCCCTCGACGATGCACACGCGCCGGCCGGCGAGATCGGCGGCGGAGCGGATGTCGGATCCCCGGACGACGAGCACGCGCTGCTGGGCTCGGAAGTACTCGGTGGAGAAGTCGACCTTCTCGCGTCGGGCGCACGTGATGCTCATGGTCTTCGCGACGATGTCGACGGTGGAGTCCTGCAGCGCCTTCTCGCGCTCGGCCGACGACAGGATGCGGTAGTCGACGAGGTCGGGATCGCCCAGGAGGTCGCGGGCGATCTCACGTGCGATGTCGACGTCGAAACCGGTGATGCGCCCGGTCGCGGTGTCGCGGTAGCTCATGAGGTTGCTGCCGGTGTCGAGGCCGACGATCAGCCGGCCGCGCGTGCGGATCCGATCGATCGCAGGTCCGGTGGCGTTCGGATCCGGGGGAAGCGAGGCGGTGGGATCGCCGCAGTCGGGGGCGGGCGGTGTGGCCACCGACGACTCGAGCATCCGCGCGTTCTCGGGAAGCGGGAGAGAGGTCGTCGTGCCTTGGAGGCCGGGGGCGCGCGGTGGGGGGTCGGTCGCGCACCCGCCGGCGAGTGCGGCGACGACGCACAGGCCCGCGACGAGAACGCGCTCTCTCACTGGTACTCCTTCAACCGGGGCCGGAGACCGACCCACACGCCGACCAGCGCCACCGTCAGCAGCACCACCGACATCGGTGCGAGGCCGGCGAGGGTGCGGGAGGCGCGGAACTCGTTGTCGCGCAGTTCGGTGCGGGTGTCGTCGATTCCTTCCGTCAGGGCCGCATCGAGAGCGACGAACCGGGCGGTGGACTCGCCGGGACCTGCACCGACCGCGAGGACCGAGGCCGCTGCGTAGTCGCCGCGGACGAGGGCGTCGACCATGCGTGCATGCGAGTTGATCCATGCGTCGTGCGCCGACCGGGCGGTCTCCACTGCCTCGGCGCCCGCCTCGAGGGCGGAATCGCGACCGTACTCGTCGAGGATGTTGCCGAGCCGCGCCATGTTGGTCTCGAAGGTGTCGTCGTACGCGCCGGTCGTGTCGCGCCGGGCGATCAGCAGGGTCTCGGCGGTACGCGACTGCTGGGCGAGGATCCGGCCCTCGGTGAGATCGGCGAGCGGTGCCGCACCGCGCTCGATGGCGCGTTCGGTGGCACTCGACGAGGCCAGGCCCGCGACGAGCAACCAGCACAGCAGCGCGCCGGTCGCGCCGATCGCGACGAGGATTCCGGGATTGAGGGTGCGACGACTGCGGCGGCTCACGACGGCGTGCGCCACGCACAGGGCAGCGACCGTGACGAGGAGCAATCCGATCGCGAGCCAGGGCGGTCGCACCGCGTCGCGCTGGGTGTCCTCGACCGCGGCGACGCCGCGCGTGTGCAGTTCCTGCGCGGCGGGGAGCAGTTCGGTCTGCATCAGGTGCGAGGCCTCGCCGAGATATGCGGCGCCGACCGGATGCCCGGTGCGGTTGTTGGTGCGAGCCGTCTCGATGAGACCCGTGTAGACGGGCAGCAGCCGCCCGATCTCCGTCAGGTTGTGCGCGGTCTCGCGGTCGGCATCGGTCAGGCCGGTCGCCGCGATGACGAGATATTCCGCGGCCTCGTTGGTCGCCCGGATGTAGCGACTGCGCACCGCCTCCGGTTCGAGTCCGCCCGAGATGAAGCCCGTCACGGCGGCGGCGTCGGCCACCGACAGCGCGCTGTAGAGATTCTGGGCCGCGCTGGCGAGCGGCTCGATGGACGCGAGGAGACGATCGTGGGTGGCCTGCCTGCCGGACACCATCGTTGCGGAGACCGCTGCCGAGGCGACGAGCAGCACGGTGAGCACCACCCCGAGGACCACCAACCGGACCGGCGTGGACCGGAGCAGGGCACGAGCGTCGTCGAACCGGGCGTCCGGAGTGTCCGTATCGGCGTCGTCGCGGATGTGGCTCTCGACAGGAGCGAAGGGAGGGGTGATCCGTACGTCCACCGGGCACTCCCTTCCTCGTGTCGAGCGGTCTGAGGGGAGCATATAAGCAGCCCGGCGGTATTGTTGCCGTCCACGGACGGCGGGGATCCGGTACCGGGTACAGGTCCGGGCGAGGGCGGGTCGGAGAGGCGGACGCAATGCGTGGAGACGGTGACGGCTGGGCGGTCGGACCGGACGGCGAGAAGCGCTGGGGACGGCACGGCGCCGCAGGTCTGCTGCTGCGCGCTCCGCTCGCGGACGGTCGCCCCGCGGTTCTCCTGCAGCATCGGGCGGCATGGTCGCACCAGGGCGGGACGTGGGCACTTCCCGGTGGAGCGCGCGACTCGCACGAGAGCACCGTCGACGCCGCCGTGCGGGAGGCTCACGAGGAGGCCGGCATCGATGTCGCGGCCGTGACGGTACGCGCCGAACGCGTCACGTCCGGTCTCGCGGGCGGATGGACCTACACCACCGTCGTCGCCGACGCCACCGAAACTCTCGTGACCAGTCTCAACCAGGAGAGCACCGAACTGCGCTGGGTGCCCGAACCGGAGGTCGAGGCGATGCCGCTGCACAGCGGCTTCGCCGAGGCGTGGCCGTCGCTGCGCACCTCACCGGTACGCATGCTGCTCGACACCGCGAACGTGCTCGGAGCGAGCGGCCCCACCGGATGGTGGCGCGACCGCCCCGGCGCGACGAGCGCCCTGCTCGCCGACCTCGCCGCGGTCCTGCCCCGCACCGTCGAAATTCCCGACGGGACGTTCGGCTGGGTCCCCCGCGTCGAAGCGGTCCTCGAAGGGCATGCCCGCGACGCGACGATCGACGACGTCCGGATCCCGGTGCACAGCGCGGACGGCAGCGGCGACGACGAGCTGGCACGGCTCGCCACCGCCACGGCCGTGGTCGACCCCGGTGTGACGGTCGTGGTCACCGCGGATCGCGGTCTGCGCGCACGGTTGCCCGAGGGCACGATCGCGATGTCGCCCTCGGCCGTGCTGGGCTGGCTGTAACGCCTCAGGTCGGGAGTGCGGCCTTCAGCGCCGCCGCGGCTGCCCGCGGATCGGATGCCTTCGTGATCGCCCGGACCACCGCGACCCGCGTGGCACCGGCGTCGAGCACCTCGGGGAGTCGCTCGAGATCGATGCCGCCGATCGCGAACCACGGCCGTGCCGGCTGCGACTGCGCGACCTCGCGCGTCACCTCCAGCCCCGCCGCGGTCCGTCCCGGCTTGGTCGGTGTGTCCCACACCGGCCCGGATGCGAAGTAGTCGACGCCCTCCTCGATGTCGGCGAGCGCAGCCTGCGCGCGGCTCGACGTCGAGCGGCCGATGACGATCTCGTCGCCGAGGATCTGCCGCGCGTGCCGCACCGGCAGGTCGCCCTGACCGAGATGCAGGATGTCGGCGCCCGACGCGAGCGCGATGTCGGCGCGGTCGTTCACGGCCAGGAGCGCACCGTGGCGTGCACACGCCTCGCCGATGATCTCGAGGGCGGCGAGTTCCTCGCGTGCCTCGAGGCGTCCGAACTTCTTCTCGCCGGCCGAGTCCTTGTCGCGCAACTGGACGATGTCGACCCCACCGGCGAGGGCCTCCTCGACGAACCGTGCGAGGTCGCCGGTGTCCCGGCGAGCGTCGGTGCACAGATACAACCGGGCGGTCGCGAGGCGGCCGCGCGGGTCGGGATGGTTGCCGCGATAGGTGGTCACGACCAAGACGGTAGCCTCTAAGCAGAAAGTGACGACACGGGAGTCCCGAGGTTCGCGGGGCTGAGAGGGGGCCTGCCGGCCCCGACCGTTATGACCTGACCCGGATCATGCCGGCGCAGGGAGTGAGGTGGACCAATGGCAACTGTGGCCGTCGTGGGTGGCGGAGTGATCGGGCTGTCGATCGCATGGCGCGCGGCCCGCTCGGGGCACAGCGTGACCGTGCACGACCCGAATCCCGGCAGTGGCGCCTCGTGGGTGGCCGGCGGGATGCTGGCCCCGCTGTCCGAGGGCTGGCCCGGTGAGGACCACGTGCTGTCCCTGGGTGCGGCCTCGCTCGACCGCTGGCCCGGATTCGCGGATGCACTGCGCGCGGAGACCGGCGTCGACGTGTTCACCGCCGAGGAGTCGCTGACCGTCGCGCTCGACGCGGCGGACGCGGCCGACTTGCGGACCGTCGCCGAATGGGTCGGGGAGCGGGGGCACGAGATGCGTCTGCTCTCCCGTGCGGAGATCCGGGAGTTCGAACCGTCGCTCGGGCCGAAGGTGCGTCTCGGACTGCTCGCGCCCACCGAGTCGTCGGTCGACAACCGTACGCTCGTCGACGCCCTGCGCGTCGCGGCCACCGCGGCCGGGGTGCGTTTCTCCGACGCCGCCGTCCACGATCTCGCCGACCTTCCCGACGATCAGGTGGTGCTCGCCGCCGGCTCGGCGTCGGCGCGACTGTGGCCGGGCCTTCCGGTCCGTCCGGTCAAGGGCGAGATCCTGCGCCTGCGGGTGCGGCCGGGCGCGACTCCGCCGCCGCAGCGCACCGTGCGCGCGAGTGTCCACGGACGCCCCGCCTATCTGGTGCCCCGCCACGACGGCCTCGTCGTGGGCGCCACACAGTACGAGGCGTCCGACACACAGGTCACGGTGGCCGGGGTGCGCGATCTGATCGCCGACGCCGAGAAGATCTTTCCTGCGCTCGGCGAGTACGAACTGTTCGAGGCGAGCGCGGGCCTGCGCCCGATGACCCCCGACAACCTACCGCTGATCGGCCGGCTCTCCGATCGTGTCGTCGCCGCGACCGGCCACGGCCGCAACGGTGTGCTGCTCACGCCGCTCACCGTCGACGCGGTGCTCGCCGAACTCGGTGGGCGGTCGCTGGCCGACGCGCAGTACGCCTGTCCTGGACGAATTACGGAAGCGAGTGTGGGATGACGAACGTGTCCGTGGGCATCACCGTCAACGGTGAGGACAAGTACTACGACGCGGCCCCGACCGTGTCACAACTGCTGAACGAGCTCGGTCTGCCCGAGAAGGGCATCGCGGTCGCCGTCGACGGTGTCGTGTGCCCGCGCGGCCGCTGGTCGGAGCCGGTCACACGCGGAGCGAGCATCGAGATCCTCACGGCGGTCCAGGGTGGCTGACACACACGATCCCGGCGCCGACCTGCCGCAGCTGACCATCGCCGGCCGCACCTTCGGGTCGCGGCTGATCACCGGCACCGGTGGCGCGGCGAACCTGGCCGTGCTCGAGGAGGCACTCGTCGCGTCGGGCACCGAACTGACCACCGTCGCGATGCGCCGTGTCGACGCGGCCTCCGGAACCGGTGTCCTCGACCTGCTGCGCCGCCTCGGCATCGAACCGCTGCCGAACACTGCCGGGTGCCGCGGCGCGAAGGAAGCCGTGCTGACCGCGCAGCTCGGGCGGGAGGCGCTGGAGACCGACTGGGTGAAACTCGAGGTCATCGCCGACGAACGGACGCTGCTGCCCGACGCCATCGAACTCGTCTCCGCGGCCGAACAACTCGTCGACGACGGCTTCGTCGTCCTGCCGTACACGACCGACGATCCCGTCCTCGCGCGACGCCTCGAGGACGTCGGTTGTGCCGCGGTGATGCCGCTCGGCTCGCCGATCGGGACCGGCCTCGGTATCTCGAACCCGCACCACATCGAGATGATCGTCGAGGCTGCGGGTGTGCCGGTGATCCTCGACGCGGGAATCGGAACCGCCTCCGACGCGGCGCTCGCGATGGAACTCGGTTGCGACGCCGTGCTGCTCGCGACCGCCGTCACCCGCGCGAAGGATCCGGCGCTGATGGCGTCGGCGATGCGTCACGCCGTCGAAGCGGGATTCCGTGCCCGGCACGCCGGCCGGATCCCGAAACGCTTCTGGGCCCAGGCATCTTCGCCGATGGAGCCGTGACCGGTACGGGAAACCCCTGAGCACCTTGGTGTTCAGGGGTTTCCGATTGTCGAGCGACGGGTTACCGATCGGTCTGTACGATCCCCGGGCATGACAGTTGCACACAGAATTCTCGCTGCCGCCGCTGCCGGGCTCATGGGCACTGTCGTCGCTGTCGCGGCGCCGGGTGTCGCGGGCGCCCAGGAACCGTGTCAGATGGGCTGGTCGAACACCGGACCGAGGTCGTGCGCGACGACGGAGTTGTCCACGCCACCCGTGCTGACATTGGGCGACGGCATCTGCGCCGGCATCGTGCGCGCCGGTGGAACCGCATTCGACGGCCCGCTCTACGAGTACTCCTCGGCGCCGGGTGCCACCCACGGGATCGAACTGCGGATCACGCAGGGCTACTCGCTTCTCGGCGAGTGGACGCCGAGCATCCTGAACTGCGACGTCACCGTCGCTTTCGACTGGCACAACCTCGACACCGGTGCCCGCGGTACGGAGACCCGCTTCGTGCCGGCCTTCCACACGAGCACCCGGCCGTTGGTCATGCACGTGTTCCCCGGGCCCGGCCGCGTCGCCCTGACGATGCGTACCGAGCGACCGAGCATCCCGGTCACCACCGAGGTCTTCGTCCCCTGACGCACCGCGTGCGGCTCCGGGGAGTGTGATCGGATGCGCTCGCCGGAGCCGCACGTAGGGTGGTGCGCATGATCGAAGTGACCGGCTTGACCAAGACCTTCGGGTCCACGACCGCGGTCGACGACCTGACGTTCACGGTCCGTCCCGGCATCGTCACCGGCTTCCTCGGCCCCAACGGCGCGGGGAAGTCCACCACGATGCGCATGATCCTGGGGCTGGACCGGCCGACCTCGGGAACCGCACTGATCGAAGGGAAGCCGTACAGCGAGCTGACACGGCCGCTCACCACCGTCGGGGCGTTGCTCGACGCGAAGTGGGTGCATCCCAACCGGTCGGCGCGGTCGCATCTCGCCTGGCTGGCCGCGTCGAACGGTCTGCCTGCCTCGCGTGTCGACGAGGTTCTGCGCCAGGTGGGACTGACGGAGGTCGCGGGCAAGCGCGCCGGCGGCTTCTCGCTCGGCATGTCGCAGCGACTCGGTCTCGCCGCCGCACTGCTCGGCAACCCGCGCGTGCTGCTGTTCGACGAACCGGTCAACGGCCTCGACCCCGAGGGCATCGTGTGGATCCGGAGGTTCATGCAGGCGCTCGCCGCGGAAGGCCGCACGGTGCTCGTGTCCAGCCACCTGCTCTCGGAGATGGCGCAGACCGCCGAACATCTCATCGTCATCGGCCGTGGACGGCTCATCGCCGACACCTCGGTGAAGGCGTTCGTCGACCGCGCGTCCGACTCGTTCGTCGTCGTGCGCAGCCCGCAACTCGACGAGCTGCGCACCGCGCTCACCGAACGCGGGCACACCGTGCGGGAGAACGACGGTGCCCTGCACGTCTCGGGCGCTCCGGCGGCGGAGATCGGCGAACTCGCTGCGACCCGGTCGATCGTGCTGCACGAACTCGCGGGACGCACCGCGTCGCTCGAGGAAGCGTTCATGAAACTCACCGGTGGCGAGGTCGAATACCACGGATCCGGAGTCGACGACGTCATGAAGGGTGGACTGTGATGAGTACGGCGCTCGACACACTGCGGGCCGAACGGATCAAGCTCACGTCGGTGCAGTCACCGCTGTGGTGCACCCTCGTCATCGTCGCCCTCGGCCTGGGTCTGGCCGCGATCCTCGGGTCGGTCTCCCGCGCGTCGGCCGGGATGGACGACGAACTGGGACGGTTCTATCCGACCGTGGACGTCGCGGTCAGCGGCGTCACCGGCTTCGGTGTGCTGGTGCTCATGATCCTCGCGGCACTGTCGGTCACCAGCGAATACCGTTTCGGGGTCATCCGCACGACCTTCCAGGCCACCCCGAACCGCACCCTGCTCCTGACGATGAAGGCCCTGCTCATCGGTGTGCTGGGCGCGGTGCTGACACTCGCGGTCTCGTTCGGTGCCTTCTACCTCGCGAAGGCACTGGCCGGGCCCGACGCAGGTCGCGAACTCGTCCTCAGCGGCGACACGGCGTGGCGCGCGGTCTACGGCACCGCGATCTACGCGTTCCTGTGCGTCTTCCTCGCGGTCGGTGTGGGCACGCTGCTGCGGCAGTCGGCCGGCACGATCGCGCTGCTGATGCTGTGGCCGCTGCTGCTCGAGTCGTTGTTCGCGCTGTTCGGTTCGGTGGGCCGCGAGATCCAGCCGTTCCTACCGTTCGCGAACGCGAACAACTTCCTGGGTATCGGGCAGGGAATCGAATTCCACTGGGGTCCATGGGGATCGCTCCTGTACTTCGCGGCCTTCTCGTTCCTGGTGTTCGCGGCCTCACTCGTGGTGGTCAACCGCCGCGACGCCTGAGGTACTACCTCGACACGCCGCAGGTTCTGCCTCCGCACACTGCGCCGCACGGTTTCCCCGTGCGGCGCAGTGCTTTTGTGTACGCTCGGTCGATGGCGCGGGCGCAGACGAGATACGGCATGCGGGGAGCGGCCCTGATCGCCGCCGGTGTACTGCTGACGGCGGGATGCTCGGAGGCGGAGGTGGAGGCGCCGCCCGTCGACCCGACGGCGCTCGCCGACGCCGTGCAACTCGATGCCGTCATGACGCACCTGACGGAACTCGAACGGATCGCCGGCGAGAACGACGGAAACCGTTCGCTCGGGACCCCCGGCTACGACGCGAGCGTCGACTACGTCGCCGGAGCCCTGCGCGACGCCGGATTCGACGTGCAGACACCGGAGTTCGACACGACCCTGTTCGCCGTCGAGAACGAGCAACTCACCGTCGACGGGGAGCCGATGGGCGTGAGCGCACTCGGCATGTCGCCGTCGACGGGACCGGAGGGGCTCACCGCGCGCGTCGTGCGCATCGCCCCCGACGACACCCCCGGCTGCGAGACCACCGACTACGACGGCATCGACGCGACCGGCGCGGTGGTGATCGTCGATCGCGGCGTGTGCACCTTCGCCGTCAAGGAGCAGGTCGCCGCCGAACGGGGAGCGGCCGCGCTGCTCGTCGCCAACAACGAGGACGGCCCGCTCGCCGCCGCCGGTCTCGGGGCGGAATCGAACCCCCGCATCCCGGTCGGAGGCGTGGCCGGGGCCGACGCCGAGCGCCTGTCCGCCGCGACCACCGTGACGGTGACACTCCAGACCCGCACCGAGGACCGGAAGTCGCGCAACGTGATCGCGCAGACGCGCACCGGCTCGACCGACGACGTGGTCGTCGTCGGCGCGCACCTCGACAGCGTCCCCGAAGGACCGGGGATCAACGACAACGGAACCGGCGTCGCCGCCGTCCTCGAGACCGCGCTGCAACTCGGCAGCGAGCCGGGCGTGACCAACGCCGTGCGGTTCGCGTTCTGGGGCGCCGAGGAGGTCGGACTGGTCGGCTCCACGAGGTACGTCGAGTCGCTGTCCCACGAGGAACGACTCGACATCGCCCTGTACCTGAACTTCGACATGCTCGGCTCGCCCAACGCCGGATATCTGGTGTTCGACGGCGACGACTCCGACGCCGTCGGTGAAGGACCCGGACCGGAAGGCTCGGCGGGTATCGAACGGACCTTCGCGCAGTTCTTCGACGAACGCGGAATCGAGGTCGGCGGAACGGATTTCGACGGCCGTTCCGATTACGGTCCGTTCGTCGCCTTCGGCATCCCCGCGGGCGGGGTGTTCACCGGCGCCGACGACGTCAAGACCCCCGAACAGGCCGACCTGTGGGGTGGCACCGCCGACCAGCCCTTCGACCCGAACTACCACACCCCCGAGGACACCCTGGCCGGAATCGACCGCGACGCGTTCGCCGCGGCGGCCGCCGCCGTCGCCTACGGCACGGCTGTCTACGCGAATTCGATCGACGGACCCGACGGGGTGCCCGCAGGTGACCAGCGGGCCGAGGTGCGCGCCGAGTTCACCGAGTGAAGACGGGCGCGATCAGCGCTCGTGCAGTCGCCACAACGGGTTGACCGGGCCGTGGCCGTGACCGAGGTCGTAGGACCACTCGAGGCACTTCGTGATCCATTCCTTCGCGAACTCGACTGCCTCGGGCACCGACCGGCCATGCGCGAGGGCGGACGCGATCGCGGCTGCGAGCGTGTCGCCGCCGCCGTGGTCGTTGCCGGTCTCGATGCGCGGCGTGCTGAACTCGAGGAAACGGTCGCCGTCGAACAGCAGGTCGGTGCTCTTCTCCGAGCTGCGCAGATGACCGCCCTTGACGATCACCCACTGGGCGCCGAGCGCATGGAGCGCTTCGGCGGCGCGCCGGGCCGACGCGTCGTCGACGACCTCGATGCTCGTGATCAGCCGTACCTCGTCGAGATTCGGGGTGACGACGGTGGCGAGGGGGATGAGCACCCCGCGGATCGCGTCGAGCGCGTCGGAGTGCAGCAGCGGGTCGCCGTGCATCGATGCGCAGACCGGGTCGACGACGAGCGGTACCTCCATGTCGCGGCCGATGCCCACCTCGGAGCACACCTGTGCGACGGCCTCGATGATCTGCGTGGAGGCGAGCATGCCCGTCTTCGCTGCGGACACCCCGATGTCCTCGACCACGCACCGCACCTGGTCGGCCACGGTCTCGGCGGGGATCTCGTGGAACCCGCGGACGCCGACGGAGTTCTGGACGGTCACGGCGGCCACCGCGACGCATGCGTGCACACCGCACATCGCCATCGTGCGGGAATCGGCCTGGATGCCGGCTCCGCCTCCGGAGTCGGTGCCGGCGATGGTGAGGGCTCGAACCGGGGTCTCGCCTCGAGGCGACAGGGGCAGAAGGTCCACGCGGACACCCTACCGAGGGTGTGTTCGAACACGGCCGGGAGGCGCTGAGGCGGGTGCACTTTGCGAAACACGACAGCGTTGCTGCCGGTGGTCGCCTCGTTGCTCTATAGTGGCACAGGTCACAGTTCGATCACGCAACACCCCTATTGGAGGCGCTCATGAACACGAGTTCGCCGGACCTCGCCGTGTCGGACAACGCCGACCAGAACCGGTTCGAACTGCGCCTCAACGGCGATCTCGTCGGCATCCTGGCGTACTACGACTTCGAACGCGTTCCGGCGCCGAACCCGCCGGTCGTCGACTTCATGCACACCGTGATCGTCGAGGATTTCGGTCATCGGGGTCTCGCGGCCGTCCTCGTCGGTGGTTCGCTCGATCTCGCTCGCAGCCGAGGCTGGCGGGTGCGGCCGGTGTGCACCTATGTGCAGCGATTCGTGTCGTCGCACGAAAACTACCGCGACGTCGTCGTGGCTCTCGAGCTGCCGCGCACGGACCCCCACCGCAAAGAGACCCGGCGCAAGCAGCCGCAGCGCAAGGTGCCTGCCCGCAAGGCCTGATGCCTGTGCGGGCGGTCCACCCGACGCGGGACCTGCTCAGAGGTCGAGGTCGACGACGACCGGTGCGTGGTCGCTCGCGCCCTTGCCCTTGCGTTCGTTGCGGTCGATCTCGGCGCCCGTCACCCGTGCCGCGAAGGCCGGTGATCCGAGGACGAAGTCGATCCGCATGCCCTGCTTCTTGGGGAAGCGCAGCTGGGTGTAGTCCCAGTAGGTGTAGACCCCGGGGCCGGGCGCGTACGGACGGACGACGTCGGTGTAGCCGACGTCGGCGAACGCGTGGAAGGCGTCGCGCTCGGGCTGCGAAGTGTGCGTCTTGCCCTCGAAGAAGGCCGGATCCCACACGTCGTCGTCGGTGGGGGCGACGTTCCAGTCGCCGACCAGCGCGATGGGCTGCCCGGGCGCTGCGGTGGCCCAGGCGTGCGCGTCGGCGCGCAGCTTGGCGAGCCAGTCGAGCTTGTAGGTGTAATGCGGGTCGTTGAGGTCGCGGCCGTTGGGGACGTACAGGCTCCACACGCGCACACCCGCGCACGTCGCCCCGATCGCCCGCGCCTCGAGCGCCGGATCGACCTCCGGGTCCTTGGAGAAACCGGGCTGGTCCTCGAAGCCGATCTGCACGTCGTCGAGGCCCACGCGCGACGCGATGGCCACACCGTTCCACTGGCTCAGTCCGACGTGCGCGACGCGGTAGCCGAGCTCCTCGAAGCGTTCGTACGGGAACTGCTCGTCCTTGCACTTGGTTTCCTGCATCGCGAGCACATCCGTGTCGGTTCGCTGCAACCAGTCGAGGATGCGGTCGGTACGGGCACGGACGGAGTTCACATTCCAGGTAGCAAGGCGCACACGCCCACTGTAGGCGACCTATCCGACGGGTTCGGAGGCGTATCGGTAGCGGTGGTGGTCGACGAAGCCGAGTTCGCGATACAGGGCGCGCGCCGCGGTGTTCGACTCCTCGACCTGCAGATATGCGTGGGTCGTGCCGTGCTCGCGTGCCCAGCGCAGCAGGGCACCGCACACGAGTGTGCCGAGTCCGCGACGCCGGTGTTCGGGAGCGACCTCGACGGTCGACAGACCCACCCAGCGGCGTCCGTCCGGCGCATCGGTGATCGCCGCGCGGCAGATCGCCAGGGGCGGCTGCCCGGGTGCACCGATGCGGCCGAACCCGAGGATCCCCGCGGCCACCGAGCCGAGCACGTCCTGCGCGAGCAGCGGGTCGGCGTCGGCGCGGTGGAGCGACATCCAGTCGGCGTCCGGCCGGTCGGTGATCGTGACCGGGGTGGGCTCCGGCGGCAAGGGGATGTTCGCGAGGTCGGCGCCCATCACGAGCACCGGCTCCGAGGTCGGCCACCCCTCGGGGATCCGGGCGAGTCGATCGGGCACCAGCAGCCGCAGCGGCAATCCGCGTGCCGCGAACCATTCACGGAGCCGGGCGCGCACCGCCGGATCGGCGGGGTCCGCCACGGTGCCGCGTTCACCCAGCGGCGTTGCCGAATTGGCGCGCCGGGTGAAACCGTGTCCGGCGCGCACGAGCCAGCCGTCCACCCAGGCCGATTCGAGACCGGGCCACCCCGCGGCGGCGGCGTGCTCGAGCGCGCGGATCTCCGAGACGCGGATCGGCCGCGCCGCGATCGGCTTGAGCGCGACGACCGAGGTGGGGGACACCTGGACGACACGACCGTCGGCGGTGCGCACCGCGACCACCGGTTCGACGGAGACGAGTTCACCGATGACATCGGTCATCGGGTGGCTGTAGCCGGCGGGCAGGCGGTACCGCAGCACCACCCGGGTACCGAGGGGTACGGACGGGGCCGGACGGTCGGTCGTCATCGACGGTTCGCCGGTCGCCTCGTCAGTCGTCCTCGTCGTGGCCGAACGGGTCCTCCACCGAACCCGGGAGCCAGGTCAGGCCCGGGACGCCCCATCCGGCGCGCTTGATGGTCTTCTTCGCGGCGCGGGCGTTGCGCCCGATCAGAACGTCGACGTACAGGAAGCCGTCGAGGTGCCCGACCTCGTGCTGCAGCATGCGAGCGAAGAATCCGTGGCCCTCGATCTCGACGGGCTCACCGTTCTCGTCGGTACCGGTGACCTTCGCCCAGTCGGCGCGACCGGTGGGGAAGTTCTCGCCCGGCACGGACAGGCAGCCCTCGAGATCGTCCTCGGGGTCGGGCATCGTCTCGGGGATTTCCGAGGTCTCGAGGATCGGGTTGACGACGACGCCACGCCGGCGCGCGACCTTGCCGGACTCGTCGCGGTCGGGGCAGTCGTAGACGAACAGTCGCTTGTCCACACCGACCTGGTTGGCGGCGAGGCCGACGCCGTTGGCCGCGTCCATCGTCTCGAACATGTCGGCGATCAGCTGAGCGAGTTCGGCGGGTGACTCGGTCACCGGCCGGGTCGGGTTGTGCAGGACGGGGTCGCCGACGATGACGATGGGAAGAATGGCCATGGTGACACAGGATAATGGGATCGACTCGCGGCGTTCTCGAACCGGTATGTGTCCCCACCCCGTGATTGAATGACTTCCGCCGAGACGCAAGGACTCTTCGTCACGGTGTGATCCAGTCAGTCGAGGAGGGAAATGGACGGCGCAGCAGCGCACGGCAACGACCGGTCCGATCTCGTGTCCCAGCAGGGCGACGGCGCATCCGCGCAGGAACCCACCGGCGACGAGGCGAACGGCCTGAGCCGTCGCGATCTCGACATCCTGGCGTTCGAACGGCAGTGGTGGAAGTACGCCGGTGCCAAGGAGGACGCCATCAAGGAACTCTTCGGTCTTTCCGCCACCCGCTACTACCAGGTGCTCAATGCTCTGGTGGATCGTCCCGAGGCGCTCGCCGCCGATCCGATGCTGGTCAAGCGGCTGCGGCGGTTGCGTGCGAGCCGTCAGAAGGCCCGCGCGGCCCGCCGGCTCGGTTTCGACACCCGTTAGACGGGCGGCCGTCGGGCCGGATAATGCGATATCGACACGCGCGGCCGGTCGGCAGCGCTGCGTGTGCTCGGGCAACTATGGTCGAGGTCGTGAGCAGAACCCCCGAGATCCCCAGCCGCGCGCCCGCACCCTCGGGACCGCCTCTGCGTGCGTTCGCGATGGTCCTGATCTCCTTGGGCATCCTGTTCGCCGGTCTCGGTTTCGCCTCGCTCGGTGATTCCGACGACGAACCCGCTCCCGCGGCGGCACCCACGACGACGACCGCTGCCGCGCCGGCCGCACCGTCCACGCGCTCGGCCGCGGTGCCCACCGCGCCCGCGCCCGCTGCCGCGAACGGGGGCACGTCCGACGCCGGGGACGGTGCGACCACCACCACGGCCGTGTCTTCGGCTCCTTCCATGCCCGTGGGGAGCGGAACCGCGTTCGCGTCCGACACCTCGGCCTCCGCGACGGCACCGGTGCGCGTGTTCAACAACTCGGAGGTCGCGGGCCTCGCCGCGCAGACCGCGGCCTACCTCGAGGACGAGGGGTACACCATCAGTGAAACGGGCAACTACAGCGAGGGCTTGCTCCAGCAGACCTCGGTGTTCTACGGGTCGTCTCCCGGAGAGCAGCAGACCGCGACAGCCGTCGCCGAGTCGCTCGGTGTCACCGCGCAACCGCGCTTCGAGGGCATCCGCGACGCCGCCCCCGGAGTGATCGTCATCGTCACTTCGCGTTAGCGCCGGAACCGTGTCGGTCCGCCACCGGGTGGTCGCCGGAGACGCCCGGTTATGATCGGGTGACTTTTCGGCACTTCGAAGGAGCGGTTTGATGGTCTCCAGTTCCACCCGTCGCATGTCCTGGCGTGCTCTGGCCCCGATCGTCGCGATCGCCGCGGTGGGCCTGACTGCGTGCTCGAACAGCGAGGAGGCGAGCACCGAGCCGGGGACGACTCCGCCGGTGTGGACGGGATCCGACGCGCCCGCTTCCGAGGCCCACGGCGACGACCACGGCACCGAGGGTGGGAGCGAGTCGCACGCCGGTGGCTCCGCCTCCGCTGCTGCGCTCACCGCGGAGCTCACCACGGTCGACGGCGAGTCGGCCGGCACCGTGTCGTTCGCCGAGAACGGCGGCGACGTCGAGGTGACCATCGAGGTCGAGGGTCTCGAGCCCGGCTACCACGGTGTCCACATCCACGAGTTCGGCCGTTGCGAGCCCCAGTCCACCGCGCCGAACGGCGGCGAGCCCGGCGCCTTCCTGTCGGCCGGTGCCCACCTGCAGGCCGGTGGCAACACCTCCGTCCCGGAGAGCGGCGACCTGGTCTCGCTCGTCGTCCACGAGGACGGCACCGCCACCGCCACCGTCACCACCTCGGCCTTCGGCCTCGAGGACCTCGAAGGTGAGGACGGCGCCTCTGTGGTCGTGCACCAGGACAACCTCGGCGCCCGCCTCGCCTGCGGCGTCATCGGGTGAGCAGGGTTCGAATCCCCTGAAGCTCGGTACCCGGGTAATTCCTGACACAGGGCCCCGCGACGGACATCCGTCGGCGGGGCCCTGTGGTTGGATCGAGACGTGGCAGTCGCGTTTCCGGGATCACCTCGTCCCACGATCGGCGTGGAATGGGAGATCGCTCTGGTGGACAAGACCACCCGCGATCTCTCGAACAGCGCGGCGGTCGTCTTCGACAGGGTGGAGGAGATCGCCGGGGAGACCCCGCGGCTGACCAAGGAGTTCCTGCGCAACACCGTCGAACTCGTCACCGGTGTACACGACACCGTCGCCGAGGCCGTCGACGATCTGTCCGAGTCGCTGTCGTTGCTGCGCCGCGCCGCCGATCCGCTCGGAGTGGACCTGATGTGTGCCGGCACCCATCCGTTCGCGCAGTGGACCGGCCAGACCGTCACACCCTCCCCGGACTACGAGGAGATGATCAACCGCACCCGCTGGTGGGGACGGCAGATGCTCATCTGGGGAGTGCACGTCCACGTGGGAGTCTCCTCCGCGGAGAAGATCATCCCGATCCTCAACGCCATGCTCGTGAAATATCCCCACATGCTCGCGTTGTCGGCCTCGTCGCCGATCTGGGCGGGCTACGACACCGGCTACGCGAGCAACCGTGCGCTGATGTTCCAGCAGCTGCCGACTGCCGGCCTGCCCTATCACTTCGCCGACTGGCCGCAGTACGCGAAATTCATCGCCGACCAGCTCGAGTCCGGTGTCATCAGCCATCCCGGAGGCATGCACTGGGACATCAGGCCCGCGCCGAAATGGGGCACCCTCGAGGTCCGGGTCTTCGACGGCATCACCAACCGCGCCGAACTGGCCGCCCTCGTCGCGTTCGTGCATTCACTCGTCGTCTACTTCGACGAACGTCTCGAGCGCGGTGAGGAACTTCCTGTGCTGCAACCGTGGCACGTCAAGGAGAACAAGTGGCGTGCGGCGCGGTACGGACTCGATGCCGAGGTCATCCTCGACCCGGTGTGTACCGAACGGCTCGTCACCGACGACCTGAACGATCTGCTCGAGCAGATCATGCCCACCGCGGTACGGCTCGGATGCGCCGACGAACTCGCGCGAGTTGCGGACATCCCGGTGCGGGGAGCGTCCTATCAGCGTCAGCGCCGGCTCGCGGAACGGACGGACGGCGATCTCGTCGCGGTGGTGGACTCGCTCGTGCAGGAACTGAAGGAGTGATCGTCCGAGGACGTCCCGGCCGTCAGCTCCTCGTCACCTGTCACGCACCGCCGGGAGCGTCCTCGTCGAGCAGGCCGTCGCGACCGAGCTGCTCCCGGTAGGCGACGCGACCGACGCGGTGCGCGATCACCGGTGCCGTGAGGACCATGAACATGCCCGCCAGCGCCATCATCCAGATGTCGACGGAACTGCGCAGGATGATCATCGCGCCACCCAGCACGAACAACAGACCCACCACCTGCGGCTTGGTGGCCGGATGCATGCGCGACAGGGTGTCGCGGAAACGCACCACGCCGATCGCAGCGGTCAACGAGATGACCGCCCCGATGAGGATCAGGAGGTGGGCGAAGGTGTCGATGATCGTCGTCATCCTTCGTCACGCACCCGGAATCGAGCCACGGACACCGACCCGATGAAGCCGACCAGGGCGAGGGCCACGGTGGCGGGCAGCACCGACGTGTCGCGTGTGTACACCGCCCAGATCGCGATGCCGCAGATGCCGAGCGCGAGCAGGGCGTCGACGCCGACGAGCCGGTCGAGGGAGTTGGGGCCCGCGATCACGCGGTAGGTGATCAGGATTGCGGAGACGAACAGCAGTGCCCCCGCGATCGCCAGTGTCACGGTCACGTCAGTTCCTCCGTTCCGCTGCGCCAGGGGCTGGCCTGCCATTCCGACTCGCGTTCGAACGTCCGGATGAGAAGACGCTCGATGAGGCGGGCGGAACGGTAGAAGTCGGCCACGGCCTTGTCGGTACCCACGTCGAGGACGTGCACGTACATGATCCGCCGCACCTGGTCGATCTCGAGCACCATGGTGCCCGGGATGTTGTTCATGATGTCCGTCCACAGTGTCAGCACCAGGTCGGACTTGATGGTGAGCCGGCAGCGCAGCACGCCGGTGACCGGCGGCGGGGACGGCCGGATCGCGAGCCATGCCACGTTGATCGTCGAGCGGATGGTCTCGCCGAAGATCACCGCGCCGAGCCGCATCGCGGACCAGACGTGCACGCGACCCTCGACGGGTACACGCGGCAGCGGCAGCACGAACATGACGACGAGCGAGACGACCACACCGCCGAGGATGTTGGCGATGCTGAAGGTGCCCCACAGCAGGACCCAGACCAGCGTCGTCCATCCCACGACGAACATGCGCAGGACGTTGGCGCGTTTCATCATTCCTGCTCACCCCCCAGCACGGCCTCGATGTACACCGTGCGGTCGCGCAGGTTCTCCGCGGCACGGTTGCTGATGTCGAGCAGGGGACCGGCGAAGACCGTCAACGACACACCGATCGCGACGAGCCAGACCGTGGGGACGAGCATCGCGGCCGGCATCCGGCCGACGTCCGGGCGTTCCTCGAAGGAGATGTCGGTGGCGGATTCGTCGATCAGCGCCGAGGGGCCGATGTCCGCGAGATCACCCTCGGGAGCGTCGGCGCGTGCCCGCCAGAACGCCTTCGTCCAGATACGCGCGACGACGTACAGCGTCAGGAGGCTGGTCACGACACCACCGGCGACGAGGACCCAGGCCAGGACCGAACCGTCCTCCGCGCCGGCCTGCAGCAGGGCGACCTTGCCGATGAACCCGGAGAACGGCGGGATACCGCCCAGGTTGAGCGCCGGGATGAGGAACAGGACCGCCAGCAGCGGAGACATGAGCGCGAGGCTGCCGAGGCGTCGCAGCGACGCCGACCCGGCCTGGCGTTCGATGAGACCCACCACGAGGAACAGGGTGGTCTGCACGAGGATGTGGTGGCCGACGTAGTAGACGGCGCCCGCGAGACCGGTCTGCGACGACAGAGCGACACCGAAAATCATGTAGCCGATATGGCTGACGAGCGTGAACGACAGCAGACGCTTGATGTCGTTCTGCGCGATCGCGCCGAGGATGCCGACGATCATCGTGAGCAGACCCGCGACGAGCAGGACGTCGTCGAGTTCGCCGCCCGGGAACAGCAGGGTGTGCGCCCGGATGATCGCGTACACACCGACCTTGGTCAGCAGGCCGGCGAAGACGGCCGTGACCGGTGCGGGCGCGGTGGGGTAGGAGTCGGGCAGCCACGACGACAGCGGGAAGACCGCGGCCTTGATACCGAAAGCCACGAGCAACACACCGAAGATCGCGGCCCGGGTGCCCGGTGAGATCTCGTCCATCCGCAGTGCCATCTGGGCGAGGTTCAAAGTGCCCGTGGCTGCGTAGGCGAAGGCGATGCCCACGAGGAAGACCAGCGAGGACACCATCGAGACCATGACGTACGAGACGCCCGCGCGGACGCGGTCGGCGCTCGCACCCAGGGTCAGCAGGACGAACGAGGCGGCGAGGAGCACCTCGAAGCCGACGAAGAGGTTGAACAGGTCGCCCGCGAGGAAGGCGATGTTGACACCCGCGGTGAGCGCGAGATAGGTCGGCAGGAAGATCGAGACGGGCTGCTGCTCGTTGCCGTCGTGGATACCCTGGCCGACTGCGTACAGCATCACCGACAGCAGCACGATCGCCGAGACGACCAGCATCAACGCCGACAATCGGTCGACGACCAGCGAGATGCCGATCGGCGCCTCCCACCCACCGATCTGCAGTACCGCGATGCCGTCGGCGTCGGCGTAGTACAGCAGCGCCACGCACACGACGAGCGAGGCGACCAGCGCGAAGACGGTGATCCACCGTTGGACGCGCGGACGGCGGCCGACGATCAGGGTTGCGGCTGCGGCGAGCAAGGGGATGAGGACGGGGAGGGGAACGAGGTTCGCGACGCTCGGGTTCATCGGCGATCCTCCTTCCCGTTCTTCTCGTCGTCTCCGGTCCGCTCGCCCTCGGCAGGGTCGGGGGCCTCGGGGTCGGGATCGTCCGCGCGGACGTCCTCGTCGGCGTCCTCGGCATCCTCGATAGAGCCGGCCCCGCCCGAATCTTCGGCAGAGCCGGACTCGTCCGTCCCCCCCTGGCTCTGCGTGTAGGCCGAGTCGGTGGGGTCGTCGAAGTCGCCGTCGTGCAGATCCTCGTACGCCTCGATGTCCTCGATGTTCTTGAGCTGATCGAGCGGGATCGGGTTGCCCGCGGCGTCGAAGGCGTCGCCGCTCTTGCTCGGGATACCGGTGAGCGGGTCGTCGGAGCGGTCTCGCGACGGTAGATCGGCGAGACTGCGCCGCTGCGACACGAGGGTGTCCTCGGGGTCGTTCTCGATCTCGTCCCGTGCGCGGTAGGTGTAGGAGCGGTAGGTCAGTGCCAGCACGAACGCCGCCACACCCATCGTGATGACGATCGCGGTGAGGATCATCGCCTGCGCGAGGGGATCGGCCATGTCCGGCTCGACGTCGCTCTCCACACCGACGATGGGTGCATGACCTGCGGGGCCGCCGAGGGTGAGCAGCAGCAGGTTGATTCCGTTGCCGGCCAGCAGCAGGCCCAGCAGCATCTTGATGATGCTGCGTTCGAGCAGCAGGTACACACCGGCCGCGACGAGCACACCGACGACGGCGAGGAGCGTGATGTTCGCGGTCATCGGCGCTCACCCACGGTCTCGGCGTCGAGGCGAGCACCTAGGCTGCGCAGCACGTCCAGGACCAGTCCGACGACGATGAGGTACACACCGAGGTCGAAGAACAGTGCGGTCACGAGCTTGATGTCGCCGAGCAGAGGCAGCGTGAGCTCGAGGGTCGCCGACGACAGCGCCGGGGCGCCGAGGAACATCGACACCAGTGCGGTGCCCGCGGCGAAGGTGAGTCCGATGCCGAGGATCTTGCCGGCGTCGATGGGAACCGCCTCTCCGAGCTCGTAGCGTCCGCCGGCCAGGTACCTCAACACCAGCGCGAGACCGGCGACGAGACCGCCCGCGAAACCGCCACCGGGCGCGTTGTGCCCGGAGAAGAAGAAGTACACCGACAGGATCATCATGGTGGGGAAGACCAGTCGCGTGGTGACCTCGAGGACCAGCGATCGGTAGCGCGGATCGATGAGATCGCCGCCGAGCAGCCAGGTCGTCTCGTTGCTGGCGGAGACCGCGTCGAGCTGCGCCGCGGGTGCGTCCGCCACACGCGGGGCGGTGCCGAAGCGGCGGGTGCGGAAGACCAGGCTGGCCACGCCGGTCGCGGCGACCAGCAGCACCGAGATCTCGCCCAGCGTGTCCCAGGCGCGGATGTCGACGAGCAGGACGTTGACGATGTTCTTGCCGTCACCGCCGTAGTAGGCGGCGTCGGGCAGCAGCAGCGAGATCGGATCGGTAGTGCGTGCCGCGACGGCGTAGGCGCCGATCCCGGCGACCACCGCGCCCACGGCGATGCCGAGCATCGCGCGGGCGAACTTGCTGCCCATCACCGCGGCCGGGTCGGTCTCGGCGGGCAGCTTGCGCAGGACCAGCACGAACATCACGAGGGTGACGGTCTCGACGAGGAACTGGGTGAGCGCGAGGTCGGGAGCTCCCTGGAGGGCGAACAGCACCCCGAGCCCGTAACCGGTCACGCCCACGACCAACACTGCGCCGAGACGGTTGCGCAGGGCCGTCGCGGTGATCGCGGCGGCCATCATGATCAACCCCACCCCGAGCTGCCAGATCGAGTCCCACGCGCGCGTCGACGGCATCGTGCTCAGCCCGAAGAAGAACATGAGCACCGTCGGGAGCGCCACCAGGGTGATGAGGATGGTCGCCTGGGTCAGGGGGAGCGAACCGCGCTGCAGGAAGGCGGTCAGGCGCAGGGACAGGGTGTCCATGCCCTGGAGGGTCGCGTCGTACATCCGGTCGGCATTTCCGAGCGGCGGGTGCTCGAAGCGCAGACGCGCGATGGTGCGGTGCGCGAGGAACAGGACCGTGCCGCCCACGATCACCACGCCGGTCAGACCCAGCGGCAAGGAGAATCCGTGCCACAACGCCAGGTGGTAGGGCTTGTCGAGTTCGGTGGGCAACTCGTCGGCGTAGGGGGCGATCAGATGGTCGATCCACGAGCTCGCGAAGCCCGCGGCGAGACCGGCGAACGCGAGGACGCTCGGGGCGGTGAGCAGCAGCGGGCCGGGCGCGTGCAGGTTCTGCACCGCGGGGCTCGGACGTTTGAGCTGCTTACGACCGAAGGCGCCCCAGATGAACCGGATGCTGTAGGCGAGGGTGAGGATCGAGCCCACCACGATGCCCGCAGTCATGGCGATCCGCGCCCATTCGGGGAGCACCTCGGCCACCAGCGACGACTCGAGCGCGGCTTCCTTCGCGACGAAACCGATGAACGGCGGCAGACCGGCCATGCTCGCCGCCGCAAGTATCGCGATCACCATCAGGTAGGGGGCGGCAGAGCCGAGATGCGCGAGTTTGCGGATGTCGCGGGTGCCGGTGGAGTGGTCGATGATGCCGACCACCATGAACAGGCATGCCTTGAACAGGGCGTGGGCGATCACCATCGCCAGGCCCGCCAGGGCCGCTTCCCGGCTGCCCGTACCCACCAGCGCAGTGAGAAAGCCGAGCTGGCTGACGGTGCCGAAGGCCAGGATGAGCTTGAGGTCGAAGGCGCGGAACGCTCGCCAGCCGGCGAGGATCATCGACGCGAGACCGAGACCGATGACGATCGGCCGCCACGCGGCGCTGTCCGCGAAGCCGGGTGCGAGCCGGGCCACGAGGTAGATGCCGGCTTTGACCATCGCCGCGGCGTGAAGATATCCGGACACCGGGGTGGGGGCGGCCATCGCGCCGGGCAGCCAGAAGTGCAGCGGGACCACGGCGGACTTCGACAGTGCGCCGACGAGCACGAGCACCACGGCGACGCCGGCGAGCCATCCGTGAGGTGCCGCCGCGACGACGTCGGACAGGTTGTAGCTGCCGACCATCTCGCCGAGGATGATGATGCCGACCAGCATCGCCAGACCACCGGCCGTGGTGACGAGCAGGGCCTGGGTGGCGGCACGGCGACTCGAGGCGCGTTCGGCGTAATGCCCGACGAGCAGGAACGACAGGACGGTCGTCAGTTCCCAGAAGGTGTAGAGCAGCAACATGTTGTCGCTGACCACCAGACCGAACATGGCGCCGGCGAAGGCGACCATCTCGGCGGCGAACAAGCCCAGGCGGGGCTCGTCGTCCTCGAAATAGCGCGAGCAGTAGAGCAGGATCAACGAGCCGATGCCCAAAACGAGCACGCACATGATCGCCGCGAGCGTGTCGAAGCGCAGATCGAAATTCATCGACAGCGTCGAGGCCCACGCGATCTGCAGTTTCTGATCGGTTCCCCAGTTGGTGACGACCCAGCCGAGACTCACGAGGGGCACCACCGCGAGCGGCAGGAATGCATTTCTCCCCATGACTCGGACCAGAAGCGGCGCCAGAAGGGCAGCGACCGCATGGGCAACGAGTATGGCGATCAAAAGGCACTCCGTCGGGGTCGGGCCTGTCGGCGGGGTGAAACTGACTGCGGGCCGTGGGACTCGCTGTCGTCACAGCGGACGGCACACCGCCGAAACGGGGATCGCCCCGACATGCACGCCGCTCGCCGTCATCGGGCAAAACGGATTGTGCACATCCTAACGGTTGTCTTCGCACGCTTGCGAATCGGGGAGGTGAGAGCGCTAGCGCACCTGCCACGCACAGATCACGGCCGCGGCAAACAGTGCGAGCGCCGACCACTGCGCATCCGCCGGAAGCATCCACACCGCCCCGACGACGGCCGTCGCCGGCACCGGCAGCGCCAGGCCGAGAGCCTCGACGGACGCCGAGCCCGGCAACGATGCCCCGAGTGCGAGACCCGTGCCCAGCGCGACGAGCGCCACCCGCACCGCAAGAGGGATTCCCTCGCCGATCTCCGCCGGCCACCACACCGTCGCCGCCGAGATCGACGCGGCGAGCATCAGCCCGGGAAGCGCGTACGGCATGGAGGGGGAGAGCCGCACCCCGGCGACCACGGCGGCCACCGCGACGAGCAGCACCCACCACGGCACGGTCGCCGACTGCATACCCGACCACAACTCGACGAGGACGGGGTACGCCGCGGCCACGGCCCCGGTGACCGCGAGGACGAACCGGTCGTCTCCGGGCGGGACGAGGCGCGCGACGATCTCGGCACCGACGACCGCCACCGCGAGCGCCCCACCGGCGACCAGCCACAGGAGCACACCCGTGTCGCTCGCGCGGGAACCCACGAATTCACCCAGCAGTCGGTAGCCCACCGAGAGCACCACCGCGGCGGTCACCATGATCGCGAGCAACCGCGGATCGGCCCGCTGCACGCGCATCCCGGCAGGCACCGTCAGCGCGGCGGCGACCGTTGCCACGAGTGCGAAGGCCAGCGCCCACTGGGGAACCGTCCAGCGCATGGCCTCCACGGGGACCTCGGAACCGACGGCCGCGGCGGTGAGGAAGGCCGCCCACCCACCGGCGATCAGGGCCCACTGACCGGTCGCCGAACCCCACGAGCCCGCGGTCGCCGCCCCGAGCAGCACACCGGTGATCGCGGCGATCACCCATCCGACGACCGTCAGGCTGTCGGCCGAGATGCCGGCGGGAACGAGATAGCGGATCGACCCGAGGACCACGATCGAGGCGGCGGCCAGCATCCAGGCGGTACGTCGGGAGCCGGTCCGCTGCAGCCCGGCCGCCGAGAGAACGGCGAGCGCGGCGGTGACCACGGGTGCCCATTCGCTGCGCGCACCCTCAGGGAGGACCGATTCGCCCGCGGCCGGGACGAGGATCGCGACCCCGGCGGCGAGGAAGGCCGCGAGGACGGCTGCCGGTCCGGCGACGCGGACCGCGGTGGTCACGGCCATCTCAACGGCCCTCCGCGTAGGCCTGCAGATGAGCGACCTGCACGGGATCGAGCGAGGGGCGCACCTTCTCCCGGGCCACCGCGACGTCCTCGGCGGTGACCACGGCGGCGTCGACGTTGCGCCGCATCGCCGCGAGCGCGGCCTCGCGCAGCAGCGCCGAGCAGTCCGCGGCCGAGTAGCCGTCGAGTCCGGCGGCCAGGTCGTCGAGGTCGACGTCGTCGTCGAGCGGTACCGATCGGCCCGCGGTCTTCAGGATCGCGGCCCGGGCCTCGGCGTCCGGCGGCGGCACGAACACGAGACGTTCGAGCCGGCCGGGACGCAGCAGAGCCGGGTCGATGAGGTCGGGCCGGTTGGTCGCTCCCACCACCACGACGTCGCGCAGCGGCTCGACACCGTCGAGTTCGGTGAGCAGCGACGCGACGACCCGGTCGGACACCCCGGAATCGGAGCTCTGCCCGCGGCGCGGTGCGAGAGCATCGATCTCGTCGAGGAACACCAACGCCGGTGCCGAGTTGCGGGCACGCTCGAACAACTCGCGCACCGCCTTCTCCGACGCACCGACCCACTTGTCCATCAGTTCGGCGCCCTTGACGGCGTGGACGCTCAGACGTCCCGTGCCGGCGAGAGCGCGGACGAGATAGGTCTTGCCGCAACCGGGCGGGCCGTACAGCAGCACACCGCGCGGCGGATCGACACCGAGACGCTCGAACGAATCGGGATGCTGCAGCGGCCACAGGACGGCTTCGGTCAGGGCCTGCTTCGTCTCGACCATGTCGCCGACGTCGTCGAGGCTCACGCTGCCGATCGCCAGCTCCTCGGAACCCGATCGCGACAGCGGACGGATCACCTCGAGCGCGCCGAGCAGGTCGTCCTGGACGAGCGAGGGTTCGTCGTCGTCGCGGTTCGCCCGCGACGCCGCGCGCAGTGCCGCCTCGCGACACAACGCCGCGAGGTCGGCGACGACGAAACCGGGGGTGCGACCCGCGACGGCGGCGAGGTCGAGACCGGTGGACGGCACCGAGCGCAGCAGCACGTCGAGCAGGGCGCGGCGGGTCGTGCCGTCGGGCAGCGGCAGGGACAGTTCGCGGTCGCAGATTTCCGGGGCACGCAGCCGGGAGTCGACGTCGTCGGGATGCGCGGTGGTCGCGATCAGCACCGCGCCCTCGGTGTCGACCACCCGCCGCAGCTCGTCGAGGATCAACGTCGCGACGGGTTCGGTGTCGGCGGGGAGCACGGCATCGACGTCGGTGAGCAGCAGGACGCCCCCACCGCGCACCGCTTCGGCCGCCGCGGAGATCCGGCGCAGCCGCTCGTCGGCGGCGAGTGCACCCACGCCCGGCCCGTCGACCTCGACCAGACGCCGGTCGGCGACCACCGAGCGCACGAAGGTCGCCTTACCGACCCCGGCGGGACCGGTGACGAGCACCCCGAGATGCGGCGACGCGCCGAGGGTGCGCAGCAGTTCGGGTTCGTCGAGCGAGAGGGTGAGCCACTCGGAGAGCTTCGCGACCTGGGCCTGCACACCCACGAGATCCTCGACCGGCGGTGGCGGAGGCGTGGCGGGGGCCGATTCGGGACGGTCGGTCGCGGGGGAGGAGGCGACGAACCCCGACGAGACGAATCCGGAAGCGGACGGCACGGAGGACGGCAGGGCACCCGGGCCACCGCCCCACACGACGGCGGTGTTCGGCTGCACGCTCACCGGTCCGGCCGGATCGACCGAGGAGACGGTGAGCAGTTCGGTGGTCCACGCGATCGCGAACGTCCGCGACAGTGCCCGCGTCGTCTCGGCGTTGCTCGTGCCCGGTCCGAGATCGCGGGGGAGCAGCGACACCGCGTCGCCGACGGTGAGGACCTTCCCGAGCAGCGCCTGACGCAGGGTGGTCTCCGGGATCGACTGCCGCGCGAGGGTGGACCCGGTGACCGTCACCGTGCGCGCGCCGTAGACCGTCACGGGCGCGACGACGACCGTCGCGTCCTCCTTCAGGCCTGTGTTCGACAGCACCACGTCATCGAGCAGGATCGTGCCGGTCGGGGTGCCGGCCGGGGCGAGACCCGCCACGACCGCCGTGCGACGCGCTCCCACCAGCGCGATCGCGTCCCATTCCCGCAGGCCCAGCGCGGCCAGCGCCTCGGGGTGCAGACGCACGACACCGCGCCGCGAGTCGGCGGCGGAGGTGTTGAGCCGGACGGTGAGTGAGAGTTGTGGGGTCGTCACCCCGCCGAGCCTAGAACGTGACTAGCGTCCTCGCGGGTCGTGCATGTCATCGTCCTCGCGGGTCGTGCATGTCATCGTCCTCGCGGACGGCGCAGCCCGAGTCGCGCCTGAGATCTCGCCGACGTGGCGACACGCCGGGCGGCGACACGACGCGGACGCTGCGCGCGGTTGCGGGCACGCAGTGCGCGTCGCTCCGAGGGCTTGATGTCCCAGGTCTCGGGCCGGGCCGCGACCCAGCGCCGCGATCGCACCGCGAAGGGGATGTGCGCGAGGTAGACCGCGACCAGCACGAGCATGAGGATGAACGGATAGGTGACCAGCGCGGCCGCCGCCATCGCGACCAGCACGAGCAGCACCACGGCGAGTCGCGCGGGCACGGACGCCGACTTCATCGCGAAGGTCGGGATGCGGCTGATCGCGAGCCCGGCCGTCCCGAGGATCCACACCGCGACCAGCCCGTAGGCGGTCCACCAGCCGTCGCCCCACTGGATGTGGGCGGCGACGGGTGCGAGCGCGATGAGGGCGGCCGCCGGTGCGGGCACGCCGACGAAGTACTCGCGTGCGTAGGCGGGGACGCTGTCGTCCTCGAGCAGGGTGTTGAAGCGCGCGAGTCGCAGCACGAGGCTCACTGCGTAGAGCAGGGCGACGATCCAGCCGAAGGGGCTGCCGTCGAGCAACGTCACGTAGAGCACGAGCGCCGGGGCGACACCGAACGCGACGGCGTCCGACAGCGAGTCGAGTTCGGCACCGATCTTGCTGGTCGCGTCGAGCATGCGGGCGATGCGACCGTCGAGCGAGTCGAGGACGGCCGCGGCGCCGATCATGCCGAGCGCGGTGCCGAGTTGTCCGTCGAGCGCGAACTTCACCGCCGACAGTCCGGCGGAGAACGCCAGGACCGTGATGACGCTCGGCAGCAGGCGGACGACGTTGGGCCGATTGCGGGACCGCCCGGTCGCGACCGCACGCGAACCCTGCGTGTGCGGACTCACGACACCGTGGGCAGCTGAGCGAGGACGGTCTCGGCACCGATGGTGCGCTGACCGCGTTCGACCAGCAGGGTGCTCCCGACCGGCAGGTAGGTGTCGACCCGGGATCCGAAGCGGATCAGGCCGTAGGTGTCGCCGATCGGCAGGGTGTCGCCGATCTGCGCGTCGTTGACGATGCGCCGTGCCAGCAGCCCGGCGATCTGGACGACGGCGACCTCGGCGCCGTCGCGCGTCTCGATCAGCATGCTGGTGCGCTCGTTGACCTCGCTGGCGTCGGCGAGATCGGCGGAGAGGAACTTGCCCGGGGTGTGGACCACCGAGCGGACGGTGCCGCCGACGGGGCTGCGTTGCACGTGCACGTCGAGGACGGACAGGAAGATGCTGACCCGGGGGCGCTCCTCGCTGCCGAGCCCGAGTTCGGCGGGCGGCACGGCATGGTCGACGAGAGCGATCTCACCGTCGGCGGGAGCGACGACCACTCCGGCGCGGTTCGGCGGCACGCGGTGCGGGTGCCGGAAGAAGGTGGCGCACGCCAGTGCCGATGCGAGACCGGCGCGGCGCAGCCAGGGCTTGCGGCGGCCGAGGGTCGCCACGGCCAGCGGAGCTGCGACGAAGGGGATGCCGCCCGGATGCATGGGCGGTACGACATGCCTGACCAGGTCGACCATGTGGGCTACCCCGCTGGTGGGGGGTGTTCCGGCGGGCGTCGGCTTACGTGCCACGGGCTCCTCTTATCGCTGGCGATCGGTGGTCCGGGACCGCAGGGGACCCGCCCGTCTCGCGGGCGGGTCCTGTCGGTCCACAGGCACTCCAGCGTACGTGAGCCGAGGAGGGAAGGTCAGACCCGCGCGGCCGCCTCGATCTCGTTCTTGAGACGGGCGAGAGTCGCGTTCATCCCCATCGTCAGTTCGTCGTCGAACGCCTCGGTGCCGCCGAGAACATACTTGACCAGGGTCTGCGAGACCTTGCTGGTCCCGGTGGGCGCCTCGCGCCGCTGGGTGACCCGCGTGCCGGTGGCGGTGGGTTCGAGGGTGAACGACCAGATGGAGCGGTTCTCGTTGATCCGGAAGCTCAGGCGACGGCCGGGTTCGAAGTCGATCACCTTCGACGTCGTGGGCCACACCAGCAGCCCCTTCTTGTTGATGTTGATCGTGGTGGTGCCGGCCGACACCGGCCCACCGCGCACGATCATCCGACGGCACTGCGGGCTCCACTCGCCCATCCGCTTCAGATCGGACACCACGCGCCACACCTGCTCGGGGGAGGCGGTGATCTCGATCGTGGCCTCGAGGGTCTTCGACACGTGTACTCCTGTGCTCGGGGGACCGGGTCTTCTCAGGGAGCCGGGTCCCGTGTATCTGCTACCGGAGGTAACAGGATCGTCGTCGATCCTAACGGACGATGTGAGTGCGGTCACGCCCCGGTCGGGTCGGCTCCGGTCAGCCGCATGAACGCCCCGAGTTCGATCAGGCCGTCCGGTGTCGACGGGAGGTGATCGGTCAGGGCGCCGGACCGGACGATCACCGCCGACCACTTGCCGCGTGAGAGGGCCACGTTCGACCGGTTGCGGGACAACAGGAACGACATGCCCCGCGGCACGTCCTCGACGGCGGAGGCCGTCATCGACACGAACACCATCGCCGCCTGGCGGCCCTGGAACTTGTCGACGGTGCCCACCTGGACCCGGTGCAGACCCGCGGCGGCGAGATCCTGCAGTAGGCGGGTGACCTGAGCGTTGTACGGTGCGACCACCAGGACGTCCTCCTCGCCGAGAGGTCGCGGCGGGGAGCCGGCGTCGTCCGTCCACGCCGAGCCGAGCACGGCTGCGATGGCGCGCACGATCTCGGCGCTCTCCTCGGGCGAGCAGGTCGCATTGCCCTCGTGCGCGACCTCCACGAGCCGGACGCCGGGCGGGACGCCGTCGAGCGCGCGGCGCGTGGTGATCTCGGACTTCGACTGCAGTCGTCCCTCGTAGGACAGCTCGGACACCCGCGCGCACAGATCCGGGTGCATCCGCCAGGTCACCGGAAGGAAGTAGCCGCGATCGGTGGGCAACGCACCGTGCCCTTCGGCGAGCCATCCGAGGGCGGACTCGTCGACCGGCTCGGGGTGGGTGCCCTGCGAGACCTGCGGCAGTTGGCGGGGATCGCCGAGCAGCAGCAGATTCGACGCCGCCGTGGCCACGGCGATGGTGTTGGCGAGACAGAACTGACCGGCCTCGTCGACCACCAGCAGGTCGAGGCTGCCGGGCTCGATGCAGTTCGGATTCGTGAAGTCCCAGGCCGTTCCGCCCACCACATAGCCGGTGGCGGATGTACCGATATGCGCCGCAAGAGACTTCGCGTCAGGGAAGGCGGTCCACGTCGGATCGGGGCTCTGGCATTTCGCCTTGGCGACCCGTTCCGGCGACACTCCCGCGGCGACGATGCCGGCCAGCATGTTCTCCACCACCGAATGCGACTGCGCGACCACGCCGACGCGCCGGCCGTGCTCGTTCACGAGCGCCGCCACCACCCGGGCCCCGGTGTACGTCTTGCCGGTGCCGGGTGGGCCCTGCACCGCCAGGTACGAATTCTCCAGGTTGAGAACGGTCGTGACGATCGTGCCGGCCGCGTCGTCGCCGAGCGGCGGCAGCGCGGCACCGGAGCGCAGGCGGGGAGGGATGCGGCGCAGTACGTCCACCGCCGCGGTCGACGGCAGAGCCGGCAACTCGCTGCACATCGCCTCGGCGGCGGAGGCGATCGCCGCTTCGATGTTCTTCGACGAGATCGGCGCGCCGGGAGTGACGGCCACCGGTAGCACGGAGTACTCCTCGTCCGTCCGTAGCGACTCGTCCACGACGAGCACGTCGGGATGGTCCGTCCCCGTGGTGCGTTCGACGACCACGCCGCGCGACCACGCGCGCGTCCCGGTGCCGCCGTCGGGCAGTCCGTCCGGTCCCGGAGCGTCGTACAACAGGAAGACGTCCTGCCCGGCGCGCAATGTGCTGCCCGGCTCGAACTCGCCCGCGAGGCGCAGCCGACGCCGGAGCAGTCGCCGGCGGGGCGTGGCCTTGTGCCAGTCGGTCTCGAGTGTGCACGTCGCCGCGACCAGCGTGTCGCGGGCGTCCGCCCACTCGTCGGGAGCCGTCGCCAGACGATCGAAGTGTCCCCACCAGAAAGGTTTCCGCTCGCGCCGGTGGTAGCCCATGGCCGCGGCGACGAGTGCGGCCGCCTGCTGTTCCGGGGTGCGGTCGCCCGCCAGTGCACCGCCGACGTATTCGAGGAGTTTCGTCTCGACGGGGTGCGCCTGCGCGTCGGGAGCGGCCTCGTCGTGGGTCGTCTCGGTGGGGGAGATGCCGTGGTCGCGGGCGTGGGTGAGCAGCCAGTCGCGCAGACGCAGGGTGGAGATGCAGTCGGCCTCGTTGTAGGAGGCGATCGACGCGAGTTCGCGTTCCGCCTCCTCGAGGTGCCCGGCGTCGCGCAGTGCGCAGTAGTCGGCGTACGCGACGATCGAGGCGCCCGCGTCGGCGACATCGCCGTCGCGTGCCTCGCTCTCCTCGGTGTAGAGCGGTTCGAGTTTCTTCAGTCCGTACGTCCGGGCACCCACCCGGATCGAGTTGCGCACCACGGGGTACAGGTCGACGAGCACACCTTCGCGCAGCAGGTCGTCGACGATCTCCTCGCCGACGCCGTAGCGCCCCGCCAGCCGCAGCAACGCCGTCTTCTCGTACGGGGCGTAGTGGTAGACGTGCATCCTCGGGTGGCGACGCCGGCGGTCGGTGACGTAGTCGAGGAAGTCCAGCAGTGCCTGCCGCTCCTGCTCGCGGTCGTGTGCCCAGAAGGGCCGGAAGATCGGTGCGTCGGCCGGTCCCTCCACGACACCGAACAGGTACTCGAGTCCCCACTCGGAACTGCCGCCCTCGGACCACAGTGGGTCGCCTTCGAAGTCGAAGAAGATGTCGCCCTCGTCGGGCGCGGGCAGGATGCCGAGCGGGGTGGCGTCGTAGACCTCCGCATAGGGACTGTCCCGCCTCTCCTCCTCGAGCTGCGCCCGTGCCTGGGCGCGCAGGGCGTCGAAGGTGCGGCGCGCCATCCCGTCGACGGGTGCCGCGCATGCGGCGAGGTCGTCGATGGTCGACACGCCCGCCTCGATCAGCCGCAGCCGCTGGGTGCTGCGCATCCCCGCGACCAGCAGCAGGTCGCGGTGACGTTCGAGTTCCGGGGTGCAGTCGTCGCAGCGACCGCAGGCGGTGTGCCCACCCGCTCCCCACCGCACCGGCCCGGGGGCAGCGCGGTGCGACGTGAGAAGGGTTTCGAGGCAGGCGCGTCGGTGCCGATAGACCGGCATGATCTCCGCGAGCGGGTAGGAGGCGATCGAGCCGTCGCCGAGGACGAGATGCGCGTGCGAGGACACCGTCGTCCCGGTGCGCGCGAGTGCGTCCGCGTAAGCGGCGAGCTGGAGCAGGGCCTCGACCTTCGCGTGCCGGGAGAGTTTGCTGTCGTAGACGGCGTAGCCGTCGTCCTCGAGGACGAGGAAGTCGGAGAAGCCGATCATGCCGAGCGGATCGGGGGCAGTGTCGGAGGAACCGGTGTCGAAGAAAGCGCCCTGATAGACGACGGGCGCGCCGGTCCGGACGGCGTCGAGGGTGGCCTGCGCCGCCTCGGTGAGCGCCTGCGCGGTGTACTCGGGCCGGGCGATCTCGACGACCTTCTCCGCACCCACCTGCGCGCGGAAGCGGTCGAGGACGCGCTGCTCGTGGCGGCCGCCGAGTGCGGCGACACGGTCGAGCATTGCGTCGGGTTCGGTGTCGGGGCGCGGGAGCCGACCGAGCGTCGAGTCGAGGTTGCGGAGCACTGCGAACTCGCACGAGGCGGCGCGGGTGAGATCTCCGGCGCCGAAGACCAGCCTGTCGTCGAGAAGAAACATCGGCAGCTCCGTCTCCGGCGTGCGGGATGCCCGGGATGGGCACGGCTGGTCCCGACTATCGCAGACAGGTCGGACCCGCCGGACCATTGTTCTCGCGCCCACCGGGCACACTGCGGCGGCCGGGCCCGCCCTCGACCCCGAGCGCGGTGCGCACCGCCAGCACGATGCCCCACGGAACGACGACCCAGATCGGCCAGAAGTAGATCGACGAGGCCGTTCCGAGCGAGACCAGTGCCCACACCACGAGATTGATCGATCCCACGGTGGCCCATGCTCCCCATTCGATGCGCTGGTGGAGCGGCAGGCGCAGACGTGGGAACGGTTTGCCGGCCGGCGGGGACGGGGTGGGAACGAGTGTCGACGGCAGGTCGGCGAGAACGGCGCCGGCGTCGTCCTGCGTCACGGCGCGGTAGACCCGGGCCACACGCTCGTCGAACTCGCCGATCGTCAACCGTCCGGCGGTGAGATGGCGCCCGAGCTCCTCCACGATCGTTTCGCGCTCGGCATCGGAGACGCGCAGCGGCGATGTCGCGATTCCGGGGCCGGTGGTGGATATGTGTTCCATGGTGCCCTCCGTGATCTTCCACAATGGAATGTCACCTGATTCCAGGGTGGATATGTCACAGTGGAATGTCAAGTCTTTTCCGTACCCGAATCGAGAAAGGAACCGGCAATGACCGGACGACCGCTCAACGCCACCGCCGCGTCACTGCTCGGATTCCTCCACGAAGGCCCCAAAACGGGCTGGGACCTGGTGTCCACCGCACAGGCGCGCATCGGCAAGTTCTGGTCGCTGACGACGAGCCAGGTCTACCGGGAACTGGCCGCGATGGAACGGCAGGGACTGATCGAGGCAGGGGAGAAGGGCCCGCGCGACCGCAAGCCCTACCTGCTGACCGAGGCCGGACGCACGGCCTTCGCCGAATGGATCGACCGCGAACCGGGCGATGAGAACATCCGCCATCCGCTGCTGCTGACCGTCGCCTTCGGCGATCACCTCTCGCCCGAGCGCCTCGCCTCGATGCTCGCCGAGCATCGCCGCAGACACGAGGAGCAGCTCGCCGCCTACGAACAGCAGGCGGCGGCCGACATCCTCCCGCCGCACGCCGCGGCGACCCTCGACTTCGGCATCCTCTACGAACGGGCCGTCCTCGAATGGTTCGACCGCGTGCGCGACCGTCTCGAACCCGGACCGGTCAGCGCAGCGGATCGAACGACCTGAGCAACGGATCCGGCTCGCCGGTCATCGACCCGGCGAGCAGCCGTCCGGTGAGGGGACCGAGCGCCACACCCCACATCCCGTGCCCGCCGGCGACGTACACCCGATCCGAACGGGTGCGGCCGATCAACGGGAGCCCGTCCGCCGTGCACGGCCGTGAGCCCACCCACTCCTCGCTGCGCCCGTCCCAGTCGACCTCACGCAACAGCGGACGGGTCGCGTCGACGATCGCCCGGATGCGTCGCGGGTCGAGCGGGGCGTCGGGACTGCGGAACTCCATCATTCCCGCGACCCGGAAACGGTCCTGGAGGGGTGTGCACGCCACCCGCTGGGCCGGGAAGTAGACCGGGTTCTTCGGCAGGCTCGGCGGCCGCACGCTGAAGCTGTAGCCGCGACCGGCCTGGACCTGCGTGCGCACGCCGAACGGCCGGGCGAGCGACCCGAGCCACGCTCCGTTCGCGAGTACCACCGCATCCGCCGACCGCGAGTGCCCACCGGCCACGACGACATCCACCCCGCGACCGGTGTCGCGCACCTCCTCGACGTCGACGTCGGTGACGATCTCCGCACCCCGTGCGCGGACCGCGTGCGCCAGCGAGGCGACGAACCGCGGCGGATCGATGAACCGCTGCCCCCGGATCCGGAGACCCATCCGCACCGAGTCCCCGAGCAGCGGTTCGAGCGAATGCAGCGTGTCGGTGTCGAGCAGGTCGAAGTCGATCTCGCTGCCGGCGGCACGCGCGTGCTCGAACTCCTCGACCAGCAGCCGACGGTCGTCGTCCGAGGTGAACGCCGCGAGGAACGGATCGGCGACCCGCGTCGGTTCGGTGACGATCGTGTCGCCCGACCCGCGGGCGAGATCGTCGTAGGCATCGAGGGCGAGGCGGTTGGCGCGCGCGAAGACCTTCATCGACGACGTCCACTGCCGTCTCGTGCAGTGCCGGGCGAAGTCGGCGAGGAAGCGCAGCAACCGCACATCCGTCGTGGGCGGCACGTAGACGGGCGACGACGGCCGGAACATCGAGCGCAAGCCGTAACGCAGCACCCCCGGCTCGGGTAGCGGCAGGGTCAGTGCCGGTGCGAGCCACCCGGCGTTGCCCCACGAGGCGTCACCCGCCACGCCGACCCGATCGAGCACCGTGACCTCGATGCCTCGATCCTGCAGAAACCACGCGGTGGACAGACCCACGATGCCCGCACCGACGACCACTGTCCGACGAACCGTCATCGCAACCTCCTGTGATGGACGAAGCCTGCACCTCCATCATGGACCCGGAAGCGCGAACGGGCCGGACTCGCGGACGGCTTACTATTTCCGGGGAAGTTCTGCTTGTGGAAAGGGAACCCGGAATGAGTACGAACGTCGAACAGCGTGAATTCCAGGCCGAGACGCGGCAGTTGCTGGATCTGATGATCCACTCGATCTACTCGAACAAGGACACCTTCCTGCGCGAGTTGATCTCCAACGCGTCGGACGCCCTGGACAAGCTCCGGCTGGAGTCTTTCCGAAACAAGGATCTCGACGTCGACACCTCCGACCTGCACGTCGAGCTCGAGGTGGACAAGGATGCGCGCACCCTGACCGTGCGCGACAACGGCATCGGCATGAACCGCGACGAGGTCGTCGATCTCATCGGCACCCTCGCGAAGTCCGGCACGGGCGAACTCCGGCAGAAGCTGCGCGAGGCCAAGGACGCCGCCGCTTCCGAGGAGTTGATCGGCCAGTTCGGTATCGGCTTCTACTCGTCGTTCATGGTCGCCGACAAGGTCACGCTCGTCACCCGCAAGGCCGGGGAGAAGACCGGTACGCGCTGGGAGTCCAGCGGCGAATCCACCTACACGATCGCCGAGGTCGACGACGCGCCCCAGGGCACCTCGGTGGTCCTGCATCTCAAGCCCGAGGATGCCGAGGACCACCTGTTCGACTACACCTCGCAGTGGAAGCTCGAGGAGATCGTCAAGAAGTACTCGGATTTCATCGCGTGGCCGATCCGCATGGAGGTCTCGCGCACCACGAAGTCGGAGGACGGCACCGACGAGGTGACCTTCGAGACCAAGACCCTCAACTCGCAGAAGGCGTTGTGGGCGCGCTCGAAGGACGAGGTCTCCGAGGAGGAGTACACGGACTTCTACAAGCACATCGCCCATGCCTGGGACGAGCCGCTCGAGGTCATCCCGCTCAAGGCCGAGGGCACCTTCGAGTACCAGGCGCTGCTGTTCATCCCGGAGCACGCGCCCTTCGACCTGTTCGCCCGCGAACGGCGCACCGGCGTGCAGCTGTACGTCAAGCGCGTGTTCATCATGGACGACTGCGAGGATCTCGTCCCCGAGTACCTGCGTTTCGTCAAGGGTGTGGTCGACGCGCAGGACCTGTCGCTCAACGTCTCTCGTGAGATCCTGCAGCAGGACCGGCAGATCCGGGCCATCCGCCGCCGCCTGACGAAGAAGGTCCTCGCGACCGTCAAGGACATGGCCGCGAAGGAACCCGAGAAGTACACGAAGTTCTGGCGCGAGTTCGGCCGGGTCGTCAAGGAAGGTTTGATCTCCGACACCGACAACCGCGACACGCTGCTGGCGATCTCGTCGTTCGACTCGACGGCGAGCGAGGAGGAGCAGACCACGCTCGCCGGCTACGTCGAGCGCATGAAGGACGGCCAGGACGCGATCTACTACCTCACCGGCGAGTCGCGGCAGCTGCTCGAGAGCTCCCCGCACATGGAGGCGTTCCGCGACAAGGGCATCGAGGTGCTGCTCCTGACCGACCCCGTCGACGAGATGTGGGTGACCTCCGTTCCGGAATTCGAGGGCAAGCGCTTCCAGTCGATCGCCAAGGGCGACGTCGACCTCGGTACCGAGGACGAGAAGAAGGCCGCCGAAGCCGAACGCGAGGAGAAGGAGAAGGAGTTCGGCGACCTGCTGTCGTGGATGAAGGAGACCCTCGAGGAGCAGGTCAAGGACGTGCGGCTCTCGTCGCGCCTGACGTCCTCCCCGGCGTGCATCGTCGGCGACACCTTCAGCATGTCGCCCGCCCTCGAGCGGATGTACAAGGCGTCCGGTCAGCCGGTGCCGCGGGTCAAGCGGATCCTGGAACTCAACCCCGATCACCCGCTCGTGTCGGGTCTGCGCACGGCCCGGGAACAGCGTCCGGACGACGCCTCGCTCGCCGACGTCGCCGAGCTGCTCCACGGCATGGCGCTGATCGCCGAGGGTGGCGAGGTGGAGGATCCGGCGCGGTTCACCCGCCTGCTCGCCGAGCGTCTCGCCGGAAGCGTGTGAGCCGAGCCTGTCGCCGTAGGCGCGCACGCGGATAGGCTCGATGCATGACGCGTGTAGACGGGGTGTTGTTCGATATCGAGGGCGTGCTCGTCACCGAGTGGCAGCCCGTCCCGGGCGCGGCGGATGTCCTGGCACGACTGCGTGCCGACGGCGTCCGCCGCGCCTTCCTCACCAACACCACCTCCCGGACGTGCGCCGAGATCGCGCAGCGGCTCACCGATCTCGGGATGGAGGTGTCGCCGGACGAGATCGTCACCGCGGTGTCCCTCACCGTCGACCACGTCCGGCAGACCTATCCGGGTCTGCGCTGCTGGGTCCTCAACGAGGGCGACATCGCCGCGGATCTCGACGGTCTCGTGCTGGACGAGGACGATCCGGAAGTGGTGATCCTCGGTGGCGCGGGGGATGCCTTCACGCACCGGGCGATGAGTCGCGTCGCCGAACTGATGCTCGAGGACGTTCCGGTGGTCGCGATGCACCGGGCGCTCGCGTGGCAGGCCGCCGACGAGTTGCGCATCGACACCGGGGTCTACCTGGCCGGACTCGAGGAGCTCACCGGCCGGTCGGTGGTGGCGGTGGGCAAGCCGTCGCTGCGCGGCTTCCTCGTCGCGTCGGAGCGGATGGGTGTCGAACCGGATCGGATGGTGGTCGTCGGCGACGACATCGCGGGCGAGGTCGTCCCGGGGCAACGCCTCGGTATGACGGGAATCCTGGTGCGTACCGGAAAGTTTCGGCAATCCGTCCTGGACCTGGCGGTCGATCGTCCCGACCACGTCATCGACTCCGTCGCCGCTCTCCCGGGGCTCCTCGACAGTCTGTGACAGGCGGTCTCGCGTGAGACGCATGTGATCGGTACCCTACCGCCGGGGCGCCGGCCCCCCGTTCGCGCGGGGCGCTCGTTCCCCAGTTCGCGCAGACGCAGCCTTTCGCGAAGAGGCACTCCAGTGCAGAGGAGCCCGTTCTTGTCCATTCGTTCCTTCCGATCCGTTCTCACCGCGCGCCGTTCGTTCCGGGCCGGTGTACTCGTCGCCGTCGGTGTGGCCTCGGCCGCGCTGTTCGGTGGGGGTACCGCCGCAGCGGCGCCGGTGACCTGTGTGTCGCCTCCTTCTGCCAACGACATCTTGGTGTCCGATACCGCCAGCTGCGGCGCCACCGCCGAGGACGCCTTCGCTCGCGCGTATGCGGCCGACAGCGGCACCGCGGTGTCGGTCGCCGAGTCGGCCGGTGCCGCCGAAGCCCACGCGACGGGCTTCGGCACGGCGCTCAGTGCAGCCCGTGACGGCGGCCGGTCGTTCGCCTACGCGCTCGGCGGCGGACTGAGCCACTCGTGGGCTCAGGGTCCGGCGACGACCCTGTCGGTGGCCGGCTACGGGTCGGGCGCCACGGCCGACACCACCGGCGTCACGTGCGTCGGAGCCCAGTCGTTCGCGGTCAACACCGCGACGGGACAGTGGTGCGCCGTGGGGGTCGGTTCGACGCCGCGCTGAGCGAGCGCGGCACCGATGATCCGGACGACCGTGTAGTCGGTCTTTCGCGGATTTCGTGACGGGGGTGGCAGGTGCCGGTAGTCTTGCACTCGCCACCCCCGAGTGCTAAAAATGCACTTAGCACTCGCAACACGTGAGTGCCAGGTCGGTAGGGTGAGACCGGGTTTTCGACACCCCTGGTCGTCCGTCGCGGGCACTGCTTCCGGCCGAAGGCGTACATGGAGCGATCCGACGAGCGATCGCTCCGGTGTCACCCCCATACCCGGAGGATCACTTCGCAATGGCCAAGATCATCGCGTTCGACGAAGAGGCCCGTCGCGGCCTCGAGCGGGGCCTCAACAGCCTCGCCGACGCAGTCAAGGTGACGTTGGGCCCCAAGGGTCGCAACGTCGTTCTCGAGAAGAAGTGGGGCGCCCCCACGATCACCAACGATGGTGTGTCCATCGCCAAGGAGATCGAGCTCGAGGATCCGTACGAGAAGATCGGCGCCGAGCTGGTCAAGGAAGTTGCCAAGAAGACCGACGACGTCGCGGGTGACGGCACCACCACCGCTACCGTGCTCGCCCAGGCGCTCGTCCGCGAGGGTCTGCGCAACGTTGCTGCGGGCGCCAACCCCCTCGGCCTGAAGCGCGGCATCGAGAAGGCCGTCGAGGCCGTCACCGCCAAGCTGCTCGACACCGCCAAGGAGGTCGAGACCAAGGAGCAGATCGCCGCCACCGCAGGCATCTCCGCCGGCGACCCCGCGATCGGTGAGCTCATCGCCGAGGCCATCGACAAGGTGGGCAAGGAAGGCGTCATCACCGTCGAGGAGTCCAACACCTTCGGCCTCCAGCTCGAGCTGACCGAGGGCATGCGCTTCGACAAGGGCTACATCTCCCTCTACTTCGCCACCGACGCAGAGCGTCAGGAGGCCGTGCTCGAGGATCCCTACATCCTGCTCGTCAGCTCCAAGATCTCCACGGTCAAGGACCTGCTGCCGCTGCTCGAGAAGGTCATCCAGTCGGGCAAGCCGCTGCTGATCATCGCCGAGGACGTCGAGGGCGAGGCTCTGTCCACCCTGGTCCTCAACAAGATCCGCGGCACCTTCAAGTCGGTCGCCGTCAAGGCTCCGGGCTTCGGTGACCGTCGCAAGGCCCAGCTCGCCGACATCGCCATCCTCACCGGTGGCGAGGTCGTCAGCGAAGAGGTCGGCCTCTCCCTCGAGACCGCCGGCATCGAGCTGCTCGGCCAGGCCCGCAAGGTCGTCGTCACCAAGGACGAGACCACCATCGTCGAGGGCGCGGGCGATCCCGACGCCATCGCCGGTCGCGTCAACCAGATCCGCGCCGAGATCGAGGCGTCGGATTCGGACTACGACCGTGAGAAGCTGCAGGAGCGCCTCGCGAAGCTGGCCGGCGGCGTCGCCGTCATCAAGGCCGGTGCCGCGACCGAGGTCGAGCTCAAGGAGCGCAAGCACCGCATCGAGGACGCCGTCCGCAACGCGAAGGCTGCCGTCGAAGAGGGCATCGTCGCCGGTGGTGGCGTGGCCCTGCTGCAGGCCGCTCCGGTTCTCGACGACCTCAAGCTCGAGGGCGACGAGGCTACGGGTGCCAACATCGTCAAGGTCGCTCTCGAGGCGCCGCTGAAGCAGATCGCCTTCAACGCCGGCCTCGAGCCCGGCGTCGTCGCCGAGAAGGTCCGCAACCTCGAGGCCGGCCACGGCCTCAACGCTGCGACCGGCGACTACGAGGACCTGCTCGAAGCGGGCATCAACGACCCGGTCAAGGTCACCCGCTCGGCGCTGCAGAACGCTGCGTCGATCGCGGCTCTGTTCCTGACGACCGAGGCCGTCGTCGCCGACAAGCCGGAGAAGGCCGCCGCTCCCGTGGGCGACCCGACCGGCGGCATGGGCGGCATGGACTTCTGATCCGCCCCTGCGGGCGGAGAGGACTTCTGATCCGCCCCTGAGCCACACGAGGCCCGATCCCACTCCGGTGGGGTCGGGCCTCGTGCTGTTCCCCGACGATTCCGGCCTCCGGTACGGAACGATCACATATTCGTTACGAAAGGGGCTCCGCGGACGATGAATGTCACGAAAGTGTCACTTCATCCGGTTCCGGAGGTTCGTGCCGATCCGCAACCGGTCCGAGGTGCGCAGCCAGACGGATCGACGAGGGGAAGAGAATATGCGGTCGTCCTGGTTACGGCGGGTACTGCTCACGGTGGCGATGGGAACGTCGATGGTCCTCGCGGCTCCCGGAGGCGCTCTCGCGCAGTCGGTAGAAGCCGACGACCAGCGACCGGTGGGAGAGCTGACCTCTGTCGAGCACGAGAGCGACCGCACCGTCATCGCGAACGTCTACTCACCGTCGATGGACAAGGTGATCCCCCTCCGGATCCGGACGCCCGCCGACTCGAGCGAACCGCGTCCCACCCTCTACCTGATCAACGGCTCGGGAGGCGGGCAGGGGATCGCCACTTGGGAGAAGCAGACCGACGTCGAGGACTTCTTCTCGGACAAGAACATCAACGTCGTCACGCCGCTCCTCGGCGGCTACAGCTACTACACCGATTGGCGCAACGACGATCCCGCACTCGGCCGCAACATGTGGACGACCTTCCTGACGCACGAACTCCCGCCGGTCATCGACACGGAGTTCGGGACATCGGGACGCAACGCCATTGCGGGAGTGTCGATGTCGGGGACGTCGGTGCTCGGCCTCGCCACGACGGCCCCCGAGCTGTACGAGGCGGTCGGGGCGTACAGCGGATGCGCCGAGACGAGCACGCCGCTGGGGCAGTCCTACGTGCAGGCCGTCGTACGCGTCAAGGGTGGCGACCCCGAGAACATGTGGGGCCCGGTCGGTGATCCGGCCTGGATCGAGAACGATCCCTACCTCCAGGCCGAGAAGCTCCGCGGTATCGACCTGTACATCTCGTCGGGTTCGGGTCTGCCCGGGCAGTACGAGCGGCTCGGATCGCGGTCGGTGAACAACGACCCGATCGGGCTCGTCGGGCAGGTGGTCGTCGGCGGCAGCATCGAGGCGGCGGTCCACCACTGCACCCAGCGGATGGCCCAGCGACTCGAGGAGTTGGACATCCCCGCCCGGATCGACCTGCGTCCGGCGGGTACGCACTCCTGGGACTACTGGGAGGACGATCTGCGCAACTCGTGGCCGCTTCTGTCGCAGGCGGTCGGACTGTAGAGGTCCCGCACAATCCACCGGAAATGCCCGATTCGATCCCGGTCGAATCGGGCATCTTCTTTCGGTCGTTATTCAACCGATAAATCGGTCGATTCGCCGTAATCGGTCGGTGAACGGGATGAATCGGGCCGAACGGAAATATCGAATTCAAACAGAAATAAATGGGTACGGACGTTCCGTTTTCTTTCCTTGACGCTGTGAACTGGTCATATGCGGGCTCGTCCCAGCTTCCCTGCGAGTGTGAATGTCATCACATCCCGATTTGCGCACTCTCGGGTCGCGCATACACGTCGAGTGTGTTGAGAATTGATGCGAGCCCGACGGAATTCCGATCGGAATTCCGGGTAGGCGAAAAGCAATCGGACGAGACCCGTCCGGTATGTGATCGGACGAAGGAGATTCACATGGACGTCATCGAACTCATCGGCTCTGCCCTCGAACTGCTCGGCGGCACCGAACTGCTCGGCACCCTGCTCGAGACCGGCAGTGCCGTTCTCGGCCTCGGCCAGTAGTTCCTGCTGAGCTGAACAGCTGTGCCGCTGCCTCGCAGCGGAATACGACACCCCCGGCGGATCTCCGCCGGGGGTGTCGTCGTCTCGGCCGACCCCGTGACCCGGATCAGTTCTCGGGGATCAGCATCCACAGGGCGAGGTAGAGCAACACGGCGGTGCCGCCCGTGACGAAGGCTGCGAGGACTGCGCCTGCACGCACGAGGTTGAGGTCGACGTTGAAGTACTCGGCCAGTCCGGCGCACACACCACCGAGCATGCGCTGGGACGAGGAGCGGGTGAAGGGACGGGGAGCCTGGTTCTCGAAGTTCATGTATTCATCCTGTCGCCGTAACGGTCTCGGCACATCCGGGAACGGCCCGGATCTTCACCCTGATCTTCGTCTCGGGGTCGGTCGGACGAGCCGGCCCGAACAACGCAGAAATCACGCTGAGGACAATGCTCGGCGACCGGGGCGCGAGGAGGCAGACTCGACCGTCGGTACTGCCGATCAGAAGGAGATCTCCCGTCATGACCGACGTCGTCCTGGACGAACAGCTCGCCGCACTGCGCCGCAGGTACGGCACCCGGGCCGCCGAGCAGGTGGCCGGACGCGGTGGCTCCGGCGCGTGGAACGACGTCATCGCACTCCAACTGGCGCATCGCTCCGTGCGAAAGTTCCTTCCCGAAGCGGTATCCGAGGACGATCTGCGCGCGATCGTGGCCGCGGCTTCGTCCGCCGCGAGCTCGAGCAACCTGCAGTTGTGGAGCGTCGTGGCCGTCACCGACCGCGACCGGCTCGCCCGGATCGCGACTCTCGCCGGCAACCAGCCGGCGGTGCGTGACGCTCCACTGCTGCTCGTGTGGGTGGCCGACCTCGCCCGGGCGGCGCGGGTCGCCGAGCAGCACGACAAGGATCTCGTCAACGTCGACTACGTGGAGTCCGCGCTGCTCGGGGTGGTCGATGCCGCGCTCGCCGCACAGAATGCGGTGCTCGCCGCGGAATCGCTCGGCCTCGGCACCGTCTACATCGGGGCCATCCGCAACCATCCGCGTGACGTGGCCGCAGAACTGGCTCTGCCCGACCACAGTTTCGCTGTGGTCGGGCTGGTGGTGGGCCGTCCCGATCCCGAGGTGGAGTCGGAGGTCAAGCCGCGGTTGGGTCAGGACGTGGTGCTGCATCGCGAGCAGTACTCGACCGAGGAACGGGATGCCGGCCTCGCCGCCTATGAGGAGGAGATCTCCGGCTTCTACCGCGATCAGGGTCTGGCGGAGAGCTGGGTCGAACGTGTACTCGGGCGCTTCGCGTCGCCCGGCGCGCTCGGGAGCAGGGAACAGATGCGGGAAGCTCTGCGGGAGCGCGGTTTCGGTCTGGACTGACCGCAGGGAGGCGTCAGCGGCACACGACCGTCAGGCCGACCCCGCGCCACACCTGACGTTCGACACGATCGAACTCGTTGTCGTCACTGTCGTATTCGTACTCGACCTCGGTCCGGTATCCCCGGTCGCGCTGAGCGGTCACGGTGCAGTCGCCGCCGGCGGAACCGGACCGGTTGACGATCGAGTACGGCACACCCTCCGCGGCGAGCACGGCGACCGCGGCCTGCTCGCTCAAGCCGACTACGCCGGGCGCGGGTTGTGCTGTGGCAGTTCCTGTTCCGAGCAGTACTGCGGCGGTGCCGAGCGACAGGACGGCGGCGGTCGCGAGGCGGGAGCGGGTGGCAAGAGTACGCATGGGTTCCTCCGAAAGGGTGCTGGACCGGACATTTCGATCGTCCGCCGCGACCCGGCCCGAGCACATCCGGGCACGACCCCCATCCCGACCCTGAATTCCGGACTCGGGGTGGCAGGGACACTGGGGAAACCGGCACCCGCCGCGTCCGGATCGGCCTAGTCTGGGCCGGTGGAGACCGTACCGATCCAGCTTCCCGGGGGCACCACGGCCCCGGTGCGCCTCTTCGCGGGACCCGACCACGAGCACGAGACACGTCGCGACGCCTCCCGCGCCGTCGTGGTGATCGTGCCGGGGCTCGGCATCCCTGCCGGTTACTACGAGCCGTTCGGGCAGGCGATCACCGAGCACGGATTCGACGCGGCGATCTGTGAACTGGCCGGCCAGGGCGACAGCCGTCCGAGGCCCGGACCCGACAGCACCTACGGCTACCACGAGATCGTCGCGACGCACTTCCCCGCTGTCTTCGAGGTGGTGCGGGAGCGCTTCCCCGACTCGACGCCGTACCTTCTCGGCCACTCCATGGGCGGCCAACTCGGGGTGCTCTACGCCGCGCGCATCCGTGGCCGGCTCGGCGGACTGATCCTAGTCACCTCAGGCACGCCCTACTACCGCCAGCACGTGGGCATCCGCGGCCCGGGACTGTGGCTCGGATCGACGGCGATGTCGCTGACCGCCGCGGTCGCCGGATTCTGGCCCGGCGACCGGATCGACGTCGCCGGGTTCGGCCGGCAGTCGCGCGCGCTGATCTCCGACTGGGCGCGACTGGCCCGCACCGGCCGATTCGAACCGACCGGTGCGGACATCGACTACGAGGAACGGGTCGGGCGGCTCACGCTCCCCGTCCTGTCGATCACGATCGAAGGCGACGAACTCACTCCCGTCGCGTCCGCGCAGCACCTGCTCGAGAAGCTGCCCTCTACCGAGATCACCCGATGGCACAATCCGCGGGCACTGGGCCACAACGGCTGGATCCGCGACAACAACGACACCGTAGCGAAGATCGTGGCCTGGCTACGCGACCGCTGATCCCGCGCGGGCAGCAGCGGCGAGCCGGACGTGCGCGTTGGGGGAGCCGTATCCGGTGTATCCGCCGCGCCGTTCGAGGAGTTCGACCTGGAAATTGCCCTGCACCGGGAGCGTGTAGGCGTGCAGGAATTCGCCGCCGTCGTCGTTGCGGTCGTAGAGCAGGCCGTTGTCCTGCAGGACGGCGAGCAGGCCGGGGTCGAGCACGAACCGCGCGTCGAGATCCGCGTAGTAGTTCGCGGGCGGCCGGAGGAACTCCACGCCGCGCGCACGTGCGTGGCGTACCGAGTCGACGACGTCGGCCGTGGCGAAGGCCAGCTGGGTCACACCGTGCAGCTGGGGCGCAGCACCGGTCTCGGAGACGTTCAGCGCGACCCGCAGGTCACCCTTCTCCGCGCGCAGTGCGCGGATGCGCAGGCGGCCCTGCGGCTGGATGTACTCCTCGGGGTCTTCCGGCCGCAGTCCGAACAGGGTGCGGAAGAACGACAGCTCCTGGTTCAGGTCGTCCGCCGCGACCGTCACGTCGACATGGTCGAGACCGAGCCATCCCTCGTCGGCCGGGGGAGTGGCTGCCGCGTCGTCGGACACGAAGTCGTTGTGCCAGTCGTCGGTCTGCCCCGGCTCGGCACTGACGAAGACGTGCAGACCGGAGGGCGAGGTGATGCCCGGCAGGCCTGCTTCGCCCTCCCCTCGGGTGCGGTCGACCGCGGGCCACAGCAGGTTCGCGGCGCGTTCGGCCACCGCGGCGACGTCGGGGGCGACGAGACCCAGCGCGGTCGCGGTGGGACCCGGCGCGGGCTCCTCGTTCAGGACGACGTTCGCGCCGCCGTTGCGCCACCACACGACGGGCTTGCTGCGGTGCCTGCCGGCGACATGGAATCCGAGTCCGGTGAGCAGCGCCGGGTAGTCGGTGCGGTCGGGGTCGGCGAGTTCGACGAACGCCGCGTCGGTGTGCGCCGGAAGCGGCGGTGCGACCGTCACCTTCTCGCGTGCGGGCCCGGTGACCCGCGCACCGAGCCGGTCCTCGAGGAACAGCAGCGACCGCATCGCGTCGCGCGCGGTCACATGCGGATCCGCTTCGCGCACCACGTCGCTGAAGACCTCGAGCGAGAGCGGACCGTCGTAACCGGCGTCGAGCACGGCCGCGACCACCCCCGAGACGTCGAGCATGCCCTGCCCCGGGAAGCACCGGAAGTGGCGGCTCCATTCGAGGACGTTCATGTCGAGCACCGGGGCGTCGGCGACCTGCAGGAAGCCGATGCGTTCGCCGGGGATGCCGGCCAGGGCGCGTCCGTCGTCGCCGCGTGCGAGCATGTGGAAGGTGTCCACGGCCAGCGTCACGGCCGGGTGGTCGGCGCGTTCGACGAGATTCCACGCCTGCCCGACCCGGTTGACGTGGCGTCCCCAGGCGAGGGCCTCGTAGGCGAAGGTGACCCCGTGCGAGGCGGCGAGATCGCCGACGGCGCGCAGCTGTTCGGCGGACAGTTCCGGATCGTCGATCGCGGTCGGCAGCGCGTTCGAGCACGCCAGGAAGGTCGTTGCGCCGAGCTCGTTCATCACCTCGAGCTTGCGGCGGACGCGGTGCAGGACGTGGGGGAACCGCCGCGGGTCGACGCCCTCGATGTCGCGGATCGGCTGGAACAGGTCGATCGACAGACCGAGATCGGCGCAGCGCCGCGCTACCTCGGCGGGTGACAGCGGCGACGCGATGAGGTCGTTGTCGAAGATTTCGATCCCGTCGAATCCTGCAGCGGCGATCGCGTCGAGTTTGTCGGCGAGAACACCGGAGAGCGAGACGGTGGCGATTCCGCGGCGCATCAGCTGGTCAGCTCCTCGAAGTGTCGGACCATTCGTTCGGCGTCGGGTTCGACGCCCGTGAAGTACTCGAAGGCACCCACGGCCTGGAAGACGGCCATGCCGCCACCGGGCACCACGCGGCATCCGCGGGAGCGGGCGAGGTGGATCAGTTCGGTCTCGAGCGGGAAGTACACGACGTCGGAGACCCACAGGTCCTCGCGGACGAGCTCGGCGGGGACGGGCAGGCCGGGGTGGCCGGTCATGCCTGTGGGGGTCGCGTTGACCAGACCCTGCGCCGAGGCCAGAGCGCCGGCGAGATCGGTGGTCGCGCGGACCCGGTCGTCGCCGAAGCGTTTGGCCAGGCGGGTCGCGCAGGCCTGCGCCTTCTCCACGTCGACATCGACGATGGACACGTGCGCGGAGCCCTGTTCGAGCAGCGCGTACCCGACGGCCGAACCGGCACCGCCGGCCCCGACCAGCACGGCGCGGTCGGAGACGGCCTCGGGCAGCCGGCGGCGGAACGCGCGCCCCCAGCCGGACCAGTCGGTATTGCGGCCGAGTGCGCGACCGTCCCGGAACACCACCGTGTTGACCGCGCCGAGATCGTGGGCGTCGTCGGACAACTCGTCGAGCAGGGGGATGACGACCTGCTTGAAGGGGTGCGTGATGTTGAGCCCGTCGAAGCCGAAACGCTGTGCCCAGTCGAGCATCTCGGCCAGGTTCTCGGCGCCGTAGCCGAGGCGCTCGGCGTCGACGAGGCGGTAGGTCAGGTTCAGTCCCGAGGCGAAGCCCTCCCGTTCCTGCATGGCCGGGGTGAGCGAACCGCCGATCCCGGCGCCGAACAGGCCCAGCAGGAAGGACGTACGTGCGGGCGCTGCGGTGGTCATCGGGAGCTTTCCTTCTTCTCGGTATCGAGTGCGAGTGCGGCCAGGTGACGGACGGCGAACTCGTATCCGTCGGGGCCGCATCCGGCGATCACGGCCTTCGCGACGGGAGCGACGAACGAACGGTGCCGGAACTCCTCGCGGGCGTGGACGTTGGTCAAATGCACTTCCACGATCGGTGCCGCGACGGTCACGAGCGCGTCGTGCAGTGCGACCGAGGTGTGCGTGTAGGCCGCGGCGTTGACGACGAAACCGGCTGCCGATTCGCGGAGTTCGTGGACGGCGTCGATGAGTGCGCCCTCGTGGTTGCTCTGCCGGAAGTCGATGTCGAAGCCCAGGTCGTCGGCGGTGCGGCGGCACGACTTCTCGATGTCCGCCAGCGTCGCGGTGCCGTAGAGATGAGGTTCGCGCGTGCCGAGCAGGTTGAGATTGGGCCCGTTGAGAACGGCGATCGTCGGACGAGCACTCACGATGCCGCTCCGGCGGGGACCGGCGCGGTGTTCCGATCGTGGGGGAGCAGGCCGATCTCACGGGTGGGGATCTTGTGGGTTCCGGACGGTCCGGTGGCCACCGCGATCAGCGAGATGGCGACGGCGCCGACGCAGAACAGGGCCACGCGGTACCAGTTGTCGGCGTTGCCGTCCATGAGCGAGCCGGCAATGGCCGGGGTGAAACCGGCGAGCGCGAAGCCGAACTGGGTGCCGATCGCCATGCCCGACAGGCGGACGCTGGTGGGAAAGTACTCGGCGTAGGTGGCGGGCCACACCGCGTTCGGCATGCTGTAGACCACGCCGGCGAGCAGGATTCCGGTGATGAGCACGAGCGGCACGTCGCCCCGCGAGATCGACCACAGGAAGGCCGTCACCATCACGGCGCTGCCGATCAGGCCGGAGACGAAGACCGGCTTGCGACCGATGCGGTCGGACAGCAGGGCCCACATGGGGATGGAGCCCACGGCGATGATGTTGGCGACGATCGCCAGCCACAGCATCGTGGTGTCGCTGATGCCGATGCCGTACTCGTCGGCTGTGGCGAAGTTGAGGGCGAACACCTGGAAGGCCGTGTTGACCATGGCGATGAAGGCCGCGAAGAAGACGCGCAGGACGCCGGTCCAGTGGTGGCGGAAGAGCACGGCCAGTGGTGCCTTGGGGGCCTCGTCGTGCGCCTTCTCGGCGTGGAACTCGGGGGTCTCGTCGAGGCTGCGCCGGATGAGGAAACCGACCAGCACGATCACGGCGCTGATCCAGAAGGGCACGCGCCAGCCCCACGACTGCAACTGCTCCTCGGACAGCAGCGCGATCACGGGCAGGAACATCAGAGGTGCGAGCACCTGGCCGCCCTGCGTGCCGCTCAGTGTCCAGCTGGTGAAGAAACCGCGTCTGTCGTCGGGGGCGTGTTCGAACGACATCGAGTTCGCGCCGGCCTGCTCACCCGCGGCGGACAGCCCCTGGAGCAGCCGCAGCACGACCAGCAGGATCGGCGCGATCATGCCGACCTGTCCGTAGGTCGGCAGGCAGCCGATGAGGAAGGTCGAGACACCCATCAGTAGCAGCGTGCCGACGAGAATCAGCTTGCGGCCGAAGCGGTCACCGATGTGGCCCATCAGGACGGAGCCGAAGGGGCGTGCGACGTAGGCGACGCCGAAGGTCGCGAGCGACGCGACGGTCGCGACCGCCTGGTTGCCCTCGGGGAAGAAGATCTTCGGGAAGACGAGCGCAGCGGCGGTACCGTAGATCGCCAGGTCGTAGTACTCCAGTGCGCTGCCGCTCCACGCGGCGAGGGCCGCCTTGCGGGGCGTGCGCTGCACCGTGGTGTTTTCAGTCATCGGATGCCTCGGGGGGTGGGTCTTCAGTATCGGATACACGGACGTTATGGGTGTGGCGCAGCCCACGACAATCGTTTGCCATTTTTTTTGCCATACTGTCCGTATGTCGGCCTCTCCGCGTTCACGGAAACGCGCCACCATCACCGATGTGGCCCGCGAGGCAGGGGTCGCGGCGTCGACGGTCTCGCGCACGTTCACCAAGCCCGGTCGCGTCAACGCCGCCACTCGCGACCACATCCTCGAGGTCGCCGACCGGCTCGGCTACGCACCCAACCCCGCGGCCCGCGCCCTCGAATCGGGACGCACCAACACCCTGGCGCTGCTGGTCCCCGACATCACGAACCCCTTCTTCTCGGGCGTGATCAAGGGGGCCGAACGCGCCGCCGTCGCCTCCGGCCGGACCCTCGTCCTCGCCGACACCCAGGAGAGCGCGACCACCGAAGCGCACATCATCCGGCGGCTGGGGCCGGCCGTCGACGGTTTCGTCCTGGCGGCCGCCCGTATGCCGGACGACGAGCTGCGGCGCGTCGCCGAATTCGACGCCGTGACCCTGGTGAACCGGGCGATCCGCGGAATCTCCTGCGTTGTCGCCGATTACGAGACGGGCACGCGGCAGATCGTCGACCACCTCGCGTCGCTCGGGCACCGCTCGTTGCTGTTCCTCGGCGGTCCGCCCGAGTCGTGGTCGGGAGCGCGGCGCTGGGCCGGTCTGCAGGCCGCGGCGCAGGCTCACGGCATCGCGGTGCGTCGCTTCGGCCCCTACTCGCCGACGCTCGGTGGCGGTGCCGCCGCGGCCGACGCCGCCGTGGCGGCCGGTGCCACCGCGGTGGTGTGCCACAACGACATGCTCGCCATCGGGGTGCTGCGCCGGATGCGGGAACGCGGGGTGTCCGTCCCGGAGCACGTGAGCGTGGTCGGATTCGACAACATCTTCGGCTCCGACCTGTGCCGGCCGTCGCTCACCACGCTCGCCGAACGCACCGAGGACGCCGGGGCGCGCGCCATCGAGATGCTCGCCCGGCAGGCCTACGAGCGGGTCGCGGTGGCCGACGAACTCGTGCTCCCGACGCAGCTCGTCGTCCGCGAGTCCACCGGACCGGCGAGATGAGGGAGGTTGTGTGCGTCTTTCTCGACGAGAACGCACACAGCCTCCCCGAAGTTCACCGGTTCGCGAGCTTGTCCGCCAGGAAGGTGAACGTCAGCGCCGACTTGAACGCCGCCTGGGCGTTGTCGGCAGCGCCGCCGTGGCCGCCCTCGATGTTCTCGTAGTACCGGACCTCGTGACCCTGCTCTTCGAGCCGCGCCACCATCTTCCGCGCATGGCCGGGATGCACCCGGTCGTCGCGCGTCGACGTGGTGACGAGGATCGGCGGGTAGTCGGCATCCGGGTCGGTGTTCTGGTACGGCGAGTACTTCGACAGGAACTCCCACTCCGCGGGGTTGTCGGGGTCGCCGTACTCGGCCATCCACGACGCACCGGCGAGCAGCAGGTGGTAGCGCTTCATGTCGAGCAGCGGCACCTGGCACACGATCGCCCCGAACAGTTCGGGATAGCGGGTGAGCATCACGCCCATGAGCAGACCGCCGTTGCTGCCGCCCTGGGTGCCGAGCTGCTCGGCCGTCGTGATCCCGCGCGCGACGAGATCCTTCGCGACCGCGGCGAAGTCCTCGAAGACCTTGTGCCGGTTTTCCTTCAGGGCCTGCGTGTGCCAGCTGGGTCCGTACTCGCCGCCACCGCGGATGTTCGCGATGACGTAGGTGTAGCCCTTCTCGAGCCACGCCCGCCCGACGCCGCCGCTGTAGGCCGGCACCATCGAGTTCTCGAACCCGCCGTACCCGTACAGCAGTGTGGGCGACGGGGTTCCGGTGTTGCTGCCGACCACGAAGTAGGGCACCTGCGTGCCGTCGTCGGACGTCGCGAAGAACTGCTCGACGGTGATGCCCTCGGCGTCGAAGAACGACGGGGCCTGCTTGATCGCCTCCACCGGGCCGCCGACCGTCCCCGACAGCAGGGTCGCAGGGATCGTGAAACCGCTGGAGTTGAGGAAGAAGTCGTCGCTGTTGAGCGGATCGACGTCGATGATCGAAGTCGACGTGGCATCGGGGACGTCGGGCAGTTCCTCGTCCGACCAACCGTCCTCACCCGGTGTGAGCACCCGCACGCGGGTCTGCACGTCGCGCAGTGTGACGACGAGCAGGTGATTCTGCGTCCACGCGTACTGCTCGAGCGAGGTGTGCTCGTCCGGGGCGAACAGCACCGTCACCTCACGCGAGCCGGCGAGGAAGGCCGGATAGTTCGCGGCGAGCAGCGTGCCGGCGGGATGGCCGAGCCATTCGGAGCGGGTGCGCACGAGCAGGTGGTCGCGGTACACGCTCACCCGCGCGTCGTCGGGAACATCCAGTTCGACGAGCTCGCCGTCCGCGGTGAGTTCGAAACGCTGCGCCCGGTAGAAGTCGATCGCGCGGTCGACGAAGCTGCGCTCGTATCCGGGAGTGTTGTCGTACCAGGCGGAGACAGCAACATCGGTGCGCTCACCTTCGAAGACCGTCTCGGCCTCATCGATCGGAGTGCCGCGCCGCCAACGCTTCGCGAGTCGCGGATAACCCGAGTCGGTGAGCGATCCGTCGCCGAAATCGCTTCCCACATAGACGGTGTCGGAGTCGATCCACCCGATGTCCGTCTTCGCCTCGGGTAGTTCGAAACTGTCCGGGCCCGAGACGAATCGTCGCTCGACGAGATCGAACTCGCGGATCACACTCGCGTCGGCACCACCGCGCGACAAGCTGATGAGCGCGCGGGTCTGATCGGGCCGCAGCACCTGGGCACCCGACCACACCCAGTTCTCGCCCTCTTCCTCGGCGACGGCGTCGAGGTCGACGAGGACGTCCCATTCGGGTTCGTCGCGCAGGTACTGCTCCATCGTCGTGCGACGCCACAGGCCGCGTACGTGCTCGGCGTCCCGCCAGTAGTTGTAGAGGTACTCGCCCCGCCGACGCGCATAGGGGATGCGGGCGTCGGTGTCGAGGATCTCGCGGATGCGGGATTCGAGGTCGGTGAAGCTCTCGGTGCGGGTGTACTCCTCGACCGTTCGGTCGTTCCGGGCACGCACCCAGTCGAGTTGTTCCTCGCCGGTGACGTCCTCGAGCCATAGGTACGGATCGGTCGTGTCGTCGCTCATGATCCATTCATACCCGCCCCGCACGTGCCTCCGGCGGCAGGCAGACTGTGACCTCGTGCAGATGCATCCGTCGGACGCGCGCCGGGAATGGCTCGGCGACCGCATCCCGGGCGACCTGTTCGCCCTCTACTGTTTCGACGCCCCCGCGACTCCGGTCGCCGACGTGCTCGACGAACTGCGGTCGCGGGCGGCGGTGATGGGGGAGCTGCAGGTACGGATGGTCGAGGTACCCGCGGGTCTCGACTATCCCTACTGGGCAGCGCACACCCAAGCAGAAGACCGGTTCGTCGTCCACGAATCCGGCAGCTACGAACAGATGCTCGTCGCGCTGTCCGGGCTCGTCGCGACCCGCGTCGACGTCACCGTCTCGCCGTGGCGACTGCACGTCTTCCCACATGTCACGGGTGCTCCGCGAGGGAACGGTCCCGCCCTCGTGGTCGTCCTGCAGATGTCGCACGCCTTCGCCGACGGGGTGCGCTCCTCCGCGCTCGCCCGCGATCTGCTGGCGGGCACCGCGACACCCACGACACCGCCGCGCGCCCTCTCGCCCGCCGGGATGCTTACGCGTGCCGTCCTGCGGCTGCCGTTCTCGATTCCACGGGTGATCGCCGACGGGCGGCGGTCGGTGGATGCGGCGCGACAGCTCGCCGACCCCTCGGTGCCGCCACCCACCCCGGGGAGGGCGCTGGTCGCTGTGAACACCGCACCCGGGCCGCGGCGGACGGTCCGCACACTCGTGTTCGACTCCGCCGCCCTGCGCAGCGTCGGCACGGTCACCATCGGCGCGCTCACGGCCATCGGCGCTGCCCTGTCGCAGTTCCTCGGCGTCGACGAACTGTCCGCCGAGGTGCCGGTCGCGGTGGCGCCGGGCACGGCCCGCAACAGCTACCGCAACGTCGGCGTCGACCTGCACTGCGCGATCCGCGACCCGCACGCACGTGCCGCGGCGATCGCCGCCGACCTGGCGTTGCAGCGGATCCGTGCGCGGCACCCCGCCATGGCGATCCGGGTCCGCACCGACGACCACGTCCCCGCACCGTTGCTGCGGTTCGGTACCGACCGACTCGACCTGTCCGTCGTCCCACCCACCGTCACGGGCAACACCGTCGTGTCGAGCGTCTACCGAGGTCCGGCCGACCTGGAACTCGGTGGCGGGCGGGTGCGGTTCACCTCGGGCTTCCCGGGCCTGTCGCCCGTGCAGGCGCTCACCCACGGCGTGCACGGGATCGGCGACACCGTGACCCTGTCGGTGACGACCTCCCCGGATGTCCTCGACGCGGCAGGTCTCGCTCGGTACGTCGCCCTGCTGCACGAGGCGGTCGCCTCGCTGTAACGTGCCCCGAATCCAACGATGGAGGGGCACATGGCGGCTTATGCGGTGACGGGTGCCGCCTCGGGAATGGGCCGGGCGAGCGCGGAGCGGCTGCGGGCCGCCGGGCACACGGTGATCGGCATCGACCTGAAGGACACCGAGGTCACGGCGGACCTATCCACTCCGGAGGGCCGTTCCCACGCCGTCCGGGCCACGCTCGAGCTGGCGGGCAGCCGCCTCGACGGTGCCGTGCTCGCCGCGGGCCTGGGCCCCACCCCCGGCAAGGAGAAGATCATCGCGCAGGTCAACGTGCGCGGCGTGATCGACCTGCTCGTCGGATGGCGAGCAGCTCTGGCCGCCTCCGCGAACAGCAAGGTCGTGGTGTTCGGATCCAATTCGACGACCACGACTCCCGGCGTGCCGAACTCGGCGGTGAAGGCATTCCTCGCCGGCGACATGGACAAGGGCGTCGCGCACACCACCCGCATCTCGCAGGCGGGCCCGCCGTTCACCTATGCGGCGTCGAAGATCGCCGTGACCCGATGGGCGCGACGCGCCGCGGTCACCCCCGAGTGGGCGGGTGCCGGCATCCGCCTCAACATCCTCGCGCCCGGAGCGATCTCCACCCCGCTGCTCGACGCGCAACTCGAGAGCCCCCTCGGGAAGGTGGTGGAGAGCTTCCCCGTTCCACTCGGGGGCTTCGGGAAGCCCGACGAGATCGCGCAGTGGGTCGAATTCATGCTGTCCCCGGCGGCGGACTTCATGACGGGCAGCGTCGTGGTGGTCGACGGCGGCACCGAGGCGTACTTCCGTCCCGACGACTGGCCGGTGCGGGTCCCGTTCCGGTCGATCCCGCGCTACCTGCTCGGCATGCGCAGGTTCGGGCGCCGCAAGTGAGGGTCCGCGCAGCGCGGACCCTCACCGCGCTCCCGTATCAGGCGGAGTAGTCGCCGAAACCGTAGATCGCGTCGAACGCGCTGGTGGGCAATACATCCACCGCGTTCACGCGGTAGGACGAGTACGAGTCCTGCATCAGGTCGCGCACGAACCGCAGGGCGTGGATCGCGTCGACGGCGTCGACGGTGATGATGAGCTGGGCGCGACCGTTGTCGCTGCGGCCCACCGCCCCGTGGTGCGGGACGATCGGTTCGATGAGGTCGACGGTCTCGTCGTCGGTCAGGAGATCGAGGTCGGCGTCGATTTCGATCATTGCGTTGTATTCCATGTGGGTTCTCCCGTGTCGAACACCCGAGCGGCCTCGCGCCGCGCGGGTTGATTTCGACGGGGAACACGCACGGCGACATCATGCCCGAACCGGATGACCCTCGCCATCATCCGATCGGGGGACATCCGATCGAGACGGACGGACGATGTGCGGGACCGGTGCTCCGCGCGACGCTCGATGCATGCCGATCGTCGAAGTGAACAATCTGCACAAGTCGTACGGAGGTCGCGCCGTCGTGGACGGCGTGAGCTTCGAGATCCACGAAGGTGAGATCTTCGGGATCCTCGGTCCGAACGGGGCCGGGAAGACGACCTCCGTCGAACACATCTCGGGTCTGCGAAAACCCGATGAGGGCACCGTCCGCGTCGCCGGCCTCGACCCGGTCCGCGACCACCGGGCCGTCACCGAACTGCTCGGCACGCAGTTGCAGCAGAGTGAGCTGCAGCCGAAATTGACCGTGCGCGAGGCCCTCCGGTTGTACGCGGCCTTCTACGCCCGACCCGCGGACGGCGATGTGCTCGCCGAACGCCTCGGACTCGGCCGCATGCTCGACACCCCGTTCACGAAACTGTCCGGGGGCCAGAAACAGCGGTTGTTCATCGCACTGGCACTCATCGGTTCACCGCGCGTCGTCGTCCTCGACGAACTCACCACCGGACTCGACCCGCGTGGGCGCCGTGACACCTGGGAACTGATCGAGGAGGTGCGTGATTCCGGCGTCACCGTCCTGCTCGTCACACATTTCATGGAAGAGGCACAACGCCTCTGCGACCGTGTCGCGATCTTCGATTCCGGGCGCATCCGTGCGCTGGGGACCCCGGCCCAGCTGATCGGGCAGTCGTCCGCAGCGATCGTGGTCTCGTTCCACCCGTCCGGTCCGCTCGACCCCGCGCTCCTCGAAGCCCAGCCCGGCGTCGTCTCCGTGCACACCGCCCGGGAACGGGTGGCCGTCGAAGGCAGTGAGGAGTCGATCCACGCGGTACTCGGCCTGTTGGCACGCCTCGGCGTCACGGCCGAACGCCTCCGCATCGCCGAAGCGACCCTCGACGACGCCTACCTCGATCTCACCGACACCAGGAGCACGTCATGACCGACCCGACCGTCCGCACCAGGCTCGTCGAGACGTCGACGACGAGCACCCCGGCGATGTCCGCATCGACCGCCGTTCTGCGTACCGAGGCACGACTGTTCACGCGGGAACCCGGGGCGCTCTTCTGGATCCTCGTCTTCCCCACGCTGTTGCTCGTGATCCTCGGCCTGATTCCCGGTTTCCGGGAACCGGATCCGGACCTCGGTGGTCTGCGGGTGATCGATCTGTACGTCCCCGTGGCGATCCTCCTCGCGATGATCGTGGCCGGTGTCCAGACGATGCCCGCGGTGTTGTCGTCGTACCGAGAACGGGGAATCCTCCGCAGGCTCGCCGTGACCCCGGCGAGTCCGTCGCACCTGCTGACCGCACAGATCGTGGTGCACGCGATCGCGGTCCTGGCGTCGGTCTTCCTCGCACTGATCGTCGGTCGGGCGGCCTTCGGAGTCGCCTTCCCCGCCCAGCCGTGGGGATACGCACTCGCGGTACTCGTCACTCTCGCTGCGGCACTGAGCGCGGGAGGGACACTGGCTGCGGTGGCACCGTCCGTGCGGATCGCCCAGACGCTGGGCACGATCGTGTTCTTCCCGTTGATGTTCAGTGCGGGCGTATGGCTTCCGGTGCAGGCGATGCCCGAGCTACTGCGACGGATCGTGGAGCTGACACCCTTCGGTGCCGCAGCGCAACTGCTCGACGAGACCGCCGCGGGCGGCCTGCCGAACCTCGGTGGCATCGCGGTCGTGGTGGGTTGGACCGTCGTCCTGACCGGCGTGGCGATCCGGTGGTTCCGTTGGCAGTGACGGCGTCGACCGTCATCCTGGAAGCCATGACGGCACCGACGACCACCGACGATCCGTGGCTTCGGACCTACAGATGGGCGCCGGTGGGGATGCTCGCGACCGGCACCGTCCTGTCCGTCGGCACCGCGACGTTGTTGATGAGTCCCGCCGAGCGGTACACGGCAGCGGTGCTCACCGCGGTGGCGGTGGGTCTGGAACTGTGGCGCGGTCGCCGCCGCCGGTCGATGCCGGAGGGCGACGCGGTCTACTACCTGCTCCGGTCCGCACTGGCGTTCGTCCTGAGCTGGCTCAACCCGTTCTTCGCGATCTACGCGGCCTCCGGCTACTTCGATGCCCACGCGATGCTGCCGGACCGCTGGATCCGGTTCGGGCTGATCGTCACCGCCGTGACGGTGGCGGGTTCGCAGGCGGGTGGTCTGCCGCCGGACGACACGACGATGTGGATCGCGTTCGGGCTCCTCGTCGTGCTCAACGCCTCGATTTCCATGCTGATGATGAGGCTCGCCGAACGCGACGAGCAGCGAAGTCTCGAACGGCTCGCTGCGATCACCGAACTCGAACGCACCAACGTCCGACTCGAGAACGCGCTGTCCGAGAACCAGGCCCTGCACGCGCAGCTGCTGGTGCATGCCCGGGAAGCGGGGATCGACGACGAGCGCCGCCGGCTCGCCGCGGAGATCCACGACACCCTCGCCCAGGGCCTGGCCGGGATCGTCACGCAGTTGCAGGCGGCACAGGACACCGCCGATCCGGAGGCGGCGCGGCGCCACGTCGAGAGGGCCACGGACCTTGCACGACGCAGCCTCGGCGATGCCCGCCGCTCGGTGCGCAATCTCGCTCCCGAGGCACTCGAGCACCGCACGCTCGACGATGCGCTGGCCCACGAGGTGGAGAGATGGTCGGCCGAACACGGGATCCGGGTCGATCTCACGGTCACGGGCACCACCGAACCGTTGCACGACGACATCGGCGTGACGTTGTTCCGCATCACCCAGGAGGCCCTCGCGAACGTCGCCAAGCATTCCTCCGCACACCGTGCCGGTGTCACGGTGTCCTATATGGACGACGAAGTGAGTGTGGACATCCGGGACGACGGATGCGGTTTCGATCCGTGCGCGACACCGGGCGACGGATTCGGGTTGCGGGGCATGCAGTCCCGTGCCGACCGGATCGCCGGCGTCGTGGACGTCGAGTCCGAACCGGGTGTGGGGACCGCGGTCTCGGTGCGGGTGCCGCTGATCAGGGCCGGGAGGATGTCGTGACCGACGCGGACGAGATCACCGTGCTGATCGTCGACGACCACCCCGTCGTGCGGGACGGCCTGCGCGGAATGTTCGCCGCATCCCCGGAATTCGACGTGGTCGGAGAGGCTGCCTCCGGTCCGGAGGCCGTGACCCTCACGCTCGAACTCGACCCCGACGTGGTGCTCATGGACCTGCGGATGCCGGGAGGCGGGGGAGTGCAGGCGATCACCGAACTCGTCGCGCGAGGTGCGCGCAGTCGCGTCCTGGTGCTGACGACCTACGACACGGACGCCGACACCGTGCCTGCGATCGAGGCCGGCGCGACCGGCTACCTGCTCAAGGACGCTCTGCGGGACGACCTGTTCGCCGGGGTGCGGGCCGCGGCAGAGGGACGGACCGTCTTGTCGCCGGTGGTCGCGTCGCGGTTGATGAACCACATGCGGACACCCACCGCCCCGCAGGCGCTCAGCGCCCGGGAGCGTGAGGTGCTGGCGCTCGTCGCGAAGGGCACCTCGAACCGGGCCATCGCCCAGGAGCTGTTCATCAGCGAGGCGACCGTGAAGACCCACCTGACCCACGTCTTCGCGAAGCTCGAGGTGAAGGACAGGGCGGCCGCGGTCGCAGTCGCCTACGACCGCGGGATCCTGGGTTAGCCGAACAGCAGGGTCAGCCGAACAGCAGGGTCAGCCGAACAGCAGGGTCAGCCGAACAGCAGGGTCAGCCGAACACCGCACGCTCGCGGCGTCGTTGCCGACGGGAGAAGACCGCGACCATCAGTCGCACCGGAAGGGGCAGTTCGCGGCGGACCCGCTCGGTCTCGTCCTCGGTCATCACGGCGAAGAAGCGGGTGAGGTCGAAGTCGGCCCGGCCACCGCGCTGGGCGTCCTTCTCGAACCGCTGCCACGCGTCGGCGGAGACGTGCCCGGTGATGAGCGGGAAGACCGTTCGCTCCTCGTCCGCGATGTGCTCGTGGAGGTGCTCACTCAGCGTGCGGAGGGTGCGTGCGAAGCCGGCCACTGCCGCGGGGTCGGGGAGCCCGCGGGTGAATTCGCCGAGTTCGTCGAGGAGCGGGTCGAGTTCGTCGTGGTCGTCGGTGAGTTCGGTGAAGTCGACGTGGGGTCCGGCCGACGCGGTGATCAGCGGCCAGAGTGCGAGGTCCTCCACGTTGTGATGGTGGTAGAGACTCGCGACGAACAGTCCGACATAGTCGGCGGTCGCCGCGTAGCGGGCCCTGTCGAAGCTCGACGGATCTGCGAGCATCCGGTCCGCCAGTTCGCGGAGCCGGGTGACGTCGCGGAGGATCACGCGGTGCGCGAGCCGCATTCCGAGCAGGTCGTCGTCGGTGGTGAGGCGCGGGGTGAGGGATGCGGAAGTCATGTCGGTAGCGTGCGCGGCCGGACTTGGAACCGGCTTGGTGCCGAGCGGGCGCCGGAGATCGTCGCGCACCAAGTGGTCGCCAAGAATGTCTCCGCGCGCTCGGTCCGTGATCATCACTCCGGCGCTTGCAGGGAGCCGGCAGCTGATGTCAGCGGGTCGGCGCGATGCCGAACAGGAGCGCGTCGATGCCGGCGCGGAACGCACGGTCGTTCGCATCGGATCCGTCGTCCGCACCGCTGCGGCTGTCCGCATCTGCGACATCACCTGCGGATCCTCCGGCGGACGCGCCGGTCATCAGGGCGGTGAGATGCGGGTAGTCGCCGTGCTCGAGCATTGCGGCGATGTGCGCGGCTCCGCCGCCGGCCGCCCCTGCAGACATCCCGGCGGCCTCCTGCGCGGCGAAGTTGGTGACCCACCCCGACAGGAGGGCGACTCCGGTCATCGTCGCGGTCGGGTCGAGTCCGGCGGGGGCGAGGGCGCCGACGAGGTGGTCGAGATACCGCATCGAGTTCGGGCCGAGCGTCGATGCTGTGACCTGGCTCAGCCAGGGATGCCGGCGGTGGATTGCGCGGGACTGTTCGGCGACGTCGAGTACGTCGGCGCGCACGTCACCGGTCAGCGGAGCGAAGCGGTATTCGGCTCCGGCCCGGTAGCTACCGGCAGGTAACCGGACCATCGGCAGACACCGGAATCGGGCGGGACTACCCTGTATATCCGTGACCTCACACTATGACGTCGTTGTCCTCGGAGCCGGTCCCGGTGGGTACGTCGCTGCTATCCGCGCGGCACAGCTGGGACTGAGCACCGCCATCATCGAGCAGAAGTACTGGGGTGGTGTCTGCCTGAACGTCGGCTGCATCCCCTCGAAGGCACTTCTCCGCAACGCCGAGCTGGCACATCTCTTCAACAAAGAGGCCAAGACCTTCGGCATCTCGGGAGACGTGTCCTTCGACTTCGGTGCCGCCTACGACCGCAGCCGCAAGGTCGCGGACGGGCGCACCAAGGGCGTGCACTTCCTCATGAAGAAGAACAAGATCACCGAATACGACGGTAAGGGCTCGTTCGTCGACGCCAAGACCATCGAGGTGACCCTCACCAAGGGCGGCACCGAACAGGTGACCTTCGACAACGTCATCATCGCCACCGGCTCCGTCACCAAGCTGCTGCCGGGCACCGAGCTCAGCGACAACGTCGTCACCTACGAGGAGCAGATCCTCACCCGCGACCTCCCCGAGTCCATCGTCATCGTCGGTGCCGGTGCCATCGGCATGGAGTTCGGCTACGTCCTGAAGAACTACGGGGTCGACGTCACCATCGTCGAGTTCCTCGACCGCGCACTGCCCAACGAGGACGCCGACGTCTCCAAGGAGATCGCCAAGGCGTACAAGAAGCTCGGCATCACCATCAAGACCGGTGCCGCGGTGCAGAAGATCTCGGACGACGGTTCGAAGGTGACCGTCGAGATCAAGGACAACAAGTCCGGCAACGTCGAGACCGTCACGGTCGACAAGGTGCTGCAGTCGGTCGGCTTCGCGCCGCGCGTCGAGGGCTACGGCCTCGAGAACACCGGCGTCGAGCTCACCGACCGCGGTGCCATCGCGATCGACGAGCGCATGCGCACCAACGTCAAGGGTATCTACGCCATCGGCGACGTCACCGCGAAGCTTCAGCTCGCGCACGTCGCGGAGGCGCAGGCCGTGGTCGCGGCCGAGACCATCGGCGGTGCCGAGACCCTCGAGCTCGGCGACTACCGCATGATGCCGCGTGCGACCTTCTGCCAGCCGCAGGTCGCCTCCTTCGGTCTCACCGAGGAGCAGGCGAAGGCCGAGGGCTACGACGTGAAGGTCGCGACCTTCCCGTTCACCGCCAACGGCAAGGCGCACGGTCTGGGCGATCCCAACGGCTTCGTCAAGCTCATCGCCGACAAGACCCACGGTGAGCTCATCGGCGGCCACCTCATCGGCCCCGACGTCTCGGAGCTGCTGCCCGAGCTGACCCTGGCCCAGAAGTGGGACCTCACGGTCAACGAGCTCGCGCGCAACGTCCACACGCACCCGACTCTGAGCGAGGCGCTGCAGGAGGCCATCCATGGTCTCGCAGGACACATGATCAACTTCTGAGGATGCGGGGCCGACCCGAGGCCCCGCGTTCACCCTTCTTCCGTGTGGGCGGATCCCCGCTCGGATGTACCGGCTCAGCCCGTGACGACTCGACCGTCGTCGCGGGCTGACGTCGTTCCGCCCTTCTCCGGGCGCAGCACCAGCTGCACGAGACAGTTACCGTCCTGCGGGTCGGGCCGGACGTCGACGGTGTAGCGGCTGCGCAGCAGGTCGGCGTGGTCGTCGAGGACACGCTGGATCAATCCGCGTTGGATGCCGTGCACCACTTCGGGATTCGTGCGGGCGATCTCCGCGAGCGGGCACGTGCACAACGTGAGGCTGTGGGTGCCGAAGGCGTTCGTCGCGCTCTGCGTCTCGAAACCCAACTGTTGCAGGGCGTCGATGACGAGCGTGCCGGCGTCGACGGTCGGCGCGGGTGCGAGGGCGAGGGCGAGGGCGAGGGCGAGGGCGAGCATGCCCGCCCAGTCCGAGCCCACCTCGAACGCCTTGTCCTCGCGCTCGGTGGGGGTGCCCCCGATCCGCGCGGCGAGCAGCGCGACGAGATCGGTGTAGGACGGTTCCTTCACCGCGACGTAGCCGAGGCGCGGGCGCCCGACCCGCTCGGTCGGAAGTTGCCGGGTGCGGACGAGACCTTCCTCCCCGAGGCCCGCGAGATGGAAGCGGACGGTCGTGACGTGCAGGTCGAGCGTGGCGGCGAGATGATGGGCGTCGACCGGGCCCGAGGACTCCCGCAACAGGCCGAGAATCCGCTCGAGTTGCTTCACCCGCCGTGCCAAGTCCCCTCTCCCGTCGCGCCCGCGGTGACTCTCAGGTGAGGGTCACCTTATTAAAAGGAGGAAAATCCTCTATAGTCGGCGCCATGGAGGCGACAACCGACGCACCGTCCACGTTACGACCGGTCCGGAGAGCCTCGGAACCGTAGCCACCCTTGCCCTCGCGAGAAGGAGTGCAGAACATGGCGGACAAGCACGCATCGGAAGACGCTCTCCCCCTTGCGGGTAGGGACACCGCCCACCTGCCGGGACACTGGCTGCTCGCCCGCCTGGGCAAGCGTGTGCTGCGGCCCGGCGGTAAGGAACTGACGGCACGCGTGCTCGCCGACGCGAGGTTGCGTGGCGCGGACGTCGTCGAGTTCGCGCCCGGCCTCGGCCGGACGGCGCAGGAGATCCTCGCGTACTCGCCCGGCAGCTACACCGGAGTCGAATCCGACGAGACGGCAGCCGAACTGACGCGCAAGGCCATCGCCGGCGGAGGCAGTGTGGTCAGCGGCGAGGCGTCGAAGACCGGACTCGACGACGAGGTCGCCGACGTCGTGGTCGGCGAGGCGATGCTGACCATGCAGACCGACAGGCACAAGGCGGAGATCGTGCAGGAGGCCCGCCGGGTGCTACGTGTGGGCGGCCGGTACGCCATCCACGAACTCGCGATCGAACCCGACGAGGTCGATGACGAGGTCAAGACCGAGATCCGCACGTCGCTCGCGCGCTCGATCAAGGTCAACGCCCGCCCGCTCACCGCCGCGGAATGGCGGACCCTGTTCGAGGAGAACGGATTCGAGGTCGAGAAGATCGGCTTCGCTCCCATGGCGCTGCTCGAACCCAAGCGCATCCTCGCCGACGAGGGCCTGCCCGGCACCCTGAAGTTCGTTCGCAACGTCCTTCGCGACTCCGACGCCCGCAGCCGGGTGCTCCAGATGCGGTCGACGTTCACGAAGTACAAGAAGCATCTGGTCGCGATCGAGATCGTCGCCACGAAGAAGGAAGCGTGATGAGTACACAGCAGGTCGAGGGCAAGCTCACCCGTATCGAGGGGCTCGCGGAGCTCAACGCGGGCGAGGGGAGCGGGCCACGCATCGAGAAGCTCGCGGCGGTCACCGGTGCCACCGTGGTACGTCTGTCCTTCGTCGCCGGGCAGACGATGGACGACCACAAGGCCGGCGCTCCGATCCTCGTGCAGGCCGTCACCGGCGACATCTCGTTCAGCACCGCCGACGAGACCGTGTCGCTCGTACCGGGTACCGCCGTCCACGTCGACGCCGGCATCGTGCACCGCCTCGTCGCGAACGCCGATTCCGTGGTGCAGCTGACGATCCTGCGCTGAGCTGTCACCGATCCCACATCGGCGACGAATGTGCACGTGAGGTGTGCGCGCCCGCGTAGTGTTGCGCCATGGCGGAACGCGGCGCTCGCCCACACGTGCACCCGGTTCGGAGATGGTTGCTGCGCACGGTGCGGCACCTGTTCACACCTCTGCGGCCCGACGACTATCTCGAGATGATCAACCCGCTCTGGACGACCCGCGAACTGCGCGGTCGTGTGGAGCGGGTCGTCCCCGAGGGCGGCGACGCCGCATCGGTGCTCATCCGCCCGGCCTACGAGTGGCGCGGTCACGAGCCGGGCCAGTACGTGCGGCTCGGGGTGGTCATCGACGGGGTCTACCACTGGCGCGCGTACTCGCTCACCTCCGACCCCGATCCGGTCGACGGGCTCATCAGCGTCACACCCAAACTCGTCGAGAACGGCGTGGTCTCGCCGTACCTGGTCCGCAAACTCGAGCCCGGCGACATCGTCCGCCTCGGTGAGGTCGAGGGCGTGTTCACCCTGCCCGACCCGCTGCCCGCGAAGATGCTGTTCATCAGCGCGGGCAGCGGGATCACCCCGATCATGAGCATGCTGCGCAGCCTCGACCACCGCGACCGCATCGACGACGTCGTCGTCGTGCATTCCGCCCACACCGAGGACGAGGTGATCTTCGGCTCGACCCTGCGCGACCTCGACGAGCGGCATCCCGGAATGCGTCTCGAGCTGTGGCTCAGCGGCGACCGCGGCCGCATCACCCCCGACGACCTCGGCGATCTGTGCCCCGACTGGCGCGAACGCGACGCTTTCTGCTCGGGCCCGCGCGACCTGCTCGACGCCCTCGAAGAACACTGGGACGAACACGGTGATCCCGAAAGATTCCACCTCGAACGTTTCCAGCCGATCATCGGTGGGAATGCCGGGAGCGGCGAGGGCGGCACCATCCACTTCCTCGACAGCGAGAAAGAGGTGGAGTGCGACGGGGGAACACCCATCCTGGTCGCAGGCGAGAACGCCGGCCTGAAGTTGCCATACGGCTGCCGTATCGGCATCTGCCACACGTGCGTCGGAACGCTGAAATCCGGGCAACTCCGGGACCTGCGGACCGACGAGGTGAGCGAGCCCACCGGGGCTGCGGTGCGTACCTGCATCCACACCGCGGAGGGTGACATCGAAATAGAACTGTGAAGCAACCGGCTTCGAAGCAGGGGGCGTCGTGACGAGAAGCATCGACAGGGCCGACACCGGGACGCGGGAACCACACAGTCCGCTCGCGCATCTGAGCGACGACGATCTCGAGCAGATCGCCAAGGAGTTCGACGCCATCCACGACGAGGTGTACTCGAGTCTCGGCGACAAGGACCGGCAGTACATCAAGAACGTCATCGCCGCGCAACGGCAGTTGGTCGTCGCGGGGCGGTTACTGCTCTTCGCGTCGTCGTACAAGCCCGCCTGGGTGGCCGGGACAGCCTGTCTCGGAGTGGCGAAGATCCTCGAGAACATGGAGATCGGCCACAACGTCATGCACGGCCAGTGGGACTGGATGAACGATCCGGACATCCACTCGTCGGTGTGGGACTGGGACACCGCCTCCACCGCGGAGGCGTGGAAGCACTCGCACAACTACATCCACCACACGTTCACGAACATCCGCGGCCTCGACAAGGATCTCGGCTACGAGATCATGCGGATCGACCCGCACCAGAAGTGGCACCCCGTCTACCTGGCGCAACCTCTCTACAACGCGCTGCTCACCGTGCTCTTCGAATGGGGTGTGGCGCTGCACGACCTCGACCTCGAGGCGTTGTGGGCCGGCGAGAAGTCGACCGGTCAGGTGATCGAGGAGCTGAAGGGCATCTTCGGCAAGGCCCGCGCGCAGTTCGTCAAGGACTACGTCGGCTGGCCGCTGGTGAGCGCCGCGCTGTTCGGTCTCGCGCAGGTCGCGCTGCAGGGCCGGTTGCCCCAGCCGAAGACCTCGCGTCTGGGCCGGCGACTGCGGTCGATGAGCAAGGGACCGATGGGCAAGGGCCGGTCCGGAAAGTTTCGTACCGCAGCCCATCTCGCCGACCGGTATCTGCCCGGTGTCGAGAAGACCTTCCTCGCGACGGTTCTCGCCGACATCACGGCCAACATCATCCGCAACGTGTGGGCGCACGCGATCATCTTCTGCGGGCACTTCCCGGACCAGACCTATACCTTCTCGAAGAAGGAGGTCGAGAACGAGTCGCGTGGAGGGTGGTACGTGCGGCAACTCGTCGGCGCCGCGAACATCGAAGGCACCCCGCTGTTCCACATCCTCAGCGGCAATCTCGGCTACCAGGTGGAGCATCACCTGTTCCCCGACATGCCGAGCACCCGTTACGCGGAGGTCGCGCCGAAGGTCAAGGACATCTGCGAGCGTTACGAACTGCCCTACAACTCGGGGCGATTGGGCAAGCAGTGGTTCATGGTGCACCGCACCATCGCCCGGCTCGCCTTCCCGGGCGGCAAGCCCCGTCCGAAGCCCGGACCGTATCGTCGTTCGCAGGACCCCACCGGCGGTCCCGTTCCCAGCGAGGCCGCACGGTTCCGCGACCGTCTGCCCGCCGACCATCCCGACGCCGGACCAGAACACGAGGGCGGCGGCGTGAAGGTCGATCCGCCACCCCGCTGATCACGTCGTCCGGTGTGCAGTTGTCGTCGACGATGCGCGAATTCGCCGATGAGAACTGCACTCCGGAGCCGGGGTCAGGACGCCCGGTATGCCTTCCAGCCGCCGAACTCGGTGATGTCCACCGCGTCGGCGGCTGCGTCCTGCGTGCAGCCGAAGCCGACGACCCACCGTCCGTCCGCCAGTTCGACACTCGTCAACGTCATCGGGGCGGGCAGCGCGGCGAGGAACCGACCCAGTCCGGCCTCCGACAACCGGAACAGTTCACCGACGATGGCGGCGCCCTCGCCCGGTGCGTGACGCACCAGGCCCGGCTTCGGCGGCGTCGTGTTCAACGCGGCGAGGCGGTACGCGTCGGAGGTGTACACCTCCTCGACGAAGCGCGCCCCGAGTTCCTCGAGCTGGAAGTGCAGCGGTTGACCGCGCAGGTGCGCTCCGAAGACCGCGAGTTCGACGCCGGACTCGACCACGCGCGGTGCGTCCACACCGTTCAGCGCGGCCGCGACGTCCACGGCCACCTGGTCGCCGAAGGCCGGGACCACGACCATGACCCCGAACGGCTCACCGGCCGGTGTCGGCGCACCGGGCACCGCCACCGCCGTCATGTCCAGCAGGTTGCAGAAGTTGGTGTAGGTGCCCATCCGACGATTGATGGCGATCGGATCGGCCTGCACCGCGGCGATCGTCGGGTGTTCCGTCGTCGTCGGGAGCAGCAACCCGTCGAACCCGGCGAGCAGTTCACGCGCGAACGCCTTCACGTGGATGAGGGTGTCGAGATCCTCGACGAGTTCGTAGGCGGCAGGCTTCTTCGCGCCGGCGACGATCGCGGCGACCGTGGGATCGGCACCCTCCGGTGCCGTCGACAGGAACTCGCCGACGGCCGCGTAGCGCTGGGCCACCACGGCACCGTCGTAGAGAAGCAGGGCAGCATCGAGCAGCGGTGAGATGACCACCTCTGCGATCTCGATGCCGGATTCGCGTGCCGCGGTCACCGTGCGGGCGAAGGCGTCGCGGTACTCCTCACACAACGCTTCGAGATCCTCGGCGCGCGGCACCGCGACGCGCAGAGTGTTCGGCGCGGCGAGTCGTACATCCGCGGGCCAGGTCCTGCTGCGCGGGTCGCGGGGTTCGGGTCCGGCCATGATCCGGACCGCGGTCGCCGCCAGGTCGAGCGACGTCGCGAAGACCGTGAGGCAGTCGTAGTCGACGCAGGCCGGGACCAGGCCGTGCACCGGGATGACGCCGAGAGTGGCCTTGATGCCGACGATTCCGTGCAGCGCGGCGGGTACCCGTCCCGAACCGGCCGTGTCGGTGCCCAGCCCGATGTCGGCGATGCCGAGCGCCACCGCGGCCGCCGAACCGGAACTCGAACCGCCCGAGACCTTCTCGGGATCCCACGCGCACCGCACCGCCCCGTACGGGCTGCGGGTGCCGACGAGACCGGTGGCGAACTGGTCGAGGTTGGTCTTACCCAGCACGACGGCGCCGGCGGCGACCAGACGCTCGACACCCGAAGCGGTTTCCTCCGGGACGTACGCGAACTCGGGACATGCCGCAGTGGTCGGGATTCCCGCCACGTCCACGTTGTCCTTGACCGCCACGACCAGACCGGCGAAGGGAAGGGACTCACCGGCGGCGACCCGTGCGTCCACTTCGGCGGCGTCGGCGAGAAGATCGTCGGCGCTGCGCAGCGTGATCCACACCTCGGGTCGATCCACCTCGTCGATGCGGCCCAGTGCGGCACGAACGCGATCGGTGGCGGACACCCTCACCGGGGAGACGGGCGCCGCAGCTGTATACATCTTTGTGGACATGGCTGTATACGCTATGGACCAGCAATGACGCTGCTGTGACGTTGTGTAACAGCCTTGTTAGGGATCGCGCCGAACCGATGCCGGCCGGTGCGGACGGATCAGAAGTCGCGTTCGATCCGCAGCACACCGATGGTTGTGGCAAGGGCGTCGTACTGCGTGACCAGCAGACAGAACTCGATGAGCCTGCGGTCGTCGTAGAACTGCGCGAGCGACGCCCACGTCTCGTCGGACAGATTCTTCGTCGCCACGAGTTCGTCGACGGCGGCGAGAAGAGCGCAGTGCCTCGCCTGCCAGCCGGGAGCGTCGGGTCCGGCGACGATACGCTCGCGCACCTCGTCGGTGATGCCGGCACGGCGACCCAGGCGGGTGTGGTGGTCGAATTCGTAACCGCACTCGCGCAGATGCGCGACGCGCAGGATGACCATCTCCGATTCGAACCGGCCGAGACGGCCGAACGGCATGAGCATGCCGGCGTAGTGCAACCACCCGCGGAACAGCCGTCCGGTGCGGCCGAGGGTGCTGAACAGGTGGGCGTCCGAGGTGCCGCCGGCGGCGGACAGGGCCTTCCATGTCACCCAGTTGATCGGGCCGAGTTCCTTGAAACGTCCGGGCGGGATGCGGGGTGTCATGAGCGCCAGTGTGCCGCACCGGACCCGTCCGGTCACGTGACACGACCGGAAGTGTCAGTCTCGGACGGCCCGGGCCATCCGCGCGAAGGCGCGTGCCTCCTCGGCCCGGCGCACGACCACCGATCGCGAGGTGTCGATGTGGGCGAGCAGCAGGTCGTGGGCGTCGTCGAGCTTGTCGGCGAGAACCAGCTCGGCGACCTCGATGTGCTCGTCGACGGTCGCGACGATGCGGTCGGGGGTCAGATAGTCGAACATCCGCACCGGGCGCACCTTGGCGTTCACCGAGGCCAGCGCGTCGCACAGGGCACGGTTGCCGGAGGCGGCGAGCAACGTCATGTGGAAGCGCTCGTCGAGCGTGACGAAGCCGGCGTCGGGCTCGGGCGGATCCTCGCGGATCTCATACCAGCGGTCGAGCTCGGGACCGAGGACGTCGGGATCGTGCCGCACCGACTCGCCGTCGAGTGCGCGGTGAATCCCGCGCAGCTCCAGGGTGGTCCGCAGTTCGTACAGGTCCGCGAGGTCGTCGAAGCGCGGACGGTAGGGGTACAGCCCCTGGTCGCGGCGTTCGACGAGCCCGTCGGAGACCAGTCGGGCGAGGGCCTCGCGTACCGGCGTGCGCGACACCTCGTACTGCTCGGCGAGGCGTTCTTCACTGAGTCGTTCGTCGGGGGAGGGGGTCCCGGACATCAGACGATCGCGCAGGGCCTTGTAGACCCTCTCGCGCCGTGTGTCGGCGGCCATCAGATTGCCATCGCCGCACGGACGGTGGAGGCGGCGTCGACACCACCGTCACCCGTCGAGGTGATGCGCCCGGATT
>NZ_JAOCLZ010000089.1:0-625 GCF_025290685.1 Rhodococcus sp. PAE-6
TAATAGCTCACTGGTCAAGTGGTTCTGCGCCGACAATGTAGCGGGGCTCAAGTACACCGCCGAAGCCGCGGCACTCACACAACACCCATTCGTTCCTGCGGGAACGTGTGCAGTGGTGTGGGTGGGTAGGGGAGCGTCGTGCAGCCGTGGAAGCGCCGGAGTGATCCAGGTGTGGAGGCTGCGCGAGTGAGAATGCAGGCATGAGTAGCGAAAGACGAGTGAGAAACTCGTCCGCCGGATGACCAAGGGTTCCTGGGCCAGGTTAATCCGCCCAGGGTGAGTCGGGACCTAAGGCGAGGCCGACAGGCGTAGTCGATGGACAACGGGTTGATATTCCCGTACCCGTGTATCCGCGCCCAATGGCGAATCAGTTGTGCTAACCGTCCAAAAGTTTCCGCTGTTCCTTCGGGAACTGTGGGGATGGCTGCACGGGACCCTGATTGTAGTAGTCAAGCGATGGGGTGACGCAGGAAGGTAGCTGGGCCAGGTGATGGAGTACCTGGTGTAAGCCGGTAGGGCGAATGGTAGGCAAATCCGCCATTCACACAGCCTGAGAGGTGATGCGTACCCGTTGAGGGGAATTCAGTGATCCTATGCTGCCGAGAAAAGCCTCTAGTGAGTTGGT
>NZ_JAOCLZ010000090.1:0-561 GCF_025290685.1 Rhodococcus sp. PAE-6
GGCTCTGTTGCAAAAATCGTGAAGCTTGAGCATGCTTGGCGGAGATTGGACGGACGGAACGATGACGGATTTCAAGTGGCGCCATTTCCAGGGTGATGTGATCCTGTGGGCGGTGCGCTGGTATTGTCGCTATCCGATCAGCTATCGCGACCTTGAGGAAATGCTGGCGGAACGCGGCATTTCGGTCGACCATACGACGATCTATCGCTGGGTCCAGTGCTACGCCCCGGAGATGGAGAAGCGGCTGCGCTGGTTCTGGCGGCGTGGCTTTGATCCGAGCTGGCGCCTGGATGAAACCTACGTCAAGGTGCGGGGCAAGTGGACCTACCTGTACCGGGCAGTCGACAAGCGGGGCGACACGATCGATTTCTACCTGTCGCCGACCCGCAGCGCCAAGGCAGCGAAGCGGTTCCTGGGCAAGGCCCTGCGAGGCCTGAAGCACTGGGAAAAGCCTGCCACGCTCAATACCGACAAAGCGCCGAGCTATGGTGCAGCGATCACCGAATTGAAGCGCGAAGGAAAGCTGGACCGGGAGACGGCCCACCGGCAGGTGAAGTATCT
>NZ_JAOCLZ010000091.1:0-551 GCF_025290685.1 Rhodococcus sp. PAE-6
CTCCGTCAGCTCCTCGGTCAGCCGGTCGCGGGAGGTCGCCGGCACCGGCTGGTTGTCCTCGATCCGCTGTGCGATCAGGGCCTGCGCCAACGCCCGGAACCATGCCGGCTTGTCCAGCCACACTCGCTCGACCACCCGCACCGCGGTCGGGTTCGGCCTGACGTTCTGCGTCCGCCACCGGTCGGGGTCCTGCGCTACCCGAGCCGCTTCCCAGTCCTTCTCGGCTTCCTGCTCGGCCCACTGCTCGAACTGCTCCCAGTCCTGTCGGATCTCGGGGGTCACCTGCGGATACAGTTCGTTCTCGAGCACCATCTCCCGTGCTGCCCGCCACGCCGTTTCCTTCGCGCGGACCGCGTCCTGGTACGTCGCGTCCGGCGCCGGCGGGTTCGCCTGCTCGAACTGTTCGGCCGCGTCCTCGGTCAGCTGCTGCAGGCGCAGGGCCTGCCGATCGATCCGTTCCTGCTCGGTCGCCGGATCGACGCCCAGCCACTCGACCAGAATCCGCCTGGTCTCGGCCGCGATCGTCAGGTCGATCCCCTCGACCTGTGTCG
>NZ_JAOCLZ010000092.1:0-540 GCF_025290685.1 Rhodococcus sp. PAE-6
CCGGCCGACAAGTACGGCCCCGAGATGACCGGGGTGTTCCAGCTGGTGTTCTGCGACCGCGGCACCCCCAAGGCCGGTGCCGGCCCCAAGGCCCGCAATCTCTACACCGAGTTGCGCGACGCCCTGGTGGCCCGAGGGATGAAACCCGAGCACGTTGCCTTCATGCACGACTACGACAACCCCAGGGCCAAGGCCCGCCTGGTGCAAGCCTGCGCCGACGGGCGGATCCGGGTGCTGCTGACCTCCACCAAGAAGGGTGGCACCGGCCTGAACGTCCAACGGGCACTCAAGCAGATGATCAACCTCGACCCGGCGTGGACGGCTGCGGACATGGAACAACGTCTCGGCCGCATCATCCGTCAGGGCAACGTCCACGAGACCGTCAGCGTGGTCAACATGGTCGCCCGCCGCTCCTACGACGCGATGATGTACCAGTACGTCGCCCGCAAATCGAACTTCGTGTCGATGATCCGCAAGGCCGATGTGCCACCCACCATGGACGACATCGGCGGGGACCTGACCGTCTCGTGGGCGCAGAGC
>NZ_JAOCLZ010000093.1:0-522 GCF_025290685.1 Rhodococcus sp. PAE-6
GCTGGTCGTGCACCACATCGCCGCCGACGGCTTCTCGATGGGCCCGCTCACTCGCGACATCGTCTCCGCCTACGCGGCCCGCGCCGCCGGCGGCGAGCCGGGCTGGGAGCCGCTGCCGGTCCAGTACGCGGACTTCGCGATCTGGCAGCGGGAGGTGCTCGGCTCGGAGGACGATCCGGAGTCGGTCATCTCCTCGCAGGTCGGTTTCTGGCGGGACACGCTCGAGGGTCTGCCCGAGCAGCTCGACCTGCCGGCCGACCGCCCGCGCCCCGCCGTCGCCACCAATCGTGGTGCCCTGCACGAGTTCACCATCGACGAGACGCTGCACGACCGCATCGTCACGCTCGCCCGCGAACGCAACGCGACCCCGTTCATGGTGGTGCACGCGGCGCTGGCGGTGTTGCTGGCGCGTCTGTCGGGCACCGACGACATCGCGATCGGTACTCCGGTGGCCGGTCGTGGCGACGCGGCGCTCGACGATCTGGTGGGCATGTTCGTCAACACCCTCGTGCTGCGCACCCG
>NZ_JAOCLZ010000094.1:0-493 GCF_025290685.1 Rhodococcus sp. PAE-6
GGGACCGGTCAAAGATCCCCCTTTTTCGCCCGCACGTGCGCGGCGTCGAGGATCGCGGCGGACCAGTCCAGGTCCCCACCGGCACCGAGTTGGTCGAGGACCCGGCGGTGCAGCTCGTCGAACACCCCAGCCTTGGCCCAGGTCGTGAACCTTCTATGCGCGGTCGGAACACTGACTCCGAATGACGGCGGCAGGTGCCGCCAGGCACAGCCGCTGGTGAGCACGTAGACGATAGCGGTGAACACCGCCCGATCATCGAGCGCCGCCCGGCCGCCACCCTGCGGCCGCGCCCGGAAGCCGGGCAGCAACGGTTCGACGATATCCCACAACGCATCCGGTACCAGCCGGGAAGACAACGCATCGACCACGACGGTGCATTATGCCGCACAAACGATCGAGACCATAAGAGACACTCTCTAATACTGCAACGACAGTTTGTGATGTCGTTGTTTGTAGTGACTGGCGCGGGCTCTGGCTTGGCTGATGCGACGCC
>NZ_JAOCLZ010000095.1:0-492 GCF_025290685.1 Rhodococcus sp. PAE-6
GTGGGTCCCCTTTCGGAACGGGTGTTCGGCGGTGTCCTACTCTCCCACACCCTGTCGAGTGCAGTACCATCGGCGCAGACAGGCTTAGCTTCCGGGTTCGGAATGGGACCGGGCGTTTCCCTGTCGCTATGACCGCCGTAACTCTATGAAACAATAGTCCACGCAGATTCCTCGAATCACCTGCTGCTGCAGGATTTTCGGATCTGTGTGTGTTGTTTCAGATACCGCACAGTGGACGCGTAACATCTTCGTGGTAAGTCCTCGGCCTATTAGTACCGGTCACCTCCACCCATTGCTGGGCTTCCAGTTCCGGCCTATCAACCCGGTGGTCTGCCGGGGGCCTTACCCCCTCGAGGGGGTGAGAAACCTCATCTTGGAACAGGCTTCCCGCTTAGATGCTTTCAGCGGTTATCCTTTCCGAACGTAGCCAACCAGCCATGCCCCTGGCGGGACAACTGGCACACCAGAGGTTCGTCCGTCCCGGTCCTCTCG
>NZ_JAOCLZ010000096.1:0-443 GCF_025290685.1 Rhodococcus sp. PAE-6
TACTGCAACGACAGTTTGTGACCGAGGTTGTGCCTATGGTACTTGATCTTGGTGCAGTCGGAGGTATTGGAATGGTCAGCCGGGTTCACAGCGTTCTGCAGTCGGTTTGCGCACCGGTTCTCGCGGGTGGAGTCACGGCGGCGGATGGTGGCGTATGTCCGGGGATTGCTCGCGGAGGTCGAACGGAAGAACGGCTGGACGTTGGCCGAGGCGGCTGGGGACGCTGGTCCGGAAGGTATGCAGCGGCTGCTGAACTTCTACGCCTGGGACTGCGACGGGCTGCGCGATGACGTGCGCGAGGTCGTGGTCGAGGCGATCGGCGACGAAAAGACCGGGGTGTTGATCGTCGACGAGACCGGTTTCCTCAAGAAGGGCAACAGATCCGCCGGAGTGGCTCGGCAGTATTCCGGAACCGCCGGGCGGATCGAGAACAGTCAGGTCGG
>NZ_JAOCLZ010000009.1:0-255394 GCF_025290685.1 Rhodococcus sp. PAE-6
GACCCTGCTCGAACGGTCCAACCGGATCCAATACGGCAACCTGCTCACCCTGCCCATCGCGGACGGCGGCATCCTGTACGTCCAGCCGATGTACACCGAGCGCAACGCGACGGCGGGTAGCACGTCGACCTTCCCGCAGCTGTCGCGCGTGCTCGTCAGCTACCGGGAGCCGGGTGCCAGCGGTGGCGTCCGGATCGGTTACGCACCGACTCTCGCCGGTGCGCTCGACCAGGTGTTCGGTCCCGGCGTCGGCGACGCGGCCACCGCTCCCGGTGGCGAGGCGCTGCCCACCGCCGAGGTGGAGGACGAGACGCGGGGCGAGGTGATCGAGGGCACCACGGACGAGAACCAGCCTTCCGATCAGCAGCAACAGCAGCCCGCCTCGCCGGCGCCGACGACTCCCGCGAATCGCGATGCCGCGGTCGCGGAGCTCGATTCGGCACTCGCGGAGCTGGCCAACGCGCAGACCAGCGGCGATTTCGAAGCCTACGGACGGGCGCTGCGGCGGGTGCAGCAAGCCGTCGATGCCTACGAATCCACTGGCGGCTGAATCCACCGGCGGCTGATCCGGTAACGGAAACCGACACGACGAAGGCCCGCGGTTCGCACCGCGGGCCTTCGTCGTGTTCGCAGAGACGGTCTGCGTCAGCGACCGGCCAGCGTGATATCGACGATCTGCGCGAACTCGGCGCCGAAGCCGTACTGCTGGGCGAGCTGGTTCGCGGTGTCGACGGCCTGGGTGACCTCGGCCGGCAACTCGGGGGCGGCCGGAGCCGCGGGTGCCGGAGCCTCGGGTGCCGGTGCGGGCGCCTCGGGTGCGGCGGGAGCCGGCGCGGATTCGGTTGTCAGGTACTGACCGCAGACGGGCCACGCGCCGGGGCCCTGCGTCTGCAGGACGTTCTCGGCGACACGGATCTGCTCCGCCTTCGAGGCTTGGTCCGCGCGGCCGCTGCCGCCGTTGGCCTCCCAGGTGCTCTGCGAGAACTGCAGGCCGCCGTAGTAGCCGTTGCCGGTGTTGATGGCCCAGTTGCCACCGCTCTCGCACTGGGCGACGCCGTCCCAGTTGTGCTGGGCGGCGGACGCGGTGCCGGTGGCGAGCGCGAACGGAACCGCGGCGAGTGCACCGGTGACGACGGCAGTGCGGAATGCACGCGTGCTGAAGTTGGTCATTCTGTGGAGTCCTTCCCGCGCTCGCGGAGCGCGACGGCCCTCGTCGATCTCGGTCGACGGAGAAATGTCTCCGTCCGGATCGGGGACCACGTCGGTTGCGTCCCTGCCCCTCGGGTCTTCGTAGGCACCGGATCCCGCGGGGCAGACTGGCGGCGACGGGCCGGTGGTGGCTCGGCTGTTTCGAGCCGGGACCGACAGTACAAAGCGCTCCGCGGCGCGTCATCCCCCGCCGGGAGAGGTGTTTGTCCACCTGATGGGATGGGACGATTGAGTCTTCGCAGCTCAGGAAGGTGATAACGGGGGTCGATGCAAGATCGTTACACCGCCGTTATGTGGCGATAGTCATGGTGGAAATGTGAACCGAGACACCTCGGGGTTGCGATTTCGGTTGTCGTCGAGGCCCATCCGCGTCCGACGAGGCGATTTGCATTCCGTTTCCGTGCTCGTGTAGGTTCGTTCATGCAACGCGGGGTGGAGCAGCTCGGTAGCTCGCTGGGCTCATAACCCAGAGGTCGCAGGTTCAAATCCTGTCCCCGCTACCACCACGAAGGCCGGTCGTCTCGGACGACCGGCCTTCGTTCGTTCGAGGGGGTCACCCCCGAGCGGTGGTGTACCCCTTCTCGGGATCCTCGGGCAGATCCATCTCCACCAGCACCCGGCGCAGCAGCTTCCCGGTGGCGTTGCGCGGCAGCTCGTCGAGGAAAACCACCTCGCGCGGAACCTTGTACCGGGCGAGATTCGACTTCACGAACGCCTTGATGTCCTCGGCGTTGCGGGAGGAGTCGGGGGAGGGAACCACGAAGGCTCGCAGCCGCTGCCCGAACTCGGGATCGGGGACACCCACCACGGCGGCGTCGAGTATGTCCTCCCGCTCGGCGAGCAGGTTCTCGACCTCGAGCGGATAGACGTTCTCGCCGCCGGAGACGACCATGTCGTCGTCGCGACCGTTGACGAAGAGCAGGCCGTTCTCGTCCCAGTGCCCGATGTCGCCGATCGACAGCAACCCGTCGATGCGTTCCTTGTCGCGACCGTCGGTGTAACCGGCGAAGGACAGGCCGCTCGAGACGAAGATGCGGCCGGGGACGTGCGGCTCGGTGATGCGGTTGCCGTCGTCGTCGAACAGCACCACCCGACACGTCACGGGAGGGCGACCGGCCGTGCCGGGGGCCTGCCGGATGTCGTCGGGGGTCGCGACCGTCGCGACGGCGCATTCGGTGGAGCCGTACAGGTTGTAGAGCACGTGTCCGAACGCCTCCGTCGTCCGGCGACACACGTCGGGCGAGAGCGACGAACCCGCGGAGAAGACGATCTTCAGGCTCGAGGTGTCGTACTCGGCGATCTTCTCCGGTCCGAGGTCGAGGATCCGCTGCAGCATCGTCGGGACCACCACCAGCACGATCGCTCCGTGCTGCTCGACGAGGCCCAAGGTGTCGACGGGGGAGAAGCGCCGCATCATCACCACGGTCTGACCCAGTGCGAGGGCGAGCGCGAACTGCGAGACGCCGGTGCCGTGGAAGGCTGGGGCGGCCATGAGCATCGTCTGCCCGGGGCGCAGCGGAACCCGATCGAGGAACTGGACCGACGCGAACGGTGACGTGCGGCCGCGCGGCGCGCCCTTCGGGGTGCCGGTGGTGCCGCTGGTGAGCAATACGAATCCACCGAAGACCTCCGGCGCGGGCAGGGACGAGCCGTCCAGCCCTTCGATCGACTGCTCCAGCGTCGGGATGCCGGGGACCTCGTCGTCCGCCCAGGAGACGTACCGGCGCACGTCGTCGGGGAGCGCGGCTGCGACCTCAGCGAATTCGCTGTCGAAGACGAACGTCGAGACCTGTTCGCGCGCTGCGACATCGACGAGTTGCCGCGGCGCGAAACCGGTGTTCATCATCACCAGTCGCACACCGAGCTTGGCGGTGGCGAGCATCGTCAACACGAGACCGCGGTGATTCCGGGCCATGATGCCCATGACCGATCCCGGCTCCACCCCGGCGCGTTGCCACGCACGCACGAGGGCATTGGAGCGGGCCTCGAGTTCCTTGTAGGTGACATCGCCGGCCTCGTCGATCAGGGCGACGGCGTCGAGACCGCGTTCGGCCTGTGCGTGCACGGCGCCGGCGAAGGGGCCGTACTTGTTGGCCGCCATGATCGTCCCGATGCTGTGGTCCACGCGCGGAAAGTGCAGCAGACCTGCGCGATGGAGTACCGCGAGTGATCCGATGGTGTCCTTGACCTGGCCGATCGTGTCGTCGAGCGTGATCCGCCCACTCGTGATCCTGCCGAGAATGTCCTGACCGAGCATCCGTCCCCCTAGCTGTGTGTCGGCGTCAGCACACACAGTAGCCGTGACGTAGCTCACATTCCAGGCAATCTTCCACGGATGATCTTCCTGGAACGGGTAGAGCCCTCGCCGTACCTGCGGCGAGGGCTCTACCCCGATGGATCCTCCGACACGTCCGGTACCGTGCGCAGACACCGGTCCCATCCTTCCGGCGCCCGCGGACGGACCCCATGCCCCGAGCGTTATTTCAGTTCGGAGGACGACTTTCCGAGCACCCGCCGAGCGACGATGAGCTGCTGGATCTGCTGGGTGCCCTCGAAGATGTCGAGAATCTTGGAATCGCGTGCCCACTTCTCGAGCAGCGGCCGCTGCGAATACCCGTAGGTTCCGGCGAGTTCGACGGCCTTGAGCGAGACCGCGGTGCCGGTGCGGCCGGCCTTCGCCTTCGACACCGACGCCTCGAGGGAGTTGGGCTTCTTGTTGTCGGCCATCCACGTCGCGCGCAGCGCGAGCAGGTAGGCAGCCTCCCAGTCGGCCTCGAGCGCGAGGAACTCGGCGGCCGCGGCATGCTGGTTGTTCGCGGGGATGTCGTAGGAGACCTCGACGCCCGCCTCCTTCAGGATCGTGCGCAGTTCCTCGAGTACCGCACGACCGAGACCCACGGCCATGCCGGCCACGATCGGACGCGTGTTGTCGAAGGTCTGCATGACCCCGGCGAACCCCTTCTCGGTGTTCACCTCCGGGGAGCCGAGGATGTTGTCCTTCGGGATGCGGCAGTTGTCGAGCACGAGCACCGCGGTGTCGGATGCCTTGATGCCGAGCTTCTTCTCGAGACGCGCGACCGAGAGTCCGGGAGCCTCGCGCGGCACGACGAACGACTTGATCGCGGCGCGGCCCTTCGACCTGTCGACGGACGCCCACACGACGATGTGCGTGGAACGCTCACCGGCGGTGACGAAGATCTTCTCGCCGTTGAGGACCCACTCGTCGCCGTCGAGCACGGCCGTGGTCGTCACGGCCGCCGAATCGGATCCGAAACCGGGCTCGGTGATTGCCATGGAGGCCCACACCTTGCCGAAGCGTTCGAGCTGCTCGTCGGTGGCCACCGCGGCGATCGCGGAATTGCCCAGGCCCTGGTAGGGGATCGACAGGGTCAGGCCGACGTCGCCCCAGCACGTCTCGATGACATTGAGGAGTCCGGCCATGTTGCCGCCGTTGGCATTTCCGGCGGGGCCGTCCTGCTTGGCCTTGCTGTCGCGGCCGAGCGCGGCACCCGCCGCGCCCTGGCCGGAGTCGTTGAGCCCTTCGACCATCGCGGCCATGGTGTCGAGTTCGATGGGGTACTCGTGCTCGGCGAGGTCGTACTTGCGGGAGATCGGCCGGAAAATCTGCGCGGCGACCTGATGGGCCTGGTTCGCGGAAGCCTTGAGCTTCCGGGGAAGTTCGAGATTGATCATCACAGGTTCCTTGTTCGGGTCGGGCCGATCAGACGAGGACGACGCCCTCGGCGACTCCGATTGCTCGCAGGTCGCGGTACCAACGTTCGACGGGGTGTTCCTTGGTGTAGCCGTGGCCGCCGAGCAGCTGGACGCCGTCGAGGCCGAACTGCATGCCCTTGTCGGTGGCGAGCTTGCGGGCCAGGGCCGCCTCGCGAGCGAACGACAGGCCCTGCTCGGCCCGCGACGCACCGCGCAGGGTGACCAGACGTAGACCGTCGAGCTCGATCTTGATGTTGGCCACCATGAACGCCACCGCCTGCCGGTGGCTGATGGGCTCGCCGAACGCCTCGCGCTCGTTGACGTAGGGGACCACGTAGTCGAGCACGGCCTGACCGGTGCCCATCGCCAGAGCTGCCCAGCCCAGGCGCGACAGGCGCACGGCGTCGGCGTACTGCTCGGCGCGGACGTCGGCGTCGTCGTCGCCGAGACGTGCCGATTCCGGCACCGCGACGTCCTCGAGCAGAAGGCGGCCCAGTCCGGCGGCGCGCAGGCCCATACCCGGATCGGCCTCGATCACGACGCCCTTGCTCTTCGCCTCGACGAGGAAGAGGGACGGCTTACCGTCGAGTTCGGCTGCCACGACGAACAGTTCGGCGCTGCCCGCCGCCGGGACGAACGACTTCACGCCGTTGAGCCGGTAGCCGCTGGGGGAGCGCACCGCCTTGGTCTGCAACGCGAAGGGATCGAACAGGGCGCGCGGCTCGGCGACGACGACCGACGCCTGGGGGACATCGTCGCCGGCGAAGGCCGGCAGGTAGGTCTTCTGTTGGTCCTCGGTGCCCCACTGTGTGAGCGCCACGGCCACACCGCTCGGCGCGAGGATCGGCAGGGCCAGGCCCATGTCGCCGTGCGCGAGGGCCTCGGCGACCAGCACGTTGGTGACCACGCCGCGCTCGTCGGCGGCGCCGTCGAACGCCTCGGGTACGTTGACCATGGTGATGCCGAGTTCGGCTGCGCGCGCGAGCAGATCGGCCGGGGCCGCGGCGGCCTCGTCGGCGTCGTGCGCGGCGGGGCGCAGGATCTCGGCGGCGAACTCACGCACCGTCTCCGTGATCATCTGCTGATCGTCGGTCGGGGTGAGATCGAAGAAGTCGGCGTTCTTCGCGGTGGTGAGACGCTGCGGGCCGCTCGCGCCGCCGGACATCTTCTTGAAGGTGCGCGTGGCGGCGCCGAGGGTCTTGAAGCCGGTCTTCGTGGACTGGTACGTGATCCGGTCGATCGTCTCGCGGATCTTGTACCGGTCGGCCAGTTCGGAACCCGTGATCCGGGTGAGCACGCGCATGGCAGCACCCATGGCGTCGCGTTTGATCGGATTGAGGCCGACGGCGGACGTGTCGCGAGGCGTGTGGCGGCCCACGCTGTCTTGCTTGCTCATGATCACCAGAAGTCTCTCGATGCGGCAGCGGACACTCCCGATCTTACTTCTGAGTAAGGTCACTGTCTACCGCGCAGTAAGTTCCGCGGTGGACGCGTGTCGCCCAGCATCGTCCGCTGTGTCGCGAGCACGAGTTGACTCTCACACCGTGTGAGGTCGCAGACTCGGCGCCATGGCCGACACCACCAGGTTGATGTCCATCGGAGAGTTCTCGTCCCTGACCCGGATCAGCGTGCGGATGCTGCGGCACTACGACTCGCAGGAGTGCTGATCCCCGCCGTGGTCGACGAGGTCAGCGGTTACCGCCGATACCTCCCCGAGCAGACCGCCGATGCCGCGCGAGATTCCGCCGCAGACGTACGTCTGCCTCCGCGGCACCGTCGCCGACTACTCGCCGGAAGGTGAACTGTGGCAACGCTTCATGCCCGCCCTGCAGGAGCAGGGCATCGTCCCGACCGGACCCGGCGGATGCATCGAACACGACGGCGAGTTCCGTGAGTCGGACGTCGACGAATCGGTGTTCCTGCCGGTGGCGCCGGGAACCACGGCCCGCGAGCCGCTGACGGTCCACGAGTTCCCCTCACGCCGGGCGGTCGTCGCCACCGTGACCGGGCCGTACGCCGAATCGATCCCGCGTGCCCACGAGGCGATCGCCGAATTCCTGACCGAACACGGCCTGTCCGCGGCCCCGGGTCGACGACGACGTGGCCACCCACCACTTCAACGTCTATCTCGATGATCCGGGCGTCACGAACGAAGCCGACCTCGAGACCGCTGTGCATCTCCCGGTCCGCTGACGAACCCGGCCCCACGCGTGACCATCCGTGCGTGGGGCCGGCCACTCACTTCAGTCGACCGAGCACCTCGTCGTGCAGCGTGCCGTTGGTCGCGATCGCACTGCCGCCGTGCGGACCGTCCGCACCCTCGAGGTTCGTGAACCGTCCACCTGCCTCGCGCACCAGCACGTCGAGCGCGGCCAGATCCCACAGCGAAACCTCGGGTTCGAGCGCGATCTCGAGGGCGCCCTCGGCGAGCAGGCAGTAGGAGAAGAAGTCGCCGTAGGCGCGCACCCGCCACACGTCGTCGGTCAGGGCGACGAAACGATCACGGATGCCGCGCTCGTGCCAGCCGCTCAGGCTCGAGAAGCTCAACGACGCCGACGCGAGGTCGGTCACCTCCGACACCGAGATGCGCCGGGGCTCGGCACCGTCGTGCGACACCCAGGCGCCGCCGTCCGCGGCCGCCCACCACCGACGGTTCAGTGCCGGGGCGCTGACCACGCCCACGACGGGCACACCGTCCTCGAGGAGCGAGATCAGGCTCGCCCAGACCGGTACGCCACGCACGAAGTTCTTCGTGCCGTCGATCGGATCGACGACCCACTGCCGCCCGCGGAAGACCGCGTCGCCACCGAACTCCTCGCCGAGCACCGCGTCGTCCGGTCGCTGCTCGCCGAGCATCTCGCGGATGGCGCGCTCGACGGCGAGGTCGGCGTCGGAAACCGGACTCAGGTCCGGCTTGTCGTCCACCTTCAGGTCCAGCGCACCGAAGCGGTCGCGGGTGATGGCGTCGGACGCGTCGGCGAGTCGGAGTGCGAGGTCCAGGTCGGCGGTGTAGTCGGTGGTCATGGCGGAAACGCTAGCCGCCGTCGTCCGGGGCCGAGCAGCTTGCCGTCCACTCCGGGGTCGGCGCGGTGCTCGACCCGACCGGGCCCTGCCGTGTCGATCGCTGCCCACGGCGGGCCGGTTCGTCGCTCCGGTAACCTGTTGAATCGTGCATCCCGATGTTTCCGCAGCCCTGACCGAGCTCGACACGACCCTCTGTACCGTGGAGTCGGTCCTCGACGTCGAGGAGCTGCGACGGCGCATCGACGAACTCGAACACCAGGCCGCCGACCCCGAGCTGTGGAACGACCAGGACCACGCCCAGAAGGTCACCAGCGAACTGTCGCACGCACAGGGTGAGCTGCGCCGGGTCGAGGGCCTGCGCCAGCGGCTCGAGGATCTCCCGGTTCTGTACGAGCTCGCCGAGGGCGAGGAGGGTGAGGCCCGCACCGCCGCCCTGGCCGACGCCGAGGCCGAACGCGAGAGCCTGCGCGCCGACATCGAGGCGATGGAGGTGCGCACGCTGCTGTCCGGCGAGTACGACCAGCGCGACGCGCTCGTCAACATCCGCGCGGGCGCCGGTGGCGTCGACGCCGCCGACTGGGCCGAGATGCTCATGCGTATGTATATCCGCTGGGCCGACAAGCACGGCTACGGCGTCGAGGTCTACGACACCTCCTACGCGGAAGAGGCCGGCATCAAGTCCGCCACCTTCGCCGTCAAGGCGCCCTACACCTACGGGACCCTGTCGGTCGAGATGGGCACGCACCGTCTCGTCCGCATCAGCCCCTTCGACAACCAGGGCCGCCGCCAGACCTCCTTCGCCGAGGTCGAGGTGCTGCCCGTCGTCGAGACCACCGACCACATCGACATCGACGAGAACGACGTCCGCGTCGACGTCTACCGCTCGTCCGGCCCGGGAGGCCAGTCGGTCAACACCACCGACTCCGCCGTGCGCCTGACGCATATCCCGACCGGCATCGTCGTCACCTGTCAGAACGAGAAGTCGCAGTTGCAGAACAAGGTCGCGGCCATGCGTGTCCTGCAGGCCAAGCTCCTCGAGCGCAAGCGCCAGGAGGAGCGCGCCGAGATGGATGCGCTCAAGGGCGACGGCGGCAGTTCGTGGGGCAACCAGATGCGCTCGTACGTGCTGCATCCCTACCAGATGGTCAAGGACCTGCGCACCGAGTACGAGGTCAACAACCCCTCGGCGGTGCTCGACGGCGACATCGACGGATTCCTCGAATCGGGCATCCGCTGGCGTATGCGAGAAGAGCAGAAATCGTGATCGGAAACAGGAGAGGGGCCTGTGCCGTTTCTTCCCGGAGCTAGACTGCTCGACTGGTTGTCGACGAGCGGGCTGCTGATCGCACTCACGATTCTGGGTGCGGTTCTGATCGCCCGGTTCGTCTCCTGGATCGGCAGCCGCATCACGCGGCGCATCGACGAGCGCTACACGCAGTCCGACGACCTCGTGCGGTCCGAGGCGACGAAGCATCGCCATTCGGTCGCCCAGGTGGTCACGTGGATGGCGATCTCGTTCGTGTACATCGTTGCGACCCTGAAGGTGTTCGACTATCTGCAGCTGCCCATCGGCAGCCTGGTCGCGCCGGCGACCGTGCTCGGCGCGGCGCTCGGCTTCGGTGCCCAGCGCATCGTGCAGGACATCCTCGCGGGGTTCTTCATCATCACCGAACGGCAGTACGGCTTCGGCGACACCGTGCAGATCTCCGTGACCGGTGCGTCCGAGGACGCGATCGGCACCGTCGAGGACGTCACGTTGCGCGTCACCCGGGTGCGTAGCACGGCGGGTGAGGTCATCACCGTCCCCAACGGGCAGATCAACAAGGCCGTCAACCTGTCGAAGGACTGGGCGCGCGCCGTGGTGGACGTGCCGATCCCGGTGACCGCCGACATCGCCGACGTCACCGAGATGCTGCGCGAACTGGGTGTCGCCGCATACAAGGAACCCCGCCTGCGGGAGCTGTTGCTCGACGAACCGAGTGTGATGGGTGTCGAGAGCCTCGAGGTGGATCAGCTCAGCGTCCGCATGGTCGCGCGCACGCTGCCCGGCAAGCAGTTCCAGGTGGGCCGTCTGCTGCGTGCGCGGATCGCGCGAGCACTGCGTGAACAGGGCATCACCGTCACGCCCCAGCTCGACACCGCCAGCGTGGTCGATCGAGTGGAGGCACAGTGACACCGGGTGGAGGGACGTCGGGTGGGGGCGCGGCCACCGAGCCGGAGGAGAAGCACCGCAGGCGCATCCCGTCGCACCTCCTCGGTGGGCGGATCAGGACCACGACCTTCGCGTTGTGCACCCTGTGGCTTGCGCTGTGGGTGACCTACCTGTTCCTCAACCAGCCCGAGGACACCCCCGATGCGCCGTCGACCGCCGTGATCATCTCCGAGACGCCCTACGTGCCGTACGTGCCGCCGGCGACCACCGCCCCGCAGGAGAAGTCCGTGCCGGAGACCACCGACACGCCCTATCCGCCGACGACCTCGTCGACCTTCCCGCCGACGACGGCGACCGGCGTGCCGGGCAGGGAACAGGGCGGGACGCCGCCGCAGGATGCCACGACGACAGCGCCCCCCACCACGACGAACAGGCAGTTCCCGTTCGACCTGCCCACGATCCCCGGACCGAACGACCAGCAGGATCCGACGGTGACCGAGGACACCGACGCTCCGTCGTCGTAGAGCACCGACGAGCCGGTGCCGTAGGTCACCGTCCGGTAACGGTTAGCATGTCCACGTGATCCGGCTGGAGAATGTGTCCAAGTCCTACAAGACGTCCACGCGTCCCGCGCTCGAAGGGGTCTCGGTGCACGTCGAGAAGGGCGAGTTCGTCTTTCTCATCGGTCCCTCCGGATCCGGGAAGTCGACCTTCCTCCGGTTGCTCCTGCGAGAGGAGAAGCCCACCACCGGCGACATCCACGTGGCCGATTTCCACGTCAACCGGCTGCCGGCGCGTCGCGTACCGAAGCTGCGTCAGAATCTCGGATGCGTCTTCCAGGACTTCCGGTTGCTCCAGCGCAAGACGGTCGCCGAGAACATCTCGTTCGCTCTCGAGGTGATCGGTAAGCCGCGCGGAGTGATCGAACGGACGGTGCCGGAGGTTCTCGACCTGGTGGGACTGTCCGGCAAAGCCGACCGGTTGCCCGCCGAACTGTCCGGCGGCGAACAGCAGCGTGTCGCGATCGCGCGTGCGTTCGTCAACCGGCCGCTCGTGCTGATGGCCGACGAACCGACCGGCAACCTCGACCCCGAGACCAGCCAGGACATCATGCTGCTGCTCGAACGCATCAACCGCACGGGCACGACGGTGCTCATGGCGACCCACGACCACCACATCGTCGACTCGATGCGGCGACGGGTCGTCGAACTCGATCTCGGACGCGTCGTGCGCGACGAGGCACGCGGCGTCTACGGCGTCGGCCGCTAGATCCCGTCACCCGAGCATCCCCACCAGGCAACCGAAGGAATCCCACCCGATGCGTGCCAGCTTCCTGTTCAGCGAGGTCACCACCGGCCTGCGCCGCAACCTCACCATGACCATCGCGATGATCCTCACCACGGCGATCTCCCTCGCGCTGTTCGGTGCGGGGCTGCTCGTGGTCCAGATGGCGGGCAAGACGGAACGGATCTTCCTCGACCGGGTCGAGGTGCAGGTGTTCCTGACCGAGGACATCTCCTCGCTCGATCCGGAGTGCGAGCAGGATCTCTGCTCCACCCTGCGCAGCGACCTCGAGAGCACCGACGACGTGGTGTCGGTCCAGTACCTGAGCCGCGACGACGCCGTCCTCGACGCCACCGATCGTGTCTTCGCCGATCAGCCCGAACTCGCCGAACTCGTGAGTGCCGACAGCTTCCCTGCCTCCTTCAAGATCAAGATGTCCGATCCGGATCGATTCGCGGCGATCCAGGACGATTTCGGTACCCGGCCCGGCGTCGACAGCGTGCTCAACCAGCAGGATCTCGTCGAGCGTCTGTTCGGCGTGCTCGGCGGCATCCGCAACGGCGCGTTCGCCATCGCCACGATCCAGGCGATCGCGGCCGTGCTTCTGATCGCGAACATGGTGCAGATCGCGGCCTTCACCCGCCGCACCGAGGTCGGCATCATGCGGCTGGTCGGCGCGACCCGCTGGTACACGCAGCTACCCTTCCTCCTCGAAGCGGTGATCGCCGCGATCGTGGGTGCCGCACTCGCCATCGGCGGGCTCTTCGTCGCCAAGAGCATGTTCGTCGACGACATGCTCACCGAGGTCTACGACGCGAACATCGTCGCCCGCATCACCGACAGCGACATCCTTCTGGTCTCGCCGTTCCTGGTCCTCGTGGGCGTGGGAATGGCCGCTCTCACCTCGTATGTGACCTTGCGTCTGTACGTGCGTGAATAAGGTGTCGTGCGAGGTTCCTATGCTGGACGGTGTTCTGTTCGATCGATCGTGGACCGGAAAGGCCTGCACGTGAAGGAAAAGGGCCGGAAGGTCATCGCGACCAACCGGAAGGCGCGCCACAACTACACCATCCTCGACACCTACGAGGCGGGCATCGCCCTCGTCGGTACCGAGGTCAAGAGCCTGCGGGAGGGAAAGGCCTCCCTGGTGGACGCATTCGCGACCGTCGACGACGGCGAGGTGTGGTTGCGGGGTCTGCACATTCCGGAATACGGGCACGGCACGTGGACCAACCACGCTCCGCGCCGCACCCGCAAGCTGCTGCTGCACCGTCGCGAGATCGACGCGCTCGTCGGCAAGACCCGGGAGGGCAACCAGACCCTCGTGCCGCTGTCGATGTACTTCTCCGACGGCAAGGTCAAGGTCGAGCTCGCGCTCGCCAAGGGCAAGCAGGACTACGACAAGCGTCAGGATCTCGCCCGCCGGACCGCCGAACGTGAGGTGACCCGCGAGCTCGGCCGGCGAGTGAAGGGCATGAGCCGCTGATCGCGGTCGCGCTCGCGCTCCTCGCGGCGGTCGGGTACGGCCTCAGCGATTTCGCCGGGGGTGCCGCCTCCCGTCGCGCGAGCGCACTCGGCGTCGTCGCCGTCACCTACCCGGCTTCGCTCGTCGTGTCCCTGATCGCCGCGTCGATCGTCGGCGGCGACCTCACCGCGGCGTCCCTCGCGTGGGGTGCCGCAGCGGGCGTGGCCGGCGGCATCGCCGTCTGGTGGTTCTACCTCGCACTGGCGAACGGGCCGATGTCGGTCGTCTCACCGGTCACCGCTGTCGTCGTGGCCGGAATCCCCGTGCTGTTCGGGATCGCGACGGGGGACCGGCCAGGTCTGCTCGCCTATCTCGGCATCGTCGTCGCGGTGATCGCGGTGGGGCTGGTCAGCCGCGAATCCGACGAGACCGTCACCGGTGTCGGACACCCGCGCTTCACGTCGAGGATCGCGTGGTGGACGGTCGGATCGGGCATCGCCTTCGCGTTGTCGTTCATCGGCCTCGGTCAGGTCGGCACCGGCACCGGCCTGTGGCCGCTCGCCGCCTCCCGCGCGACCGCCACCCTCGTGGTCTGGCTGGTGATCGCCTTCTCGTGGCGCACCGTGGTGTGGCCGATCCGGTCGCTCCTGCCGATCCTGATCGGGATCGGCGTGATCGACGTGATCGCGAACGGTGCACTGCTGTTCGCCTACCAGCACGGCCTGCTGTCGCTGGTGAGCGTGATCGCGGCGCTGTATCCGGCGGTGACGGTGCTACTCGCCGTCATCGTGCTCGGAGAGCGCGTGAGCCGGGTGAAACTGCTCGGCCTGCTCGCAGCCGGACTGGCCGTCGCACTCGTCAGCCTGCCCGGCTGATCCGGGGTGGGGTGGGAAGAACACGAATCCTGGAGGCGCTGGACCCGGCATCGTGGAAAGCGCGTCACCGGACGGAGCGCTACGGGTGACACCCGGCGACGCCGGGCTCGGGTCACCCCGACCCGGTTCCGTTGCCGGTGAGCGGCGGTGTGAGTAGGCTCATGACCCGGCAACGAATCGTTTTCGAAAATGGGAATGACATCGGGCCTTCGGGTCGTTACAGTAGGTAGTCCTGCGAAGGTCGCAGGCGCGTACGGGGCTGAACGGTTTCGACTGCGTACGTTGAGCAAGGGGAAGCGTGTCGGTGCAGGCAAGAGACCACCGTAAGCGTCGCTGCAACCAATTAAGCGCCGAGTCCACTCAGCGCGAGTACGCCCTCGCTGCCTAAGCGAGCGCGTCTCTGTCAGCCCGGGTTTGCTCTCGACCCGGATCCTGGCATCGACTAGAGAGCTCTACCGTACGGCTCGGTCGCGGAGACGTGCGGGACAACAAACAGCGACTGGGATCGTCATCTCGTCTTGTTCGCGAGAACGGGAGATCCGAGTAGAGACATAGCGAACTGCACACGGAGAAGCCCTCGCGAGGCGGCGGAGGACCCGGGTTCGATTCCCGGCAGCTCCACCATCGACCCGGGTAGGTGATCGACCATCGATCACCTACCCGGGTTTCTTGTTGTCCGGGTGAGCCTGATCGGCAGTCTCGGGAAACGGCAGTGCCCGCCGTCGAGACTCAGAGTGTGAGTGTTCTCGACGACGGGCACGGTCGCTGTCGGTCCCGGAGACGTCGGAGACGGCGCCGAAACAGCGAGAGCGAAACGAAGAAATGTCCTCCCCGGCATCGTCTTCATTTCGTTCACTGAAGTTAGCCCACCTAATTGTGAACGCCAATACTACTTTCGGGTCAGAAACTTTGGTCCCATGGCCGTGATGACTTTTTCGTCAGTATCCGTACCGACGCGCGGATCGGGGTACTCATCCCGCGCGTGCCGCGGATCGGCGGCAAGATGAGAACACCACCATCGACGAGGAGAGCATATGGCGCACGAACGAGCGGGACAGCCGGCCACCGCGGCGGATCTCGAAGATCTCGCACACCTTGTCACCGCCTACTACACCGTGCAACCGGATCCCGAGAACGCCTCGCAGCAGGTGGCTTTCGGCACGTCCGGTCATCGCGGCTCGAGCCTCGACGGTGCGTTCAACGAAGCCCACATCCTCGCGACCACCCAGGCCATCGTCGAATACCGCGCCCAGCAGGGCACTTCGGGCCCGCTGTTCTTCGGCCGCGACACGCACGCCCTGTCCGAACCGGCCTGGGCGAGCGCGCTCGAAGTGCTCGTCGCGAACGGCGTCGAAGTGGTCGTCGACTCCCGCGACCGCTACACCCCGACTCCGGCCGTCAGTCACGCGATCCTGCAGCACAATTCCGGCTCCGGTGCCCGCGCCGACGGGATCGTCGTCACCCCCTCGCACAATCCTCCGCGCGACGGTGGCTTCAAGTACAACCCCCCGTCGGGTGGTCCGGCCGACAGCGACGCGACGTCGGTCATCGCCGCTCGCGCCAACGAACTGCTCGCCGCCGGACTCGATGGGGTGAAGCGGGTGCCGCTCTCGTCGGCGCTCGCGTCCGCCGGACGACACGACTTCCTCGCCGCCTACATCGACGATCTGCCGAACATCGTCGATCTCGACGTCGTCCGTGCTGCCGGGGTACGGATCGGCGCCGACCCGATGGGCGGTGCGAGCGTCGACTACTGGGGCGAGATCGCCGAACGGCACGCCCTTGACCTCACCGTCGTCAATCCGCTCGTCGACGCCACCTGGCGGTTCATGACGCTCGACACCGACGGGAAGATCCGCATGGACTGCTCGTCGCCGAACGCCATGGCATCGCTGATCGGCAACCGCGAGGCCTACGACCTCGCGACCGGCAACGACGCCGACGCCGACCGGCACGGCATCGTCACCCCCGACGCCGGTCTGCTCAATCCGAACCACTATCTCGCCGTCGCGATCGACTACCTGTTCCGCAATCGCCCCGGTTGGGCGGAGTCGAGCAAGGTGGGCAAGACGCTCGTGAGTTCGTCGATGATCGACCGGGTCGCCGCCGGCCTCGGCCGCGACCTGCTCGAGGTGCCGGTGGGCTTCAAATGGTTCGTTCCCGGGCTGAGCGACGGTTCGCTGGGCTTCGGCGGGGAGGAGAGCGCCGGTGCGTCCTTCCTCCGGCGCGACGGCTCGGTGTGGACCACCGACAAGGACGGCATCGTCCTCGCCCTGCTCGCGGCGGAGATCACCGCGGTGACGGAGAAGAGCCCGTCCCGCTACTATGCCGAACTCGTCGATCGGTACGGCGACCCCGCTTACGCGCGCGTGGACGCCCCGGCGACGCGCGAGCAGAAGGCGGTGCTGTCGAAACTGTCGTCCGAGCAGGTCGGCGCCACCGAGCTCGCCGGCGAACCGATCACCGCGACGCTCACTGCGGCACCCGGCAACGGTGCCGCGATCGGTGGCCTGAAGGTCACCACCGAGAACGCGTGGTTCGCCGCCCGCCCGTCCGGCACCGAGGACGTCTACAAGATCTACGCCGAATCGTTCCGCGGCCCCGACCATCTCGCCGAGGTCCAGCAGGCGGCACGCGAACTCGTCTCGTCCGTCCTGTCCTGAGCCCGCTCGCCCACCGCGCGACCGGGCGAGGTCGTGCGCCTCGCTAACATCGTGGGCATCATGCGGACACGTGATGCGGCTTTGCCGCGGGAAATCTGGGTTCTGGTCGTCGCGAGTTTCGTGATCGCGCTCGGCTTCGGTCTCGTCGCTCCCGCGCTGCCCCAATTCGCGCGAAGCTTCGAGGTCGGTGTGACGGCGGCGACGGTCGTCGTGTCGTCGTTCGCGGCGATGCGACTGCTCTTCGCACCCGCGAGCGGGTCGCTGGTGCAGAAGTTGGGGGAGCGGCCCGTCTACATCACGGGCCTGCTCATCGTCGCCCTGTCGACGGGCGCGTGCGCATTCGCGGCGAGCTACTGGCAGCTGCTCGTCTTCCGGGCCCTCGGCGGCATCGGGTCGACGATGTTCACGGTGTCGGCGCTCGGTCTGCTCGTGCGGATCGCGCCCCCGGACGCCCGCGGTCGTGTGTCCGGCCTGTACGCGACCAGCTTCCTCATGGGCAACATCCTCGGCCCGCTCTTCGGCGGTGCCCTTATCGGACTGGGGCTGCGCGCACCCTTTCTCATCTACGCCGTGGCGCTGCTCGTCGCGGCCTCGGTCGTGGGGATCAGCCTGCGCTCGTCGGAACTCGCCCGTCCCGACAGTGGGGACGGCGTGCCCGTCATGCGCCTGCGCGACGCGCTGCGCTCGCCGGTCTACCGCGCGGCGCTGGGATCGAACTTCGCCAACGGCTGGGTGGTGTTCGGGGTCCGCGTGGCGATGGTGCCTCTGTTCGTCGTCGAGGCGCTCGACGAGGGTGAGGCGTTCGCGGGTGTCGCGCTGACCGCCTTCGCGGTGGGCAACGCACTCGTCCTCATCAAGTCGGGCAAGCTGTCCGACCGGTTCGGGCGGCGACCCTTCGTCCTGGCCGGTCTGGTGGTGTGCGGGGTCAGCACGATCGCCATGGGATTCACCGAGAGCGTCGTCTGGTTCCTCATCACCTCGTTCGTGGCGGGTATGGGGTCCGGGCTGTCGAATCCCTCGCAGCAGGCCGCCGTCGCCGACGTCGTGGGCAGCAAGGCCCGGGGCGGGCCGGTGCTCGCGACCTTCCAGATGGTCGCCGATGTCGGCGCGGTGATCGGTCCGGTCGCCGCAGGCTTCCTCGCGGACCGGTTGTCCTACTCGACGGCCTTCGCGGTCACGGGTGTGATCATGCTAGCGGCGACGCTGCCGTGGTTCGTCGTCGGACGCCCCCGGGTCGTCGAGCAGGCGACACAGGTGACCGACGACACGGCGCGGTGAGACGACCGCCCGGTATTGTCGCCGGCATGTGGGTCGGTCTCGTCTCCACGCTCGCCCGATACGGTCTGGCGGCGGTGTGGCTCGTCTCCGGTTGGGTGAAGTTCTCGGATCCGACGCAGACCGTCGTGGCGGTACGGGCGTACCAGATTTTGCCCACCGGCTGGGTGCGGCCGTTCGCCGCCGCCTTCCCCGTTCTCGAACTGGCCCTGGGCCTGGTCCTGCTCGTCGGTCTCGCGACGCGCTTCGCAGCGCTCGTCAGCGCCTTGGGGCTGGTCGCGCTCGTCGCCGCGATCGCCTCGGCGTGGGCGCGCGGCCTGTCGATCGATTGCGGCTGCTTCGGGGGAGGAGGTGTGGTCGAGGGCGTCGACGGCCGCGACTACGCGATCGAGATCGCCCGCGACGTCGGCTTCCTGGCGATGTCGATATGGCTGGTCGTCCGGCCGCGCACCTGGTTCGCGCTCGGTCCGGGTTCATGTGCTTCCCTCTCAGCGGCCCCTCAGCCGTCGATGGCAGAGTGAGATCGTCCTTCCCCACCGACGAGCAGTAGAGGGCAGCATCCGTGAGCGCGAAGAAGGTCTCATCCGGCAAGTACACACCGCAGCCGACGTCGAACAGGGTCACCTACATTCTCGGCGGCATCGCGATCCTGGTGATCGGTGCGCTCGTCATCGGTGGTGTCCTGTGGTCGTCGGGCAGCGGCGATCCCCGCAACGACGGTTACGGCTCCGTGCAGAACGGCGCGGTGGAAGTGTCGATCGAGGACGACGGCGCAATCCTGCTGGGCCGCCCCGACGCCCCACGGACCGTCGACCTGTTCGAGGACCCGCTGTGCCCCTACTGCGCCGAACTCGAACACAAGCACTCGCAGGAGCTCGCCCAGGCGATCGACGACGGCCAATTGGCGATCCGGTACCGGATGCTCGCTTTCCTCGACCGGGCGTCGAGCAGCGGCGACTACTCGACCCGCGCGGTGGCGGCCGCGCAGTGCGTCGCCGAGAGCGGCGATGCCCGCGCGTTCTCCGCATTCCACGACGCCCTGCTGTCGCCCGACAACCAACCGGCCGAGGGTGGCGACGGTGACATCGACAACGCGGGTCTCGCGCAGATGGCGCGCGACGCGGGTGCTTCCGAGGACGTCGCGCAGTGCATCACCGACGGCGCCCGGATCGATCAGGCCTCGGCCGACGCGGAGGCGGGACGCCGTCTGCTCGCGACGACCGGAGCGGCCGGCACGCCGGCTGTCGTGTACGAGGGGACCGTTATCGACGCCCTCGGCGACGAGAACTGGGTGACCGAACTCGTCGGATAGACGGAGCGGTGGCGGGAGCTGCGCACGGTGCGTGCTCCCGCCACAGTCACGCTGTCTACCAGCCGATTTGTTGGCGTCGAGCGCGATGGTGTAGTTTTCTTTCAGCGCGAAGGGGTCAACCGGAGCGCAACGGTACAACCGAATACGGGGCTATGGCGCAGCTGGTAGCGCACCACACTGGCAGTGTGGGGGTCAGGGGTTCGAGTCCCCTTAGCTCCACAAGATCGCTACAGGCGAGAGTTCACGCTCTCGCCTGTAGTCTTCGGTGGCGGTCCCCGTCAGGGCCGTGCAAGGGGCTATGGCGCAGCTGGTAGCGCACCACACTGGCAGTGTGGGGGTCAGGGGTTCGAGTCCCCTTAGCTCCACGTAAGTTGAGAAAATCGAAACCCGCCCCGCCTGAGTGCGGGGCAGGCTCGTTTCTGCGGTCACCGGCTCGGGGATGTCGGTGTTGACGTGATCCGGGTCGGCCTGACACGCCGAGCAGCGAGCTTGGCGGAAGGATCGACCATGACGGAAACACTGGAGCCCATGGCGGACGAGATGAACCAGCTGGAGTTGGCGCAGCAACTACTGGCCCAGGCCGAGGAACAAGGCGTCTAACTGATGGGCCCGAACGGACTGCTCGGGCAGTTGACGAAGACCGTGCTCGAAACCGCACTCGACGCTGAGGAACGAGCCGACGAGAGTGTCGACGCGGTCGAGGTTCAGCCCGGCGACGAATTCGTCAAACGGGTGCAGGGCATCAGCGAGGATCACCCCGTGTCAGACCTGAGTTCCACAAGTTGACGTCGTTTCTAGCCAATTCGTTAGGATCGCTGCAGGTCACGAGTTCGAGCATGTGGCGCGCGGGTCACTAATCGAGCGGAGTTTGGAGGTGGTGGATCTGTGCGTGGTGCAGTCCAAGACCGCCTCCGGGGCCATCGGCGTGCAGATCTGGGAGAAGATCCGCGGTCGGCGCCAGATGATCGCGCACATCGGCTCGGCTCACACGCCCGGCGAGCTTGCGGCATCGATCGAGATTGCTAAGCAACGAATCAACGCTAACCAGCACGAACTCGATCTCGGGCTGGAGGATCGAGCCTCGGCGGTGGTCCGAGGTGAGATAGTTTTGAGCCACCCACCGGATGGCTCTCGGGCATCAGAAGTTACCGTTGGATACAGTTCACTTGGCCCCCCGAAACCATAACCGAGAGATTCAAAAACGAGGCAGGCCAGACGTTTAGCCGATCAAAGATAAAGTGATACAGCAATGCCAACCACATTGACAGTTGATAACGAAACAGTCGAAGCTCTCGTCGAGAAACTCGCCAACGACCGCTATTTTCTCGCCGAATATCCCGCAGACCACGCTGCCTTTATCCTCTTTTACGAGTCAAACACAATAAAACTCCTTGCCGCCGCTTATGGGCCTCAGCGTGAGGATAACGTCGGCGACGTCCACCCCAAGACGTTTGGGATTCTAAAAGCGGTAGTCAACAACACTTGGCTCGACAACCGGGAAGACCAACCCGGCGAACCTGTCGCAGGGGTGATCCAGTGCGACCTCGAGGCGAAGTCCGCAACCGTGACCTACCACCTCGGCAACGAAGCCGAGGCCTGGCGCTTCAACGATGACAACTCCATGGAGCTTCGAGCCGCGCTGGCCCCCTGACCCGACCCCCACTGAGAGGACTTGGCAATGCCCGCTCCCCAGACGACTGACCCGACAGCGCTGCTCGGCCGGTGGGAATTGACCGGCTTCTCCGAACAGGACGCCGGACACCGCTCGGGCAGCTACGCGATCATCTTCCGCGACCGTTCACTCTACACCCCGGAAACCATCTCCCCCGCCGGAGGCGAAACGCTCGAGATCACCGACTCCGACGGCGAGGTCCACTTCTCGATGCGAGGCGGCGCCAAGGTCCCCTGGACCTCCGCCGAGAAGGAGCAGGGCGTCCTGACCGACTCGATCGAGGACCAGGACGGACGCATCGTCAGCAGCGTGGCGCCATACCTCCGCGTGGAGCGACTCGTGGACGGCACCTGGGTGAGCAAGTACTCCGACAGCGACCTCGACATGAACAGCAACCTGTTCACCGACGGCCCCGACCTCATCCTGATGGTCACCACCATCGTCGACGAACTCTACGTCACCAAATACTTCTACCGCTTCTCCCCAGCCTGAGCATTCCGTGCGACCATTACAGGCTCTTCCCAGATGACGGTGTAGGTCGGCCGGGCGCGTCGGTCCGCAGATAGACGTCGAGGTCTCCCGACGATGGAGGTTCCTACGCCATCCATCCGAAAGACCTCGACGTGTCCGACGCTACCCCGCCGGCCGGCTTCGGCCGCGCTGACCGCCTTCGCGGCTCATCCCAATCGACCCTGATCGGGTCTGCTGACCCCCTCGACGAGAACGCAGCGACATCACAGCCACCCGACCCCGACCGTCCGGGAAGCCGGGGGACGTCACATGGCCGGTGCTGCGGGCGTGTCGAGTGGGTCGTCCAGGGGCGACGCAGGAGCGTCGACGCGACGTGCTGAGAGGTGGTTCCAACCGAGCGCTAGGACACCGGCTACAGGCATGGCGATAGGTCAGGAACGGCGTCGCTCCCTGCGCAAGAGGGAGCGCAGAGTCTCGGCGTTCGCGTAGCCGACCCGTAGCGCGATCTCGGCGGAGGTGAGGTCCGTGGTTGCTGAGAGGTGCCGAGCTCGTTCGATGCGAAGCCGTTGGACGAAGCCGAGCGGAGTGAGGTTGAGCGCCGCACGGACTCGTCGTTCGAGGGTGCGCCGGCTGGTGCCGAGCGACTGCGCGACGAAGGCGACGTTGAACGGTTCGTCCAGGCGGGCGCGCACGAAGCGTTCGAACTCGACGACGATCGGGTCCTCGTGCCGGAGATGTTCGTAGGCGACGAAGGCCGCCTGCGACGGACGCTCGTCGATGATGAGGAGCTTGGCGACATGTTGGGCCAGGTCGGGGCTGATCGATCGCACGAGTGAGAGCGCGAGGTCGATGTGGGCGAACGCGGCGCCGGCGGTGACGAGGTTCCCGTCGACCACGACCATGGTGTCGAGATCGAGGGCGACGGTCGGATAGCGCTTCAGGAACTCCGGCCCCAGGAACCAGCTGGTCGTCGCCCGCCGATGATTCATCCGTCCGGTCTCGGCGACGGCGAACACGCCGGTGCACGCCGCGGCGATCCGGGTGGTCGCGTCGTCGAGGCGCCCGAGTGAGGCGATGACCGAACGTGCATCTCGGCTCTGGAGGGCGTCGTTGGTAGCGGCGGCCGTGAGGGTTCCAAGCGCAGGGACGATGACCACGTCGAACTCTCCGGACTCCGACAGCGGGTGGTCTACCGACAGGGTCATCGATGCCGTCGTGGTCACTCGCCGTTTCGGTCCGAGGATGGCGAGTTCGATCGGGTCGATCCGCGGGTCGACATCGCCGCGGGCTCCGTCGGCCACCCGCACGATGTCGATGACCGACGCGACAGCCGAACCGAAGCAGCCGTCGATCGCGATCAGTCCGATACGCATGGCGCGAACAATAGCAATACTGTCGTATACGCCACTCCCCACCGGCCCTCGCTCGTCATACGCTGAACTCGCCCCACGAAGAACCCCGACTTCAAGGAGAACCCTTCATGTCCACACCAGCATCACTTCCGTATGCATTCGTCGCCAAGATCGTCGCGGCCGATGGACAGCACGACGCGCTCGCCGATCTGCTCGCCGGCGCTGTCGCACTCGCCAACGAAGAAGTAGGAACGATTGTCTGGTTCGCGGCTAGGACCCACGCTGACACCTTCTGGATCTTCGATGCATTCCCCGACGAGGCCGCTCGCGACGCCCACGCCAACGGCGCCATCGTCGCAGCCCTGATGGCCAACCAGCACCTCCTCGGCGCAGCACCCGAGATCCTGGCGGCCGACGTCCTCGCGTCCAAGCTCCCGTAGTCCGCCAACGCACGAGACGATCGCGCCCCGCCGAGCCGTCGGACCCGACCGCCTCGACACCCGCACCACGTTGACGATCCCCGACGGGCCGATCACGAGGAGGCCAGGCAACACCAGGCGCAAGCCTGGAGCGGCACTGTTTCACCGGTGGTCATCGAGAGAGCCAGCGCGGTTCCATGGCAGCGCAACTGTGTCAACTTGCCCTCCGTCCCGCGAGGCGCCGTGGGCGGGTCGTGGTTGCGATCCGTTGCCGTGACGGGAGACGCGTTGCGCGTCGCAGCGATGACGGGTCGTTGGCGTTCCGGGGCGTTGCGTTCGTGCGCGCCGCGCGCGCGGCATGGAGCATCTCGCTGCGCACACAACGATCGCTGCGCCGACGCACCGTTGACACCTCGCACGTCCAGGTCGCGACACAACGCCACGCTGCGTTGCCGAGCGGAGCGAGGCCTATCGGCGTTGCCGAGCGGAGCGAGGCCTATCGGCACACGGGCAGGATGCCGGCCGCGAGCGCTCAGCCGGCGAGGGGTCCGTCGCAGAGGAGAGCGACGTCGGTGTCGGGCAGAGCCGTGAGGCCAGCGCATCGCGCGACCACCAGAACCGAACCGCCCCTGCCCTGCGTTTGCGCAGGGCAGGGGGCTGTTTCGCCGGAGCCGCCTGTCGGAATCGAACCGACGACCTAATCATTGATCGAGATTGCTAAGCAACGAATCAACGCTAACCAGCACGAACTCGATCTCGGGCTGGAGGATCGAGCCTCGGCGGTGATCGATCTGCCCGCCAGCACGGTAGCCGTAGTCAAACGCTCGTCGCCACGAATTTTGTGGCAGGGCTTGGCTGGCAGCTACGAGCGCCTGGGGTTGGGCGTGGTGGCGGATTCGGTATTCCGCGACCTGGTACTGGCCCGTCTGGTCGAGCCGACGAGCAAACTAGATTCGGTACGGGTGCTTGGGCGCCTTGGCCTAGATCCCCCGCACGTCAACACGCTTTACAACTGTCTGGGTCGGGTAATCGCTCGCGACTACCGCACTCTCATCGCGGCCGCTTGTTGGCGCCACGTCACGGCCGCCGGCGGCCCCGGCGTCGCCCTGCTGGTCGCCCGGGACGGATTCCCGCTGGACGTGCACGTTTTCGAGGGCAACAAGGCCGAAACCAAGACCTTGATCCCAGTGATTACCGCCTTCCAGGAGCGGCACGCAATCGCGGACATGGTCGTCGTGGCGGACGCCGGGATGCTTTCAGCGGCCAACCTCAACGCCTCGAAGACGCAGGTCTATCGTTCATCGTCGGCTCCCGCACCTCCAAAGCGCCCAAGGAGCTCGAAGAGCACTTCGGTCGCCCCGGCAACGCCATCGACGACGGCGAGATCGTGGAGCTGACCCGCCCGATGGGGCAAGGCCGCGACAGGCGCGACCGCCGAGTGGTGTGGCATTACAAGTGGGAGCGCGCCCAGCGGGATCGCCGCACGCTCAGCGCGCAGATCGACCGTGCTCAGCGGGTGGCCCACCGGGCCGAGCCCTTGAAGAAGCAGCGGTTCGTCAAGCTCATCGGACAGAACGTCACTTTGGACGAGGCCTCGATCGAACGGGCTCGCCAAGCGGCCGGATACAAGGGGTACGTCACCAATATCGACTCGACGATCATGGATGGCCACGCCGTGGTGGCGTCGTACCACGACCTGTGGAAGGTCGAGCAGTCGTTCCGGATGGCCAAGTCCGACCTCAAGGCCAGACCGGTCTTCCACCGGACCAGGGATTCCATCGAGGCGCACTTGACCGTGGTGTTCGCCGCGCTGGCGGTTGCCCGATACCTGCAGAACATCACCGGCGTATCGATCAAGAAGCTCGTCGGCGCCCTCGAACCCCTGCGCACGATCGTGGTCGCCATCGGCGACCACGAGATGATCGTCGAGCCGAGCATCAACGACGACGCCCGCAAACTCATCGATGCGATAAACGCGGGTCACTAAAAGTTGTGGAACTCAGGCCAGAGATCGGCGCGGGGTGATCCTCGCTCGGTGGACGGAGTCAGCGTCTGCGGGTCAGGCTCCGGCGTCATCGGCACGGACTCGTTTCGTCGTGCCGTCGAGCTCGGGGATGAGTCCGAAGTCGGTGAGGAGTTGTCCGATCTGAGTGTGGTCGAGGTGCTTGATGATGCGGTTGCCGACGAACTTCGGGCCGGGGAGCTCTACCTCCTCGCCGTCGCGCAAGCGCGCGGTGGCCTCGAGCAGGAACCTGAGATCATAGGTGGAGTTGAACACCTCCGGCACGCCGCGATCGATGCCCAGCAGCTGGTAGGCGGCCTCCATCGCAGTACGCACCGAGTACTCGGTGGTGAAGATCGTGTCGCGCGTGGTTTCGGCGAACTGGCCGATGAACGCGAAGTTCACCGCGCCCTCGGGCACCACGTCGGGGCGGTCACCGGCGGTGCGGGGCATGAAGAACGAGGTGACGTAGGGCATCATCACGGGCACGGTCTTCGCGCCGTTTGCCGCGAGCTCCGGGATGTCCTCGACGGGCACACCCAAGTGATAGAGCCATTCTTGGGTGATCTCTTCGCCGGTCGACTCCTGCATTGTCTTGCCGGTGAAGTCGCCGGGCACGTCGACGAACAGGCCGTAGACCCACACGACGATCTCGTCGGGTGCTTGCGCTTTGAAGTGCGGCTGGCGGTTGACTGTCCAGCTGAGCAGCCAGGACGAGTCTTTCGCGGTGACGATGCCGCCGGTGACGATGTTGCCGGAGAACGGGTCGCGCTTGGCGATCTTCTTGATGTACCTCGGGATCTCAGGGCCGATGGTGGTGACCGTCGCTGACTCCCACTTCGTCTTCGAGATGTCGCCGCAGAACACCTCGGGGCGTCCGAAAGAGGGGTGCTTGGCCGCGATGCGCCGCCACAGGTCCCACGCCGGCGCGGGACCTTCGTCGAGTCTGGCCGCATTGTGGTGGGTGCCGTCGTCGGAGTTCTCTGTGAGCGAACCGATCGTGGCGAGCACGAGGTCGTCGGGACCGAGGTCGACGCCGCCGGGCACGCCGCCCTTTGTCCAGTGGATGCGGGTGGCCTGTTTACGGTCGCCGTCGAAAACGAAGTCGATGTCGGTGACCTCGGTGGAGAACTCGAATCTCACGCCCTGGTCCAGGAGCCAGCGGTACATGGGCAGCACGAGCGATTCGTACTGGTTGTACTTCGTGAACTTCAGCGCCGAAAGGTCGGGGAGCCCGCCGATGTGGTGCACGAACCGGTGCAGGTAGAGCTTCAGCTCGAGTGCGGAGTGCCAGTTCTCGAACGCGAACATCGTCCGCCAGTAGAGCCAGAAGTTGCTGCTCAGGAACTCTTCACCGAAGATCTCGTCGATGCGCTTGTCTTCCATCTCCTCACGCGAGGCGAGAAAGACCTTGACCAACTCCTTCTGAGCTTTCTCGCTCAGGCCGAACTCATTGTTGGTGACGAACTCCTCGCCCTGCCGGTGTGTGACCCGGTTGAGTGAGTAGTTGGGGTCGTCTTTGTTGAGCCAGTAGAACTCGTCGAGGACGGATCCGTCGACCTCGAGCGACGGGATGGTGCGGAACAGATCCCAGAGGCACTCCATGTGGTCTTCCATCTCGCGCCCGCCGCGGATGACAAACCCTTTGTCCGGCTTCTTGATACCGTCCAGCGCGCCGCCGGGCAGGTCCAGGCGCTCGAGGATTGTGATCTTGTCGCCGGAGAGTTGCCCGTCGCGGATCATGAACACCGCTGAGGCCATCGAGGTGAGCCCGGCGCCGACGAACCAGGCGGTCTTGTTCTCGACTCCCTCGGGCTTGCGGGGGCGGGCGAAGGCTTCGTAGTTTCCACTGCTGTAGTACATCTGGCTTGCACGTCCTCTCGTGGACTGTTCTGCCGCGGTCGTGGGTCAGTTGTAGGTGTAGAAGCCCTCGCCGGTGGCGACGCCCAGCTTGCCGTGGTCGATGTACTCGCTCTTCAGCCAGGCCGCGAGCGCCTGGTCCTCCTCCCCGCCGTGGGCGAGGATGTTGTACGGGGTGGCCAGGCCGATGACATCGGTGATCTGGAAGGGGCCCATCGGCGCTCCCGTGCCGATCCGCCACACGTTGTCGATGTCCTTCGGCTCGGCGTATCCGCCGGCGGCGAGTGCGTACCCGGCGTTGAGGAACGGCACCAGTAGCGAGTTGAGGACGTAGCCGGACTTCTCCTTGTACACGGGGATCGGAACCATCCCGATGTTGCCGGCGAAGGCGACGACCTCGTCGAACACGGCCGGATCGGTGTCGGCGGTGCCCATCACCTCGGCGGTGTTGAACTTCCAGACCCGGTTCGCGAAGTGCAGCGCGAGGAACTTGGCGGGGCGTCCGGTGGAGTCCTTGAGGTCGCTGGGCAGAAGTGTCGACGAGTTCGTTGCGAAGATCGTCTTCTCCGGTGCGAGCTCGCCGAGCCTTCGGTAGGTGTCCTGCTTGATGGACAGTACCTCGGGGATCGCCTCGATGACCAGATCCGCGTCCGCGACCGCGTCGGCGAGGTCGGAGGAGAACCGGACGCGGGTGAGCGCCTCGTCCGCCTTCCCCTCGGCTGCCCCCGCGACTCCGTCGTCCTTGTAGGTGGTGACGAGAGCGTCGAACCGCTTCTTGGCTGCCTCGATGGCGTCGCTGCTGATGTCATATGCGGTGACCTGGAAGCCGCTGTAGGCGGTCTGGAAGGCGATCTGGGTGCCGAGGACTCCGGTTCCCAGGACGGTCACGTGTGTGATGTTGCTCATTGTTCTGTTTCCTTCATTCCTTCTCGGGCGGCGGATCCGGCCGCCGGGGTGTGTGCAGCACGCCGGTCACGATGAGCGTGATCTGACGTCTGAGGTCGTCGATCGCGTCAGCCTCGGGGATGTCCGAGGCCGTCATCCGAGCGATCGCGAGATGAGTGACGGCGAACAGCGAGGATCCTGCGACGCGTGCCTCCCCGTCGCTGAGGGTCGGAGCGGCGCGTCGTAGCGTGTCGGAGAGGGACGCCTCGAGCTCGAAGATCAACGCCATGCCCTCGGCCCGGAACTTCGCGTCGTGAGGGCCGAACAGCAGCTCCCGCTGGTACGCAGCACTGTTCTCCGGCTCACGTGCGGCAGCGACGACGAGCGGGTGCAGGCGGGCGAAGACCGCGGCGGCAGGATCCGGCGTCAACGCCGCACGCGCGGCGCCCTCATCTATCGAGGCCCGGAGTGCCTCGTTGTAGACCATGAGCAGCAACTCGCTCTTGGTCGCTGCGTACCGGAACAAGGTCCCCGCTGCGACCCCGGCCGCGGCGGACACCTCCTGCGTCGTCACTGCGGAGAACCCGCGCGCACGCAACAGGTCGGACGCGGCGCGAAAGATTCGCTCCCGCTTGAGCCGCATGCTCTGCTCGCGGCGGGACTCTATCTCCCGAACGCCCGGGCGCCGTCCGCGCTCTGAAAGCTGCTGCACCTCGCTCACATTAATGAGCGTACTCATTTTCTTGCGGACCGCAAAGGGCGTACGCACACGATCGGCGACAGGCGTGGCCGGTGTTGTGGCTCTTCGCAGTTGAGAGGGTGGGTGGCTGAGCGCGTCGGTCGCCGGATGAAAGTCGAGGCCTTCCGATGATGGAAGTTCTCACACTGACCATCCGCCGGAAGACCTCGACGTGCACCACGCTACCTTCGCGACCCCTGACCTGACCGTCTTCTGCCACCTCGACGAGCTCGGTCTTGTGGCCGTCGGTCAGCTGCTCGAGCCGGATCGCGCGGTGATCGAGTGCCGCGTCGCCGAGCCGGACCCGTGGTGCCGGGGATGCGGTAGCCGGGCGCTCTCGCGCGGGACGGACACGCGGCGTCTCGCCCACGAGACATCCTCGCGTTCTTCGACCGGACCGGCACGTGCAACGGCCCGACCGGGACCGTCAACGGGTGCCTGGAGCGCCTCCGCGGCTCGGCCCTGAACTTCCGGAACCTGACGAACCTCATCCGGTCGAGACAGCTGAGGAAGGCTCCGCCTCGGTGCGCCTGGTGGACACGCACGCTTCCGAATAGCCCTGTGGCTCGCGACCATCCGTGCCAGCGCTGGAGCAAGTTTCGACAAGCCTCCCGCTAGGTCCACCGTTCGGAAGACATTCCTCGCGGGAGACTTCCTCGCAGCAGCTCTTCTCGCCGTTCTGCAGCGGCCCCGCGCGTCGCGAGGCCGCTGCATTCTCACGATCTCAGCCCGCCGAGCTGGTGGACGTGTACAGCGTCATGCCCCAACCCACCGTCGTGCGCTCGGGTTCCGCGAGGCCGGCCGCCTCGAACAGTGCCAGGTGGTCCTCGTGCGTACGACCACCGCCGCCGCTGAGCGCGAAGTCGACGAGATCGTCCTCGTAGTCGTGCTCACCGGCGATGTCGTCGAGCACAGTGCCGAAAACGAGGACCCGGCCGTCCGGATTCAGTCCCGCCGCCGCCTGCTGCAGCACGTGCACGGCGTCGGCATCGGGCAGTTCGTTCAACCGCCCGGTCAGCAGCACCGCGTCGACCGGTTCGGGGCGGGTTTCGAGCATGCTGCCCGGCGTATAGGCGACGCGCTCGTGCTCGCCGTGGACGCGACGCAGGACCTCGATCTCCGACGGCGCGGCCACCACGGTCGCCCGTACCGACGGATTCGCCGTGACGAGGGCGTGGGCGTAGGAACCGGCGGCCTCACCGGAGACCGCGATCGTCGAGACATCGGAGGGCACCTTCGCCGCGAGGGCACTGGCGAAGTAGACGGCCATTTCGGCTTCCTGCTCGTACCGATCCGTCAGGAGAGCGGTGTCGTCTGTGACGCGCTGCGCGAAGCTCTTGCCGAACCGATGTGCGTCGTCCCCGCGACCCGTGCGGACGGCAGCGAGCAGTGCGAGCATGCCCGCCAGTTCCCGCTGCGCGTGCACACCGTCGAGTCGCAGTTCCTCGAGGTGGTGGTCGTCCTCGAGTTCACGGCCGACGCCGGTGAGCCGGAACCGGCCCTCGCCCAGATCCTCGGCCACCCCCACGGCGACGAGATAACGGAGAAGTTTGCCCAGACCGGTGCGGTCGGTCCCTGTCTTGGCCACGAGTTCGTCGAGGGTGCGCGGCGACGCGTCGAAGGCCGTCGCCAGTCCGATGGTCGCTGCGACCCGCAGCGCGAAACCCGGTGCGATCTCGGCCAATTCGTCGAAACGGTCGCGTTCGTCCTCGGTCGTCTCGAAATCGGGCAGGGAGGCGTCGGCCTCCGACACCGCGACTTCCTGACGACGCCAGTAGCCGGTGACCTCCACCTGTTCCTTCGGCAGGCCCTTCTCATTGCGCAGCCACCGCCGGATCGGGGTGAGCGTGAGGGCTTCACCGGCCACCCACGCGAAGACCGTGCCGTCCCACCACTCGGCGGCCCGGAGGGCATCGAACAACAGGGTGGTCGTGCCCGGCTCGGCGCCGTCGCGGCTCAGCCAGGTCAGCTCCACACCGGCGGGAACGGGAAGATCCTGCCGATTCGAGTCGTCGGCGATCTCGACGAAGATCCGGCCGCGTGCACCCTCCGGCCAGTTCTCGAGCCAGCGCCCGATGGCCGGCAGCGCCGTCTCGTCGCCTGCCACGAGCGTCCAGTCCACGCCCTGCGGGTGTCCGGCCGACGACTTCGGTCCGGCGATCTGGATGGTCTCACCGGGTTCCGCGCGGTACGACCAGCTCGACGCGGGACCCACGCCGTGGCGCACGAAGTCCACGTCGATCTCGCCGGCGACCGGATCCCAGCGCCGGACGGTGTAGGTGCGCATGAGCAGCTTCGGATCGCGCGGCCAGTTCACCACGCCGTCGGCCTGGGTGGGGCCGAGGGCCTCGTCGAGTTCGGGATGCTTGAACATCAGCTTGAACTCGTCGTCCACACCGTCGGACCGGAACGCCTCCACCGGGAATCCGTTCGGCGCGACGTGCGCCCGCAACTGTTCGCCCCCGAGGGTCACCCGCCGCATCCCGGGGCTCACGTCCGTCACGCGGAGCACCTTCAGGTACCGCGTGGTGATCGGGAAGACCTCGAGGGGGCGAAGACTACGGGCCATGGGTGCGTTCTCCTCGGCAGGGGATCGTGGACGGCGGAACGACCGGTCTCTCCGCCCGCGCGGTGACCTGCGTTTAGGCGAACCTTACTTCAGAGGGCATTCGTCTGCCGCGACCCGTCCTGGCCCGCGCGACGACCGTTCGCGTACATCTCGTCGACGAGACTGGCGTACCGGGCGAGCACGCGATCCCGGATCGGACGCCCGGCCGGGTCGAGATCGTCGGTCTCCAGCGGCTCGCTCACCGTGACGAAACGGCGGATGCGTTCCCACGGATCCGATCGGGCGTCGAGCTGTTCCAGCGCGGCCGCGACGACCGGTTCCGGCGCGGTGGTGAACACGAGACCGACGCAGTACGGGCGCAGCTCCCCGGCCACGACGAGTTCGCTGCCCGGACACATCCGGCGCCAGCGGTCGGCGAGCGCGGTGGGGCCGACGTACTTTCCGGTGCTGGTCTTGAAGGTGTCCTTGCGGTGCCCTGTCACGACGACGAATCCGTCGGCGTCGATCTCGGCGAGATCGCCCGTGTGGAACCAGCCGTCGGCGTCGAGCGCGGCGGCACTCTCCGCGGGATCGTCGTGGTAACCGGTCATCACTCCGGGACTCCGAATGAGGAGTTCGCCGGTGTCGGCGATCCGGACCTCCGTGCCGCGCAGTGGTCGGCCGACCGTGCCGGGGCGGTGCGCGCCGAGCAGGTTCGCGCACGACGGTCCGGAGGTCTCCGTGATCCCGTAACACTCGAGCACCGGTACACCGAGCTGCTCGAACCGCCGGGCGACGTCTTCGGACAATCGCGCCGATCCGGAGACGACGAAGCGGAGCCGACCCCCGAGCTCGTCCCGTTCCAGCCGGGCGATCTTCTCGAGCACGTGCGGGACCGATCCCAGGAAGGTCGGCCGGACCGTGCGCAGATTCGCGGTGACGCGGTCGGCGCGACCGTCGACGGCGGTGCTCACACCTGCGTGCATGGCCATGAGCAGCAACGACCGGCCGAAGACGTGCGCGAGCGGCAACCACAGCAACTGACGGTCGGACGACGAGATCATCCCGGTCTGCGCGACGGCACGGGCGCCGTAGGTCGTGCTCCGGTGGGTCAGGCACGCGCCCTTGGTGCGGCCGTCCTCGCACGCCGTGTATATCAGCGCGGCCTCGTCGTCCGGGGACAACGCCGCGATCCGTTGCTCCACGACGTCGGGGTCGGTGCGCAGCAGACGGCGCCCTTCGTCGGCGAGCTTGTCGAGTCCGTCGATGCCCAGGACGTCGGTGGCGGCGACCGGCCGGTCGGCGACGGTGAGGACGGTGTGCGCACGCCGGATCTGCGACCGCACCTCGTCGTCGCGGGTCGCCGGGTAGATCGGGACGGTGACGCCGCCCGCGCACGCGATCGCGAGGTCGGCGACGACGGTCCGATAACAGGTCGTCGCGCAGATCGCGACCCGCGATCCAGCTCCCACACCCCGACCGATCAGTCCCGCCGCGAGGTCGAAGACCTCGCGGCGTACGTCCGTCCACGTCGAAGGACGCCACCGTTCACCGTCCGGGCACAGGTAGGCGACGGAGTCGGGGGAGCGGGACACCCGGTCGAGCAGCAGACCCGGCACGGTCGCGGGGAACCCGTCGCGACCGTCGATCGCGGTCGCGGTGCCCGTCGTCGCGCGGGGGTCCGCCACTGTTCGCAGCACCTCCCACGGACGAGGAATCGATGTCGCCCCAGTGATCGGAATGTTACCGCCGGCCGGGGTCCGAGGGGCCGAAGTGGCGCAGTACGCGATGCACGCGTCGGCAGGGGCCGGGGCTCCTCCGGGAAGGCGCCGGTGGACGCCGATATCGTGGGCATGTGAGTCCCGCTGCCCGTCGTCCCGAGGTCCTGATCGCCGAGCTGCGCGACGTCCTCACCGGTCCGCTCGCGGAGATCGCGCAGCGATTCTCCACCTACGTCGACGACCTCGCTCCGCACAGTGCCCTGGTGATCTTCACGAGGGAATGCACCGGCCGGCCACGGAAGGTGGCCGGCGACCCGTCGATCGTCGACCGGGTGACCATCGCCGAGCTGGATCGGGTGCGGAACGACCTCGCCGCGGGGGAGATCCGCCGCGGCAGCTTCCGTCTCGCCGGTCGCGATCGTGAGGTGTGCGCGATCCTCGACAGCACCGACACGCTCCTGGTGCTCGTGCCGCGCGGGGCCCGGGCCACCTCCGCGGCCCTCGATCTCGTGCGGGCGGCGTTCGGCGTGGTCGCCACCGGCATCCGGTTGCAGGTGCACACCGCCAGCCCGGCCTATCTCGCGGAATCGCGGGCCGCCTCGGCGGAGCGGGCCCGCACCGTCGCCGAACTCACCGAATCCCACGCCGTGACCCTCGAGACGATCCTCGCCACACTGCGGTCGAAGGATCTCGACGACACCCGTGCCCGGACCACGGCGCGGGAGACTGCAACCGAGGCCCTGATCGGCCTGCGATCGGCGGTGGACCTGCACCGCGAACTCGCGGAGGAGGCGCTGACCACCGCGTTCGCCCGACTCCACGGCGAGCTGCGCGATCTGGTGCGGCACCGTCCGCTCGACCTGCAGATGGTCGCTCCGCCGGTAGGTGGACGGGGACTGCCCGGCGAGGTCGCGCACGCGGCCCGCGCGATCGCGCGGGGTGCGGTGCTGGCGATGTCCGGTCAGGCCGACGTGACGCGGGTGCGTGTCGCGTGGACCTGCGACGACTCGACCCTGTTGGTGGACGTGCGCGACGACGGCCACGGCGAGATCGACGTCGTCGAACTCGAGCGCCAGCTCCGCGACCGCGTCGAAACCCTCGGCGGTGGAATCGAATCCGAGTCGACGCCCGGTTGGGGGACACGGGTCGCGGTGAGCTTCCCGCTCGACCTGCCGATCGCCGCGACGGACGGCCCCGCTCTCGATGCGCTCGCCGCGCTCGCGCCCCGGGAGATCGAGGTCCTCGAACATCTCGTGGCCGGACGGCGCAACCGCGTCATCGCCGAGCGCCTCGGCGTGAGCGAGTCGACGGTGAAGTTCCACGTGGCCGGCGTACTACGAAAACTCGGCGTCAGCACTCGCGGTGAGGCCGCGGCTCTCGGTGCAGAGGCCGGGGTCCGCGCCGCGGGCTGACGCCGAGTTCTCGGTCGTCGGGTGGCCCGTCGAGGACGGTCAGGCAGCCGGTTCCGGCGACGTGGTCGTCGTCGGGGCGACGGTCGTCGTGGGCGTTCCGGAGGAGGTGGTCGACCCGGCGCCCGTGGTGGTCTCGCCCGTGGCCGGAGTCGTGGTCTCCGACGGGGTGGGGACCGGAGCCGTGGTGGTCACCGGGGTGGGCGTGGCTGCCGTCACGCCCGCTTCGAGTGCCGGCGGGGCCACCGGTGCAGCGGGGTCGCCTGCGGGAGCCGGGACACCGTCGACGGGGGAGGGCATGCTGCTGTCGGCGACCGTCGCATCGTCGGTGACGGTCGAGGACGGCGAGGTCTCCGGCGTGGTGGACGCCTCGGCGGTCTCAGCCTTCGCCGTCTCCTCGACGATCATGAGCACCGTGGCCTTGTCGACCTTGTTCGGATCGATCTTGTTGCCCTCCTTGGCCTCGCGGGCCAGGTGCTCGAGCCAGGCGGCGGCGTACGCGGCGGTCGATGTGCCCTTGCCGTCGATGTCGTCCCAGTAGTCGAAGTGGTGACCGTAGTGGTCCCGAGTCTCTTCGTTGTAGCCGAAGGTCTGGTCGTACGGGTCGGCCAGCACCACCGCGAGGGTGTTCTCGTTGCTCCGGATGAACCCGACGACCTCCTTGACGATCTTCTCCGGCAGGTACGCGAGGTTGGACAGACGCTTCGCGGGGATAGGGGTCTCGGCAGCGTCCTCACCGGTGGCATCCTCGTCGGCGTCGGCGGCCACCGGCGTGGTGGGGCGTGCGGTGGCGGGGTCGTAGCTCGGATCGGAAACCTTGATGAGCACCTCGAGGAAGGTCTCGTCCGACCGCATCCAGTCCGGATTCGCCGAGATGTCGGCGAGGGCGAGCAGAGCGACCCTACCGATGACCTGGGCGAGATCTGCGCCGGTCGCGGGGGTGAGACCCTCGCGTTCGAGTGCATCACCGTTCACTTGGCGGCCCACGTTCGCGAGCAGTTCGATCAGCGCGATGTTCTCGGGTGCCGAACAGGTGAAGTCACCTTCGGAGCAGAACGACGCGACCTTGCCGGCGAGCTCGCCGAAGTCACCGCTGGTGTCGGGAAGCACTCCGCGGCCGGGAACAGGATCCGCACCCGGCTGGTACGGACGGTCGAAGCCGTCGGGGTTCGTGCCGTTCTTCGAACCCGGGAAGAAACCTTCGCCTTCCCTGCGGCCGGCGTCGGAGAGGATGACCACGCCGCTGACGGCGTCGGGATCGATGATGTCCCATTCACCGTCCTCGCCCGGCTTCTGGGTGCCGATCTGCATCGCGGCGCGGCGCGCGACGTCGGCGCCCTCGCTGAAGCCGACAATGGCGAACTGGGTGTCGGGGCAGGACCGCCTGATGGCCTTCATCACCTCGATGGTGTTCTCGGCGCCTTTGTTCACCGCGTTCTCGTAACTCGCGAGGTCGGCGGGGTACTCGATATAGATCGCCGCGTAGCCTTCGCCCGGCGCATGCTCCGACATGGGGGCATTGATCACCGGATCCACCCACATGCTGCCGTAGGCACCCTGCTGGGCAGCGGGAAGGCGATTGCCGTTCTCGTCGACGAGCATCTTCGACTCGTCGCGAGGGATGTCGCCGCGACCGCCGATGCCCAGGCTGACCATGTCGTGACATTCGGTGGTCTTCGCCAGGCCGGCGAGATACGGGTCGGCCACGGTGGGGGTGTCCTGTTGCGGAAGCACGATCGCGGCCGCTGCCACGACTCCGAGCGCGGTGGGGGCGAAGACGCCGGCGAGAATCCGCCGACGCGACAGCGACTTTCGAAGTGCCATGGGCCTCTACCAATCCGTTTCTGACCGAGGAATTGCCGGCCCGCCGAAGTGCGGCGGGTCGTAACGGATTTCGTGAAGGTCGCTCGCAGCGTTACACCGACACGGGTTTACCGAGGTGGCGACGGAGAAATGCCGGCCCGCACGGCGAGCCGCAAGATCCAAGGGAAATACTCTAATCGGACAATTCGAGTTCGCCGCTCAGCGACTGGCCGTTCGGCCGGGTCGGGCCCGCCGAACGATCAGGAGCAGAGCGCCGCGGGAGTGGCTAGGGTCGGAATCACCGGAAGTCGGAAACACCGGACACTGCCGGTCGCATCACGAAACGGAGACAGCATGTCGCAAACAGTCCGCGGAGTCGTCGCTCGCTCGAAGGGAGCGCCCGTCGAGGTCGTGCCCATCGTGATCCCCGATCCCGGACCCGGTGAGGTCGTCGTCGCGATCGCCGCGTGCGGCGTGTGCCACACCGATCTGCACTACCGCGAGGGCGGCATCAACGACGAGTTCCCGTTCCTGCTCGGCCACGAGGCCGCCGGTGTCGTCGAGTCCGTCGGTGAGGGCGTCGACTCGGTCGCCGTCGGCGACTTCGTCGTCCTGAACTGGCGCGCGGTGTGCGGCCAGTGTCGCGCCTGCAAGCGCGGGCAGCCGCAGTACTGCTTCGACACCTTCAATGCCACGCAGAAGATGACGCTCGAGGACGGCACCGAACTCTCCCCGGCGCTGGGCATCGGCGCGTTCGCCGACAAGACCCTCGTCCACGCCGGCCAGTGCACCAAGGTCGACCCGAGCGCCGATCCGGCCGTCGTCGGCCTGCTCGGCTGCGGTGTCATGGCCGGTCTCGGTGCCGCCGTGAACACCGGCGGGGTCACCCGCGGCCAGTCCGTCGCCGTCATCGGCTGCGGCGGTGTCGGCGATGCCGCGATCATGGGAGCGCGCCTGGCGGGTGCCGGCACGATCATCGCCGTCGACCGCGACGACAAGAAGCTCGAGTGGGCCACCGACCTCGGTGCCACCCACACCGTCAACTCGACCTCGACCGACGCGGTCGAGGCGATCAAGGAGCTGACGGGTGGTTTCGGTGCCGACGTCGTCATCGACGCGGTGGGCAGGCCGGAGACCTACAAGCAGGCCTTCTACGCGCGCGACCTCGCCGGCACCGTCGTCCTCGTGGGCGTGCCCACCCCGGACATGACGCTCGAGATGCCGCTGATCGATTTCTTCTCGCACGGCGGCTCGCTCAAGAGCTCGTGGTACGGCGACTGCTTGCCCGAGCGCGACTTCCCGACCTACGTCGACCTGTACCAGCAGGGACGCCTGCCGCTCGAGAAGTTCGTCACCGAGCGCATCGGCATCGACGTCGTCGAGAAGGCGTTCGAGACGATGCACCGCGGTGAGGTCCTCCGTTCGGTGGTGGTCTTGTGAGCACCTCGCCGATCCGCGTCGACCGGGTCGTCACGTCGGGCACCTTCGCGCTCGACGGCGGCGAATGGGAGGTCGACAACAACATCTGGCTCGTCGGCGACGACTCCGAGGTCGTGGTGATCGACGCCGCGCACACCGCGCAGCCGATCATCGACGCCGTCGGTGGACGGAAGGTCGTGGCGATCGTGTGCACGCACGCACACAACGACCACATCACTGTGGCGCCGGAGCTGTCCGAGAAGCTCGACGCGCCGATCCTGCTCAACCCGGCCGACGACGTGCTGTGGGAGATGACCCACCCGGGTGTCGCGCACGGCACACTCGAGGACGGGGAGCGGATCAGCGTCGCCGGCACCGACATCCAGGCGATCGCCACGCCGGGTCACTCGCCGGGCTCGACCTGCCTGTACCTGCCGGAAGCGGGTGAGCTGTTCACCGGCGACACCCTGTTCTCCGGCGGACCGGGCGCGACGGGACGCTCGTTCTCGGACTTCCCGACCATCATCGGGTCGATCCGCGACAAGCTGTTCGTCCTGCCCGCAGAGACGAAGGTGCACACCGGTCACGGCGACGGCACCACGATCGGCACCGAGTCGCCGCATCTCGAGGAATGGATCAAGCGCGGCAGCTGATACTGCCGGTGCGCGGTTCCGGTGGCGGTCGCCGCCGGAACCGCGCACGAGCGCCCCGCTAGTCTCACCATCATGGCGAAGAAGCAGATCCCGGTGATCGTGGTGGCCGGATTTCTCGGCGCGGGGAAGACGACGCTGCTCAACCACCTGCTGCGCAACACCCGCGGTGCGCGGATCGGCGTGATCGTCAACGACTTCGGTTCCGTCAACATCGATTCGATGATGGTCGCGGGGCAGGTCGACTCGATGGTCTCGCTGAGCAACGGATGTCTGTGCTGCGCAGTCGATGTCAGCGACATGGACGCGATGCTCGACAAGCTCGCCCACCGCTCGTCCGATCTCGACGTGATCGTCGTCGAGGCGAGCGGACTCGCCGAGCCCCGCAACATGATCCGGCTCGTCGCCGGTTCGGAGAACGAATACGTCTCCTACGGTGGCCTCGTGCTGGTCGTCGACGCGGTGGAGTTCGACGCGACCGCGGCGCAGCATCCCGAACTCGAACAGCACGTCGCGCTCGCCGATCTGGTGCTGATCAACAAGACCGACCGGATCGACGGCGACACCCACGACGATCTGCTGACCCGCCTGTGCCGGCTCAACTCCCGCGCCGCCGTCGTCTCGACCGACCACGGTCGCATCGACCCGGGGTTGCTGTTCGACATCCCGGAGCGGCCCGGTCCGCAGCTGGGGGAGCAGCTCACCCTCGACCGGTTGCTCTACGAGCAGGACGACCACGAGCACACCCATCTGCACGACGGCTACGACGCGATCACCTTCGAGTCCGCAGATGCACTGCACCCCCGCGTGCTGGTCGATTTCCTCGAGAACCAGCCCGCAGGGGTGTTCCGTATCAAGGGATACGTGCGAGTCGCTGCCGGGTTGGATACCGGCACCTATCTGTTGCACACCGTCGGCGACCACATCCGGTTCGAACCGGCGGGTCGCGGCGACGACGTGCCCGACGGGACGCAGCTCGTCGTCATCGGGGCCGATCTCGACTCCGACGACGTACGCGAGCGCCTACGCCGCTGTGTGCCGACCGAACCGGTGTCCGCGGACGCGATGTACGCGATACACCGCTTCACGCCCCGCTGACGCGGGAGGTCGGTTCACACTCCGTTGACGCGGGAGGTCCGGTCCTTCGGCTCAGCGAGCGGCGGAGGTACGGCGCTGGGGACGACGACGGCCACCGGTGGCAGCTGCGGCGCCCTGACCGGCCGAACGCTGACCGCCGGCCGCGCGCTGCCCACCCGAGGAGCGCTGACCACCGGCGGAACGCTGTCCGCTCGACGAGGAACGCTGACCCGAACCGGAGCCCTGGCGGGGAGCCGACGAACGGCGGCTGCCACCGTTGCGCTGCGGACGCGACGGCGCGGCAGCCTGCTTCGGGGCCGGCGCGACGTACGGCGCGATCTCGCCGACGAGCTTCAGCACGTGCTCGGAATCCGCCGTCACCTTGATGGGGGTGACGTCGATGGCGGCCTTGCGCATGATGGCCGCGAGATCCCTGCGCTGGTCGGGCAGGACGACGGTGACGACGTCGCCGGTGCTGCCGGCGCGGGCCGTGCGACCGGAGCGGTGCAGGTACGCCTTGTGCTCGGCCGGGGGATCGACGTGCACGACGAGTTCGACGTCGTCGACGTGGACACCACGTGCGGCGACGTCCGTCGCCACGAGCACCCGCGCCTCACCCGACGAGAACGCGGCGAGATTGCGGTCGCGGGCGTTCTGGGAGAGGTTGCCGTGCAGGTCCACCGCCGGGATGCCGGAGTCGGTGAGCTGCTTGGCGAGCTTGCGGGCCTGATGCTTGGTGCGCATGAACAGGATTCGGCGACCGGTTCCCGATGCGAGGGTGCGGACGAGGTCCTTCTTCGCATCCATGCCCGCGACGTCGAAGACGTGGTGGGTCATCGCGGCGACGGGGGAGGTGGCCTCGTCGACCGAGTGCATGACCGGGTTCTTCAGGAACCGCTTGACGAGCTTGTCGACGCCGTTGTCCAGGGTGGCCGAGAACAGCAGGCGCTGACCGTCTTTCGGTGTCGCCGTCAGGATGCGGGTGACGCCGGGCAGGAAGCCGAGGTCTGCCATGTGATCGGCCTCGTCGAGCACTGTGACCTCGATGTCGTCGAGCACCACGAACTTCTGGCGCATGAGGTCCTCGAGGCGGCCCGGGCAGGCGATGACGATGTCGACGCCGCGGCGGAGGGCCTCGACCTGGCGCTTCTGCGACACGCCGCCGAAGATCGTGGTGACCTTCAGACCCGACGAATGCGCGAGCGGTTCGATGGCCGCGGCGATCTGGGTCGCCAGTTCGCGGGTGGGAGCCAGGATCAGGCCACGCGGACGGCCTGCCGCCCTGGTGCTCCTGCCTGCGAGGCGAGCGGCGAGCGGGATCGAGAAGGCCAGGGTCTTACCGCTACCCGTGCGTCCGCGTCCGAGCACGTCACGACCGGCGAGGGTGTCGGGGAGGGTGTCCACCTGGATGGGGAAGGGGCTGGTGATCCCGGCGTCGTTCAGCGTGGCGACGAGCGGGCGGGGCACCCCGAGATCGGAGAAAGATGTGGTCATGGAACAGCGCTGCCTTTCGATGCGGCGTGTGTGCACTCGACGGACCGTGTGCCCGTGGTGCTGTGCGATCGCCGCAAGGAAGGCCGGTGCATCTGTGCGTACTGCATCTGTGCATGCGGGCCGGGCACGATCCCGGGCCGCCGGTATCCCACGACGGTGGGCGTCGTCGTGACGCCCGAACCATCTCACCCTACCGCACGGGGTGCGTCAGTCCCTGATGTGACTACAGACCCACCCACTCCGAGGCACCCTCGGTGAAGTGCTGACGCTTCCAGATCGGCACTTCGGCCTTGATGCGTTCGACCAGTTCGGCGCAGGTGGCGAAGGCTTCTGCGCGGTGTGGGGCGGCGACCGCCGCGACCAGCGCGAGATCGCCGATGGTGAGATCGCCCACTCGGTGCACCGCCGCGACCGGGAGCCCGGACTTCGCCGCGACGTCCTCGCAGCACCGCCGCAGGAACGTTTCGGCATCCGGATGTGCCTGGTACTGCAGCGCGGTCACCGACTGTCCACCGTCGTGATTGCGGACGACACCGGTGAAGAGCACCACCGCACCGTGTTCGGCGCCTGCCACCGCGGCGTCCACCGTTGCGGGATCGAGCGGTTCCGAGGAGATCCGGGCCAGTAGTTCACTCATGAGCGCCGCCTCCTGCGACTTGTGCCAACAGATGGTCGAGGATCGGGTCGAGGGCGGCGAGACCGTCCTTCACCCCGCCGGGCGAGCCGGGCAGGTTCACGACGACCGTGTGGCCGACGAGACCGGCGACGCCGCGCGAGAGCACGGCGTGCGGGGTGGCCTCGAGTCCGCGCTGCCGGATCGACTCCGCGATGCCGGGCAGTTCACGATCGAGCAGGGCGAGAGTCGCTTCGGGGGTCGCGTCTGTCGGCGACGCCCCGGTTCCGCCGGTCGTCACGACCAGGGCAGGGCCCGGACGGACCGCGTCGGCGAGACCGGCTGCGATGTCGGCGTCCGCGTGGACGAGGGGACCGCGGACCGCGAATCCCTTGTCCTCGAGCCACGACCGGATGAGCGGTCCGGTGCGGTCCTCGCGGGTGCCCGCGGCGACACCGGTCGACGCGACGACCACGGCGGCGGAGCGTCCGGTCTTCTCCACGGGCTGTTCGCCGGCCCCGGGGGTCCCGTCCCGGCCGGGTGCGTCGTCACGGGTCCAGTGGCCGCGCTTGCCGCCCTCCTTGGAGATCAGCCGCACGCCGTCGAGAACGGCGGCCGGATCCACGGCCTTGACCATGTCGTGCAGGGTCAGGCCGGCGACGGCGACCGCGGTGAGCGCCTCCATCTCGACTCCGGTCGGGCCCTTGGTCTTCGCGGTGGCCTCGATCGTGATCGAGGTGTCGGTGAAGTCGAACATCACCTTCACCGACGACAGCGCCAGCTGGTGGCACAGGGGGATGAGCTCCCAGGTGCGTTTCGCCGCCGCGATGCCGGCGATGCGGGCCGTGGCCAGGACGTCGGCCTTGGGCATGTCGTCGGCGCGGACGAGCGCGACCACCTCGGGAGTGGTGACGAGTTCGCCTGCCGCCACGGCGATCCGTGTGGTGTCGGTCTTCGAGGAGACGTCCACCATGCGGGCGCGTCCCTGGTCGTCCAGGTGGCTGAGGTCGGTCACAGGATCCGTACTTTCACGAGGTCTCCGGCTTCGAGGGAAGTGGTGTCGGCGGGGATGTCGAGGAGCACGTCGGCGGCGGCGAGTCCGGCGACGAGATGCGACCCGTGCCCGCGGAAGGGGGTCACCCCCTTCTCGTCGAGTCGCCCGCGCAGGAACTGCCGGCGTCCCGGGATCGACGTGAGATCCTCGGTGAGCGGCAAGCTCTCGCACACGACGGGCGGATAGCCGGCGGCGGCCCGCAGTGCGGGTCGCGCGAACACCTCGAACGAGACGAGCGCGCTGACAGGATTGCCGGGGAAGGTCAGGATCGGCACGCCGTCGACCACGGCGGTGCCCTGAGGGCCGCCCGGCTGCATCGCCACCGAGACGAACTGCCCGCCCCGCGGCGCGAGCGTGTCCTTCACGACCTCGAAGTCGCCCTTCGACACTCCGCCGGAGGTGAACACGACGTCGGCGACGCCCACGGCATGTTCGAGCATCGTCACGAACTCCTCCGGATCGTCGTGGCAGTGGTCGATGGTCACGACGTCGGCACCGTTGGCCGACGCGCTCGCGGCCAGCGCCGGTCCGTTCGAGTTGAAGATCTGGCCCGGCCCGAGTTCGCTCCCGGCCGTGACGAGTTCGCTGCCGGTCGAGATGATCGCGACCCGCGGCCGTGCACGGACGGGGATCGAGGTGAGGCCGACGGCGGCGAGCGCGGCGATGTGTCGGGCGGCGAGGACCGTGCCCGCGGGAAGCAGCAGATCGCCCTTGCGGACGTCGGTTCCCGCCTCACGCACATAGGTTCCGGGCGTGACGCTGCGCTCGACGGTCACGCTGCCGGCGCCGTCCGAGTCGGGGGTGGTCGCACGGGTGTCCTCGACCGGGACGACGGCGTCGGCGCCGTCCGGGACGGGAGCGCCCGTCATGATCTTCAGCGCGTGCCCCGGTTCGAGTGCCGCGACGGTGTCGCCCGCGGCCAGCACGCCTTGGACGGGCAGGTCGGCGGGGGTCGACGCGAGATCGCCGGCGCGGACGGCGTAGCCGTCCATCTGGGAGTTGCGGAAGGGTGGCAGGTCCAGCGGCGACTCGACGTCCTCCGTGAGGGTGCGGTGCAGCGCGTGCGCGAGCGGCACACGCAACGGGCTCTTCTTCCGCAACGGGTCGAGCAACGCCGCCACGTGCTGTTCGTGTTCCTCCACGGACCGCCTGCCGCTCGTCATGCCGCCATCCTAGGCACACGAGGGCCGTGCCCCGCCGCCCACGACGCGCCGCGTGTGCCCCGTCTGTCCGGATGCGATGTCACGATCGGCGGTTGTGGGCATACTGGGCTGTATGAAAGCGATGGTCGTATGACAGCGGTGGACATGGGCATCCCGGTCGTGCGCGATCGCGCAGACGACGTGTCCGATCGGCCCGACGTGCCCGAGCTTCTCGATCGCTTCGGTCGCATCGCCCGCGACCTGCGCGTGTCCCTCACCGAGAAGTGCTCGTTGCGCTGCACCTACTGCATGCCGGCCGAGGGACTTCCCGAGATTCCGCGCGACCAGCTGCTCGCGAGCGCTGAGATCGTCCGTCTGGTGGGCATCGCGACCGCTCGGCTCGGTGTCCACGAGGTGCGCTTCACCGGTGGGGAACCGCTCATGCGCCGCGATCTCGAGGAGATCGTCGCCGGATGCGCGCAGCAGACCCCGGGGCTGCCGATCGCGCTGACCACCAATGCGGTCGGTCTCCGGCACCGTGCGCGGGCGCTGGCGGACGCCGGACTGACCCGCGTGAACATCTCCCTCGACACCATCGACCGCGAGCACTTCGCGCGGCTCACGCGCCGCGACCGGCTCGAGTCGGTGCTCGACGGCATCCGCGCCGCGGTGGCCGCCGGACTGGGACGGGTCAAGGTCAACGCCGTCCTGATGCCGGAGACCCTCGAGGGCGCGGCCGACCTGCTCGCGTGGTGCCTCGACGAGGGCGTGGAACTGCGGTTCATCGAGCAGATGCCTCTCGACGCCGATCAGAACTGGGCGCGCTCGCAGATGGTGCCGGCCCAGCAGTTGCTCGACGTGCTCGGGCAGCGGTTCTCGCTCACGGAGACCGAACGCGAGGACCCGTCCGCGCCGGCCGAACGCTGGCTCGTCGACGGCGGACCGGCGACCGTCGGGATCATCGCGTCGGTGACGCGGTCGTTCTGCAGCGACTGCGACCGCACGCGGTTGACGGCCGAGGGAACGGTCCGGTCCTGCCTGTTCAGCGACCGGGAGACCGATTTGCGTGCTGCCCTGCGGGGTGGCGCCACCGACGACGAACTCGCCGCGCTGTGGCGCGGGGCGATGTGGAACAAGTGGGCCGGACACGGCATGGACGCGGCGGACTTCGCGCCGCCGCAGCGGAGCATGGGAGCTATCGGTGGCTGAGGTGACGACCGGGATCGAGGTGCGGTACTTCGCGGCCGCAGCGGATGCGGCCGGACGCGAGAAGGACACGATCGACCTGCCGGAGGGCGCCGATCTCGGCGCGCTGCGTGCCGTGCTCGTCGATCGTTACGGGGCCGGCATGGAGCGGGTCCTGTCGGTGGCGGCCTTCCTGCTCGAACCCGGTGACGGCGGCACGGGCGAACTCACCCGGGACCTCGGCCGACCGGCCGGGTCCCGAGTGGACGTCCTGCCGCCCTTCGCGGGTGGTTAATCCTCGCGCCACCAGGTGTCGAAGGGCGCCACGGGCATCACGCGCTTGTGTCGCGTGTCGAGGAACTTGGTCTCGAGGCGCTTGGCGAGGTCGTCCGTGACGTCCTTGCCCTCGAGATAGTCGTCGATCTCGCTGTAGGTCATGCCGAGCGCTTCCTCGTCGGGCAGCGCGGGACGGTCGTCCTCGAGATCGGCGGTGGGGATCTTGATCCAGGTGCTCTCGGGTGCGTCGAGTTCGCGCAGCAGCGCCGCACCCTGCCGCTTCGTCAGACCGGCCAGGGGAGTGATGTCGACGCCGCCGTCGCCGTACTTGGTGTAGAAGCCGGTCACCGCTTCGGCGGCGTGGTCGGTGCCGACCACGAGGTAGCCGAGTTCTCCGGCGATCGCGTACTGGATCATCATGCGTTCGCGGGCCTTGATGTTGCCGCGCACGAAGTCGCGCAGACGCGTCTCGGTGCCGTACAGCGCGCGAGCTGCTTCCGAGGCGGTCGCGTCGGCGCCGGGCTTCACATCCACACCGAGAGTGCGGTCGGCTCCGATGAATTCCAGTGCGACGAGGGCGTCGTGCTCGTCGGCCTGCTTGCCGTAGGGCAGGCGGACCGCGACGAACTCCGCCGTGTGGCCCTCGGCGCGGAGCTTCTCCGCGGCGAGCTGGGCGAGCTTGCCGGCGAGTGTGCTGTCCTGCCCGCCGCTGATGCCGAGCACGAATCCCTTCGCGGGAGTGCTGCGCAGGTAGTCGGCGAGAAACTGCACCCGAGCGTCGATCTCGGCGCGCGGGTCGATGGAGGGTTTCACCCCGAGTTCTTCGATGATCCGATCGCGAAGGTTCGTCATCTTCACGACCCTAGCGTTCCCGTGTTACTGCTGCGATACAACGGCGAAGAGGGCGGGGCGAAGAGGGTGGGGCGAAGAGTGCGGTCGGGCAGACTCTTCGGGGTGAGCACCGGAGACGTCTTCCGCAAACACGACCCGCACGCGCATCCGGATTTCTTCCGGGCCGAGGCGGCCGGTCTGGCCTGGCTCGCCGAGGCCGGTATGCCGGTGGCGGCGGTGCGGTCGGTGAGCGAGCACCACATCGAACTCGAGCGGATCGCCGAGGCATCCCCGTCCGTCGAGTCCGCACGGGAGTTCGGTGCCGCACTCGCCCGGATGCACGACGTGGGCGCCGCCGGTTTCGGTGCGGCACCCGACGATTACGACGGGCAGCTGTTCATCGGCCGCCGCCCCATGAGCCGCACCGTGCACGACACCTGGGGATCGTTCTACGTCGCAGAGCGGGTGCTGCCCTTCCTGCGCATCGCGGTCGAGGCGGGCAGCGTCACCGACCGTCAGTGCCACGACATCGAGGCCTCCTGCGATCTCGTCGCCGCGGGAGCCTTCGACGACGAAGATCCGCCCGCGCGTCTGCACGGAGACCTGTGGAACGGCAACGTGCTGTGGTCGCCGCGCGGTGTCGTCCTCATCGACCCGGCCGCGCACGGCGGCCACCGCGAAACGGATCTGGCGATGCTCGCGCTCTTCGGTTGCCCGCACCTGGGCCGGGTCGTCGAGGGCTACGAGTCGGCGCATCCGCTACGCGTCGGGTGGGAGCATCGGGTGCCCGTGCACCAGCTGCATCCACTGGCGGTGCACGCCGCGGGATACGGTGCCGGGTACGGGCGGGAGCTGCACCGGGCGGCACTCGCGACCCTCGAACTCGGAGGCAGTACGTGAACGGGATCCTCGTCGTATCCGCAACCCGCGCCGAGGCGGCGCACGTCCCGGAACGATACGAGACGGTGATCACCGGGATCGGGAAGGTCGACGCAGCGGTGGCCGTCACCGCGACGCTCGCGGCGTATCCGGCCGACGCGCGACCGCTCGTCGTGAACATCGGCACCGCCGGCGCATTGCACACCCACCACTCGGGACTGTTCCTGCCGTCCGCCGCGATCAACCACGACATCAGCAGCGAGATCCTGAAGAGCCTCGGTCACCCCGTGCAGGACGTCGTGCAGATCGACGACGGCGACGGCAGCGTGCTCGCCACCGGCGATTCGTTCGTCTCGGACGCCGAGATCCGCGACGCGCTGTCCGCGCGCGCCGATCTTGTCGACATGGAGGGTTTCGCAGTTGCCTACGCCGCCCGCCGCATGGGCGCGCCGTGCCGACTCGTCAAGCACGTGAGCGACCGGGCCGACGATTCGGCGCTCGACTGGCCGAAGCAGGTCGACCGCAGCGCACAGGAACTCGCCCGCTGGCTCGTCGAGCGTTACTGAACGATTCGCTGTCGAACGATCTCAGCGCCCGTCCGTACGTTCGGTGAGGGTGACGGTCACCGCGCCGGTGGTCAGGGTGAGCACCTCCCCGTCGAGAGCCCACCGGGGTGTGCCCGCGAACAGCGTCCGTACCCAGTCGTCGGCGCCGTCGCGCGGGGGAGGACACGCCATCCTCGTGGACGCGAGCGTCCCGGCGCGGATCCTGCCCCCGGACAGGTCGGCGGTGCCGGTGAACCGGTTGCACCCGGCGGACGCCGCGACCCGCTCCCGAGCGGGGAACGACAACTGGAGCGGACCGCCGCCGGGGATCGGCCGCCCCTCGACCTCGGTCGAGACGTAACGGCGACCGATCGGGTCGGACGGCGACGACCCGAACACTCCGCACCCGGACAGCAGCGCACCCAGTGCGAGGACGACGACCACGCGGACTGCTCCCGGCATGGGTCTCACGGTACCGAGGAGGAATCAGCGGGCCGTGAACTCCAGTCCGTCGGTGCCGTTCGCCGCGGTGAGGGTCATCGACGAGCCCTGGACGATGTAGGTGGTCTCACCTGCGAGCACGTTCAGGACGTGCGTCTCGATGTCGGCGAGCTCGGGATCAGCGCAGGCCGCGCGGGTCATGGTGAGCGGTTCGAACAGGATGACATCGTCGCCGACCTCGGCGCTGCCGCCGAACTCGTTGCACCCCGTGTTCCCGGTGAGGGTGCCGTCGTCGGACAGGGTGAGTGTCGGCGCGGCGTTCTCCAGCGCAACCGACCTGACGACGGCGTCGGCGGTGCGCAGCGAGGTCACCACCCACTCGGTCCCGGTGATCGGCAGGTCGGGGTCGACCACCTTCTCGTCCTGGAGCGAGACCGTGATGTCGTCGCCGGTGAGCGTGAAGGTGTTCCCGTCGAGCGACCAGCGCGGCTCGGCGTCGAACAGCGTGGTGAGCCAGGCATCGGCTCCCTCGCGTTCCGGCAGGCAGGCCATCATCGTGCTCGCCAGGTCCGACGCCTTCACTCTGCCCTCGGAGAGGTCGACGCCGCCGACGAAGCGGTTGCAGCCGGCAGTCGCCGAGATGCGTCCGTCCTCCGGGAACTCGACGACCATGGGTCCGGCGCCCGGAATCTGCGTGCCGCTCACGCTCGTCGAGACGAAGGTGCGGCCGGTGAGGTCCTCCGCGGAGTTGCCGTCGGCCGAATCCGAATCGGTGCTGCACGCGGCGGCCACCGCTGCCAGGGAGACCAGTGCGAGCACCCGGAATGTGCGAATCATGCCGTTACGGTACGGCGCTCGACCCGGATTTGCGGCTACCTCGACCGGTCACGACACGGTGTGCGAGTTCGGCCCAGTTGTCGGCGAGTCGGCGGAGCGGATGTCCCAGCTCGCGCCACTGGTGGAGCACGAGGGTGGCCTCGAGCGACGCGACCAGCGAGGTCGCCAGCAATCGGGTGTCGCCGGTGACTCCGGCGGCACGCAGCAGTGCGTCGACGTGGGCGAGCGAGACCAGGTGGGCGGGAGCGGTGTAGTGGGAGTCGGTGGCGGATTCGGCCGCGCGGAGCAGTTCGCCCTGCACCTCGACGAGTTCGATGCGTGCACGACCGAAGGCGATGAGCCGGTCCAGGGCCTCGGCGTCGGGGCCGAGCGGTGGCGGGCCGAACAGGAAGCCCTGCTGGAACTCGCGCTCGCTGTGGTCGAGCAGTGCCCGGACGAGCCCGGCGCGGGAGCCGAACCTGCGGAAGACGGTGCCCTTGCCGACCCCGGCCCGCGCCGCGACGGCGTCCATCGTCACGGCATCGACGCCGCGCTCGGCGACGAGCAGGGCGGCGGCGTCGAGCAGACGGGAACGATTGCGCGCTGCGTCGCCCCGTTCGGAGAGTCGTTCGTCCGCCAGGGGGAGAGCCCGGCTGTTCGCCGCAGACAGCGCCCGACCGTCCGCGTGCGGGAGGGGGCGAGTGTTCACAAGGTCACACTCTAGCGGGGCAGGGAATAAAGCGGACCGTGGTCCGTTTAAAATTGCGTAGTCAACCACTTCGACCCGAGGATGTTCCCATGACCCGAGTTCTCGCCCTCGTCGGCAGCCTGCGTGACGGCTCCGTCTCCCGCCAGCTCGCCGAGACCGCCGCGGCGGTTGCTGCCGAGAACGTCGAGGTGACCCTCTACGAGGGCCTCGCCGACGTTCCCTTCTACAACGAGGATCTCGACGGCGAGGCTGCCCCCGCTGCTGCCGTGGCTCTGCGCGACGCCGCTGCCGAGGTCGATGCCGTGCTGATCGTCACGCCCGAGTACAACGGCACCGTCTCCGCGGTGCTCAAGAACGCCGTCGACTGGCTGTCGCGCCCCTACGGTGCCGGCGCACTGAGCGACAAGCCCGTCGCCATCGTCAGCCAGTCGCCCAGCCAGAACGCTGCGAAGTGGGCGCTCGAGGACGCGGTCAAGGTCGTCGGAATCGCCGGCGGCAAGGTCGTCGACGGCGGCTCGCTGTCGGTCGGCGAAACCTTCGGCAAGTTCGGCGGCGAGCACGCCAAGGAGCACGCCGAGACCGCGCAGCAGGTCGCAACGGTCGTCGCCGCACTGGCCGACGCCACCAAGGTGCTCGCCGACGCCTGATCGAGACGTCCGTCGTCCCTGCCGGTACCGCCGGCACCGAGAGCGGCCGGCGGACCGACCGACACCCCCGGTGCCGGAGACCCGCGAGGTCTCCGGCACCGCGTATCCGCAGGGTCCGGCCGAGCCGCGGACGCTCCGCTCGTCGCTCGTCGCATCTCGACGGTTCGATGACGCCTGCAGCGGGAATGCCCCGAACACAGCCCACTGTTCGGAGGTTTGCCCATGACAAGCGGGGACACGAGGACCGATACCGGCCACCGACCCGATCTCGACATAGTTCTCCACGTCGACGGGGTGGAGCGTCGCGTCCCGATCGACGTCCGCACCACCGTGCTCGACGCACTGCGCGACCGCCTCGGGATCACGTCCCCGAAGAAGGGATGCGATCTCGGTCAGTGCGGAGCGTGCACCGTGCTGATCGACGGCCGGCGCACCCTCTCGTGCCTGGCCCTCGCCGCCTCGCACGACGGCGCCGAGATCGTCACCGCCGCCGGACTCGGCGACGGGGAGATGCATCCGCTCCAGGCGCAGTTCATCGAGGACGACGCCTTCCAGTGCGGCTACTGCACCCCCGGCCAGATCTGTTCGGCCGTCGGCATGCTCGACGAGTTCGCCGACGGGGCGCCGAGTCACGTAACGGCCGATCTCGAACAGGCACCCGAACTCGACGACGACGAGATCCGGGAACGCATGAGCGGCAATCTGTGCCGCTGCGCCGCCTATCCCAACATCGTCTCGGCGATCCGAACCGTCGCCGCCGGTGACAGCCGAATCGGTGTCGGCGACAGCCGCCTCGATACGGAGGAGACGCGATGAGCCCCCTCCGCTACGAGCGACCGGCAGATCCCGCCGCCGCCGTCGCCGTCGTGCACGAGACACCGGGTGCGGTCTTCCTCGCGGGCGGCACGAATCTGGTCGACCACCTCAAACTCGGCGTCGCGACCCCCGATCTCCTCGTCGACGTCTCGCATCTTCCGCTCGACGCCGTGGAGGAGACGGCCGACGGGGGAATCCGGGTGGGCGCCAACGTCCGCAACAGCGACCTCGCGGCGCATCCCTTCGTGCGGCGCAACTACCCGGTGCTGTCGCGCGCACTGCTCGCCGGTGCCTCACCCCAGCTCCGGAACACCGCGACCACCGGCGGCAACCTGCTCCAGCGCACGCGGTGCTCGTACTTCCGGGACGTGAGCACCCCCTGCAACAAGCGCGAACCCGGCAGCGGCTGCTCCGCCATCGGCGGATACACCCGCTACCACGCGATCCTCGGCGCCTCGGAGCACTGCGTGGCCACCCATCCGTCCGACATGGCGGTCGCCCTGCTCGCGCTCGACGCCGAAGTCCTGGTCCTCGGCCCGGACGGCGAGCGCGCCATCGCGGTAGAGGACTTCTACCGACTCCCCGGCGACACACCCGAGCGCGACACCGTGCTCGAACGCGACGACCTCATCGTCGGCGTGCAGATCCCCGCGGCGCAGAGTTCGCTGTCCACCTATCGCAAGGTGCGCGACCGGGCGTCCTACGCCTTCGCGTTGGTCTCCGTAGCGGCCGAGATGACCGTTGCGGACGGGACGATCACCGGGTGCCGCATCGCATTCGGTGGGGTCGCACACCGGCCCTGGCGGGCACACCGCGCGGAGGAAGCACTCCTCGGGCAACAACCCTCCGACGAGGTCTTCGCTGCGGCGGCCGAGGCCGAACTCGCCGACGCGAGTCCCCTCGACGGCAACGCCTACAAGATTCCGCTGCTGCGGCGAACCGTGGTGGCGACCCTGCGCGAACTCGACGAACGACGGGAACGAGGTGGATCCGCATGAGCCCCGAGCCGATCCGAGCAGGTGGACGCTCCACCGCGCGCATCGACGGACCGGCGAAGGTCGCCGGGACGGCACCGTACGCCTACGAGCACCCGGTCGACGATCCCGCCTACCTCGTACCGCTCACCTCCACCATCGCCCGTGGACGCGTCGACCGCATCGACACCGCCGCCGCAGAAGCGGTGCCCGGGGTGCTGAAGGTCCTCACTCCCTGGAACGCCCCACGTCTCACCGAAGAGGCCGAGGGCGAGTACTCCGTCCTGCAGACACCCGACGTGCTGTACCGGGGTCAGATCATCGGCGCGGTCGTCGCGGAGAGCTTCGAGATCGCCCGGGAGGCATGCTCGCTCCTGAAGGTCGAGTACAGCGAGGAACCGCACGACGCGCTCTTCCGCGCCGACCATCCCGACGCGTACACACCCGAGACCGTCAACGGCGGCTACGAACCCGACACCGAGCGAGGCGACGTCGACGCGGCGTTCGCCCGCGCCGAGACGGTGATCGATCAGTGGTACTCCACCCCTGAGGAACACAACAATCCACTCGAACCGCACACCGTGGTCGCGATCTGGCGGAACGACGTCGTGCCGTCGAACAGTGAGACCGACGGATACACTCTGACGCTGTACACCTCGACGCAACATCCGCACGGTGTCGTCGAGACCCTCGCGCCGGTCTTCGGTCTCGACGCGGCCCGGATGCGGGTGGTCTGTCCGTACATCGGTGGGGGATTCGGTTCCAAGGGCGGTCCTCACGCGCACGACGTCCTCGGCGGACTCGCGGCGCGGGCCCTGGCCGGGAAAGCGATCAAGTTCGCGGTCTCCCGACCAGACATGTTCGGTTACGTCGGGTACCGCGCTCCGACCGCCTCGCACATCCGGCTCGCGGCCGACAGTGACGGCAAGCTCACCGGTCTCGTGCACGAGGCGTTCGCCCAGTCGTCCCGGGTCACCGAATTCGTCGAACAGGCGGGGGTGCCGCTGCGCAATCTCTACGACGTCGCCAACGCCCGTACGTCGCATCGCGCGATCACCCTCGACGTGCCGGCGCCGTTCTGGATGCGCGCGCCAGGTGAAGCGCCGGGCATGTTCGCCGGCGAGGTCGCGATGGACGAGCTCGCCGCCGAACTCGGGATCGACCCGATCGAACTGCGCATCCGCAACGAACCCGAGTCGGATCCGGAGACGGGAAAGCCGTGGTCGTCGCGCCGACTCGTCGAATGCCTCCGCGAAGGAGCGCAGCGATTCGGATGGGATCCGTCCGACCGCGAACCCGGCCGCCGGCGGCAGGGCAACACCCTGATCGGTACCGGCATGGCGGTCGCGACCTATCCCCACATGGTCAATCCCGGCTCGGAAGCCCAGATCCGGCACCTCGGGGAGGGGCGCTACTCCGTCCGCATCGGAGCCACCGACCTCGGTACGGGTGCGTGGACGACCCTGACCCTCATCGCCGCCGACGCACTCGGATGCCGACCGGAGGACGTGGACCTCGAGATCGGCGACAGCGCACTGCCCAACGGCACGGTGGCCGGCGGGTCGTCGGGCACCTCGTCCTGGGGAACCGCGATCGTCACGGCCGCAGAGCAATTCGGCAAACGTTTCGGCGACGACCCGCCGGTGGGTGCCGAACTGTCCGCGTCGGCAGCCGAGAACCGCGAACTCGAGCACTACACCGCGCAGTCCTTCGGTGTGCACTTCGCCGAGGTGCACGTCGACGCCGACACCGGCGAGATCCGGGTGCCCCGGATGTTCGGTCTGTTCTCCGTGGGACGGGTGATCAATCCGCGAACCGCGCGTTCGCAGGTCATCGGCGGGATGTCCTTCGGGATCTCGATGGCGCTCTTCGAGGAGAGCATCCGCGACGCGCGTTTCGGGCACGTCGTCAACCACGATCTGTCCGAATACCACGTGCCGACACACGCCGACATCCGCCGGGTCGAAGCGGATTGGCTCGATGACGAGGACCTGCATGCGACACCCATGGGGTCGCGGGGGATCGGTGAGATCGGGATCGTCGGCAGCGCCGCGGCGGTCGTCAACGCCCTGTGGCACGCGACCGGAGTGCGGGTCCGGAACCTACCGGCCCGCCTCGACGACCTACTGCCCGGACTGCCCTGACGCGTCGGACCGGTGACAGACCAGCAGCCAGCGATTGGTGCCGGCCTGTCGCCGGTACCGCAGCTCGTCGAGCGCGGCGAGGGCAATGGCGAGTCCTCGACCGCGCTCGGCGAGGGCATCCGGGAGTTCGACCGAACGCAGATCCACACGTGCCGGGGCCCCGTCGTCGATGAATACTGCTTCGAGACGATCCGGGTGGAGCTCCAGCGTCAGGGTCACCGAGACAGCTTGTCCCCGGCCGGCGTGCTCGATGATGTTCGCGGCGATCTCCGCGACCGCGATCTCGAACTGCACGCGGTCGGACTCGTCGAGTTCCTCGGCGGCGAACATCTCCGCGACCAGATCCATGATCCGGTCGAGGGTGCCCTCGCTCGTCGGGGCGGACAACTCCCACCGGCAGGGCGCCCCGTCGGACGGCTGCGCGTCGGACGGGGCGTCAGTCGCCATCGAAGGCCGCGTCCGCGGAGTCGTGGGTCGCCAGGACCCGATCGAGGCGGGTCAGCGCGAGCACGCTCTGCACCTGCGCCGTGGGCGAGGCGATCCGCAGGTCGCCGCCGGCCTGCCGCGCCGCCTTCAATCCGGACACGAGTGCGCCGAGCCCGGACGAGTCGATGAACTCGGTCGTGCTGAGGTCGACGACGAGCCGATGGGATCCGTTCTCGACGAGATCGCGCAACTGCTCGCGAAGACGTGGCGCCGCAACCATGTTCAGACGACCGATGGGTTGCACGACGGTACTCGTTCCGACCGTGCGGGTTTCGTAATGGCTCATCGAACTCCTTCGTTCTCGGGTCCACGGTAGCGAGCCGCGCCGATCACCACCGACAGAATCAACAGGTCGAACACGACCCAGACGAGGTTCGCGGTCACGCCGAGAACCGAGATGTCGCCGAGGAACAACCGCACCGCGCCGACGACCGCCGCCACGACCAGCAGTGCCATGACGAGCAGTTGCTGACGGAACAGATACCAGGGGACACCCTCGCCACCCTGGCGCGTCTTCGGGGTGACCGCGAAATCCAGCGGCTTGTCGAAGTACACGTTGAGGAAGGCCGTCCAGCACGCCCTGATCCACACCGGGAACAGCGCGAGGCTGTACTGCTGGCCGCGCCAGGTCGGTGTGCCGCGGCCGACGACGAAGAACAGCAGCTGACTGAGGACCAGGAACGGGACGAGCCGCGCGAAGAAGTCGAGACTGTAGGCCTCCACCGGCAGGATCCCGAAGACGAGGTAGATCATCGGCGCCGCGAAATAGGCGAGGGCCGCGAAACCCGAGAGATAGCTCCACATCGTCGCCCAGTACATGAGGCGCTGCGCGAGGGTCATGCCCTTCTGGACGAGTGGGTTCTCCCGCAGCATCACCTGGATCGTGCCCTGCGCCCACCGGAGCCGCTGCGTGACCATCGTCTTCGGATCCTCCGGAGCCAGTCCGTAGGCGAGGATCTCGTGGTGGTAGACGGACTTCCAGCCCGCGCCGTGCAGACGCATGGAGGTGGCCATGTCCTCGGTCACGGAGATCGTGGCCAACGCGAGCATCGGCTCGGCCTCCTCGGCACGGTCGACGTCGACGGCCCGAATCATCGCGCGGATCGATTCGAGCGCGCCGAGCGGCGACCATTCGCGGTCGGCGAGGCGGTCGAGCACGGTCTCGTCGATGATGAGCGCATCGGTTCCGTGCGCGTCGAGCGCGGCGATCTCCTCGAGATCGGCTCGGATACCACCGAAGTCGGCATCGACGATGCTGCGCGCGGCGGCGTCGACCGCCTGCTGGAAGCGGAAGGTGACGTCGGCGAGCGCCGTTCCGGCCCGCAATTCGCCCCGAGCCGTGCGAACGGCCTGTCGCACCGAATCCAGTGCCGCGGCCACGTCGGGCTGATCGGCGGGAACCTTCCGGCGTGCGCGGTCGACCACCTTGCCCGCGGTGCGCAGGGTGCGTTCCACACCGTCCTCGATGGCCCGGACATAGCCGGAGATGCCGAGTTGCATGAGCGCTTCGCGTCGGAGGATCGCGTTGGACCCGCAGAAGAACGCTGCGTTCCAGCCGTCCTTGCCCTGCTGGATCGGGCCGTAGAACAAGGGGGCCTGGCTGCCGAGCGGGTCGGACTCGGGAACGTTGGTGAAGTACTGCGGTGTCTGGACCAGGGCGGTGCGGTCGTCGGTGAAGTATCCGAGTGTGCGATCGAGGATCTCGGGTTCGGGCACCTGGTCGGCATCGAGGATGAGCAGGAACTCGCCGTCCGAATGCAGCAGCGCGTTGATCAGGTTGCCCGCCTTGGCATGGCGCGGCTTGTTCGTCCAGCTCGCCGCCCGCGTCATGTAGTCGACGCCGAGTTCGGCGGCGGCTGCGGCGAGTTCGGGCCGGGATCCGTCGTCGAGAATCCACGTCCGGTGCGGATAGCGGATCCGCTTCGCTGCCGCGGCGGTGCGCAGCACCAGGTCGACGGGTTCGTTGTAGGTGGTGATGAAGACGTCGACCGTCATCTCCTCCGGCGCTGCGGGTGGTTCGGGCCGTCTCCTCAGCCGCCACATCGTCAATGCGAAGAGCAGCGAGTCGATCAGGCTGTACGTCTCGGCCAGCACCAGCGGAACCGCGATCCACCAGGCATCCCAGTTCACCGAGAACAGCCAGCGCCAGACGATGTAGTTCAGGCCGACGACGACCGTGAGGACGATGAGGACACGCAGGAACGGAGACGGGTAGCCCTCCTTCGTGACGGCCTTCACGACATTTCGTTCCGTCGTATCGCGACGACCGTGACGTCGTCGAGCGGAGGTTCGTTCACCGTCAGGGCACGTGCTGCGGCCACCAGCGCCTCCGGGGTCGGATGGCCGGCGACGAAACGGCACAGTGCCGCCGGGTCGCTGTTCTCGTCGAGCAGGTCGAGCAGTCCGTCCGAGCAGACCACCAGCATGTCGCCGGGAGCGAGGTGCGCGGTCTCCGATGTCCATGTGGTGGCGGGGAACACTCCGAGCGGGGGACCGTCGCCCTCGAGGGGTTCGACCCCGCCGTCCGCGCGACGGATCGCCGCGAGTCCGTGCCCCGCATCGGCGTGGTCGACGTCTCCCGTGGAGAACTCGATCGCAGCGACGAAGGAGGTGGCGAACGTTCCCGTGTGCTCGAAGTCGTCGGCGAGGTGCTCGGCGCCGAGGGTCAGCGCCATCCCGGTGTCGAGGACGCCGACCGGACGACGTCCGAAGCGCTCGAGCACCCGGCCGGCACCGCGCAACGAGGAACGCACGCCCGACGCCAGGATCGCCGCGCCGAGGCCCTTTCCCATCACGTCGGCGACGGAGATCACGACGCCCTCACGGAGCCGGTAGTGGTCGTAGAAGTCGCCACCCACCACGAAGGCGGGCAGGCAGACGGTGGCGATCTCGTAGCCCGGAAGGTCGGATAGCGGCCGGGGGAGGAGCTGCTTCTGGATCTCGGCGGCGCGGTCGAATTCGTCGGACCGGTCGAGTTCGCGCTGGGTCCATTCGGCCAGCTCCGCGAAGGTGTCGAGCTGATCCGGGTCGAGGTTCCTCTCCTCGGTGTCGTAGATGCAGAAGGTGCCCACGGGATGACCGGCCGGACCGAACAGGGGGTAACCCGCGTAGAACCGGATCCCACCCTCACCACCGATACCGGGGATGTCCATGAAGGCGGGATCGGTTGAGGCGTCGGGAAGGACGAGTGCGGGGTCGTCCGGCCGCTCGTACGCGCGCGCGATGGTGGTGCGGCACACCGTCCTCTCGCGAGGAACTTCGGAGAGTTCGAGTCCGAGGATCGACTTGAACCACTGCCGGTCGTGGTCCATCAGCGACACCGACGCCATGGGGACGCCGAACACGCGGCACGCCATGCGGGTGATCTTGTCGAAGCGCTCCTCGTGAGGGGTGTCGAGCAGCTCGAGTCGCTCGACGTCGCGCATGCGCTCGTCCTCGAGATGGTCGGGGAGCAGCGACGCCTCGGATGTCATCGTACGGTGTGTCTCCTGTGCAGAGCGTCGTCCAGGGCCGCCGCGCACTCGGCCGTGCTGGTCAGGCGCCAGTCGGTTTCCTTGTTGTGATGGAACCACACGAACGTCGTCACCGCGGGGTGACTGTCCAAGTAACCCACCAGATCCCGGATCCAGTCCGGCTTCGACCCACCGGCCTCCGCGCTCGCGACCTCGGTGACCGCGACGGGACGACCCGGGGCGATCCGGCCGAGCTCGTCGAAGGTCGGTCCGAACAGATCTTCGGGGGACTGCCAGCGACTCCACGGCCGGGTGGTGCCCCAGTTGTAACCGTCGACCCCGACGACGTCGACGTGGTCGTCACCGGGATACAGGGGTGCGATGGGACTGCTGCCCGCGTGCGGGACGTTGACCGTCCAGATCCAGCGCACGTTGTCGGCCCCCTTGGAAGCGAACAGTTCGTGCACGTGTCGCCACGCCGCGACGTAGGTCTCCGGTGGGGTGCCGCCGGCGGGACCCCAGGGATACCAGTCCCCGTTCGGCTCGTGTGCGAAGCGCAGGTACACCGTCCCGCCCCAGGCGGTGAGTTCGTCCGCCCACCGGTAGAGATGGTCGTCGTGGATCCCGGCGGCGATGTCGGCCATCGTGATCGACGTCCGGTCGTACGTCCCGTCGCCACGCTGCAGCCACGGTTCCCACGTGACGATCGGGTCGGCTCCCGAGGCGCGCACGATGTCGAGGGCCCCGACGGGTGGTGGGGAGAGGAAGTCGACGAACCACAGCACCGCGCCGGGTGCGGTGCCGACCGCCTCGGTGACCGCGCGGTACTCGTCGACGGCCACCGGGCCGCCCGGGGTGCTGATGCCGAAGCGGGGACACGCGGTGCTCGTCTCGTCGAGCGGGGCGGAGATCGGTTCGCACTCACGGCGCGAGTCGCAGGCGGCGCACAGGGACAGTGCCAGCAGTGCGGCGAGCATCGCGCGAACCGGGTGCACGAGGAGTCATTCTTCCCGCCCGGAGCTCCCCGCGCAGGCCCTTCGGAGGGTGTTCTCGCGGTGACCTCGCGAAGTTGTCGGTGGTGCCCGCCACACTGTGCTCGAGGTCTCTCTCGGACGCGCTGCGGCGACACGCCGAGACACGCCCGAAACGCCGTGGAGGGAGGGGCGCGACCTGGGAATATCACCTTTGTAAGTCACAACATCCTGGGTTCTGTGTATCCGACGGACACAAGGTGTAGTGTCTAGACCGCTGGAGGGCCACAAGTGCCGACGATCTCTCGGGGAAGCGGGATCGGACGGATGAGTGGGCTTCCGGGTAACGCACAGCAGTCAGTCGTCAGGCCGCCCACGGCCGTCGGAAAAGGGGCATTCATGAACATCACCGTCTATACCAAGCCTGCCTGCGTCCAGTGCACCGCCACCTACCGCGCCCTCGACAAGGCCGGCATCGAGTACGACGTCGTCGACATCAGTGAGAACCCCGAGGCCCGCGACTACGTCATGGCGCTGGGATACCTCCAGGCGCCTGTCGTCGTCGCCGGCGATGACCACTGGTCGGGCTTCCGCCCCGATCGCATCAAGGCGCTTACCGTCGCTGCCTGAGCCTGGGCCGCGTTCGCCGCGGCCCGATCGTCGTCGTCTCCGGGCGGACGTGTTCTTCCGTGTCCGCCCGGGCCGGTCTTCGCAATCGAATGAAGAGTGGTGACTACCGATGGCTTCGCTGGGGTCGATCCCGGGGACATCGCTGGTGTACTTCTCGAGTACATCCGAGAACACCCACCGATTCGTGCAGAAACTCGGGATTCCGGCCAGCCGTATCCCATTGCACGATCGTGAGGGGAATTTCGAGGTCCACGATCCGTACGTGCTGATCGTGCCGACCTACGGTGGCGGGACGACCGCCACGGGCCGTGATACCCGCTACGTTCCCAGGCAGGTCATCCGATTCCTCAACAACGAGCACAATCGGGGCCTGATCCGCGGTGTCATCGCGGCGGGTAACACCAACTTCGGCGACTCGTACTGTTTCGCGGGAGACATCGTCTCGCGCAAGTGCAAGGTGCCGTATCTGTACCGGTTCGAGTTGATGGGTACGACCGACGACGTCGAGCGTGTCCGCGACGGTCTCGCCCGATTCTGGGAGTCCGTTCTCCAGAACGCCTGAGCCACATCCGTATCCGTATTCGACGCGCGTCGCGGACGTGACTGCGCGGCCGTTTCCTAACTCCGACAAGTGGGGACAGCACTGTGACCATTACCGATCCCGCTCCCGCCACGAGCGCACACCTCGACGATTCGCTCAAGGGTCTCGACTACCACGCGCTCAACGCGATGTTGAATCTGTACGGCCCCAACGGCGAGATCCAGTTCGACAAGGATGTGGCCGCCGCCCGTCAGTACTTCCTGCAGCACGTCAACCAGAACACGGTCTTTTTCCACAACCTCGACGAGAAGCTCGACTACCTCGTCGAGGAGAACTACTACGAGCCCGAGGTGCTCGAGAAGTATTCGCGCGCATTCGTCAAATCGCTGTTCGAGCACGCATATTCGAAGAAGTTCCGGTTCCCGACCTTCCTCGGTGCGTTCAAGTACTACACCTCGTACACGCTCAAGACGTTCGACGGCAAGCGCTACCTCGAGCGTTTCGAGGACCGTGTGTGCATGGTCGCGCTGACGCTCGCCGACGGCGACGAGATCCTCGCCCGGCACCTCGTCGACGAGATCATCTCGGGTCGTTTCCAGCCGGCCACCCCGACCTTCCTCAACTCGGGCAAGAAGCAGCGCGGCGAGCCCGTTTCGTGCTTCCTCCTTCGCATCGAGGACAACATGGAGTCGATCGGCCGCTCCATCAACTCCGCACTGCAGCTGTCCAAGCGCGGTGGCGGTGTCGCCTTGCTGCTCAGCAACATTCGTGAGCACGGCGCTCCGATCAAGAAGATCGAGAACCAGTCCTCCGGCGTCATCCCGATCATGAAGCTGCTCGAGGACTCCTTCTCCTACGCCAACCAGCTCGGTGCCCGTCAGGGCGCCGGTGCGGTCTACCTGCACGCGCACCACCCCGACATCTACCGCTTCCTCGACACCAAGCGCGAAAACGCCGACGAGAAGATCCGCATCAAGACCCTCTCGCTGGGCGTCGTCATCCCCGACATCACCTTCGAACTGGCGAAGAAGAACGAGGACATGTACCTGTTCTCGCCGTACGACGTCGAGCGCGTCTACGGCAAGCCCTTCGCCGACATCGACGTCACCGAGAAGTACTACGAGATGGTCGACGACAAGCGCATCCGCAAGTCGAAGGTCAAGGCGCGCGAGTTCTTCCAGACCGTCGCCGAGCTGCAGTTCGAGTCGGGCTACCCCTACGTCATGTTCGAGGACACGGTGAACCGGGCCAACCCGATCGCCGGCAAGATCACGCACTCGAACCTGTGCTCGGAGATCCTGCAGGTCTCGACTCCCTCGGAGTTCAACGACGACCTGTCCTACAGTCATGTGGGCAAGGACATCTCGTGCAACCTCGGCTCGCTGAACATCGCGAAGACGATGGACTCGCCCGACTTCGCGCAGACCATCGAGGTCGCCATCCGCGGCCTGACGGCCGTCTCCGACCAGACGACTATCTCGTCGGTGCCGTCGATCGAGCGGGGCAACAACGAATCCCACGCCATCGGCCTCGGCCAGATGAACCTGCACGGCTTCCTCGCCCGCGAGCACATCTTCTACGGGTCCGAAGAAGGCGTCGACTTCACGAACATCTACTTCTACACCGTGCTGTTCCACGCCCTGCGTGCGTCGAACAAGATCGCGATCGAGCGCGGCTCGTACTTCAAGGGCTTCCCGGAGTCGAAGTACGCTTCGGGTGAGTTCTTCGACAAGTACACCGATCAGGTGTGGGAGCCGGCCACCGAGCGGGTCCGTCAGCTGTTCGCCGAGTCGGACATCGCGATCCCCACGCAGCAGGACTGGCGCGAGCTGAAGGAGTCCGTGCAGAAGCACGGCATCTACAACCAGAACCTGCAGGCGGTTCCGCCCACCGGTTCGATCTCGTACATCAACCACTCGACGAGCTCGATCCACCCGGTCGCGTCGAAGATCGAGATCCGCAAGGAGGGCAAGATCGGGCGTGTCTACTACCCGGCGCCCTACATGACGAACGAGAATCTCGAGTACTTCCAGGATGCCTACGAGATCGGCTACGAGAAGATCATCGACACCTACGCTGCTGCGACGCAGCACGTCGACCAGGGGCTGTCGCTGACGCTGTTCTTCAAGGACACCGTCACCACCCGCGACGTGAACAAGGCGCAGATCTACGCGTGGCGCAAGGGAATCAAGACCCTGTACTACATCCGCCTGCGGCAGATGGCGCTCGAGGGCACCGAGGTGGAGGGTTGCGTCTCCTGCATGTTGTGACCCTGCTCCACGACAGTCTTTGCATCAGCACACAATTCAGGTAGGTAACCGATGACTGCAGCAGCACACTCGCCGGCCGACGGCGTGCGCGTCAAACTCATCGATCGCGTCTCCGCGATCAACTGGAACCGCGTCCCCGACGACAAGGACGCCGAGGTCTGGGATCGCCTCACCGGCAACTTCTGGCTCCCGGAGAAGGTGCCGGTCTCCAACGACATCCAGTCGTGGGGCACGCTCACCGAGTACGAGCAGGAACTGACGATGCGGGTCTTCACGGGCCTGACGCTGCTCGACACCATCCAGGGCACGGTCGGCGCGGTCTCGCTCATCCCCGATGCGGTGACCCCGCACGAGGAAGCGGTGCTGACGAACATCGCGTTCATGGAGTCGGTGCATGCGAAGAGCTACTCGCAGATCTTCTCGACGCTGTGCTCGAGCCGCCAGATCGACGACGCCTTCCGCTGGTCGGAGGAGAACGAGCACCTGCAGCGCAAGGCGCAGATCATCCTCGACTACTACAAGGGCGACGACCCGCTCAAGCGCAAGGCCGCCTCGACGCTGCTCGAGTCGTTCCTGTTCTACTCGGGCTTCTACCTGCCGATGTACTGGTCGTCGCGGGCCAAGCTCACCAACACCGCCGACATGATCCGCCTGATCATTCGCGACGAGGCCGTCCACGGCTACTACATCGGCTACAAGTACCAGCGCGGGCTCGAGACGATCACGCAGGCCGAGCGCGACGAGCTCAAGGACTGGGTCTTCGAACTGCTCTTCGAGCTGTACGACAACGAGACCCACTACACGGCCGACCTCTACGACCAAGTCGGGCTCACCGAGGACGTCAAGAAGTTCCTGCGCTACAACGCGAACAAGGCGCTGATGAACCTCGGTTACGAGGCGCTGTTCCCGAAGGACGAGACGGACGTCAACCCGGCCATCCTGTCGGCGTTGTCGCCGAACGCCGACGAGAACCACGACTTCTTCTCGGGCTCCGGCAGCTCCTACGTGATCGGCAAGGCCGTCGTCACGGAAGACGACGACTGGGACTTCTGACGTAGACGTTCTCTGTCACCGGCCCGAACGCATCGATCCCGTACACCGGCGCAGCAGCGCCCGTGTGCGGGATCGCGTGCTTTTCGCGGCCCGGCCCGTCCCCGATAGCATCGCTCCTCGTGACCGAGACAAGAGAAGCGTCGGGCTCGCCTCGGGCGGTGACAATCGAACGCGTGCCGTCGGGCGGGCGGGCAGTCGAGCAGCGGACCCGTCTGTGGGCGGTGCTCGCCGCCGTCGTGGGGATCGTCGCATCCATCGCGATGCCGTTCCTGCCCGTGACGCAGACCACTGCGACCATCGACTGGCCGCAGAGCGAGAGCAACGCAGGCATCTCGGCGCCGTTGGTGTCCTACGCACCGGTCGATCTCGACGCCACGATCGAGTGCCGGTCCGTGCGCGACGCGCTGCCGGACGGCGGCACCGTCTTCTCCACACTTCCCGCAGGAGCTCCCGACCGTGAACGCTACGGGCTGATCGCCCGTGTCCGGCCGGCCGGTGACGACGGGCCGGCGGTGTTCGAGGTGATCTCCCGCAACACACTGCTCGCCTCCGCGCCGGTGGACGACCTGGCCGGGGACTGCTCGGTCACCCTGTCCTCGAACTCGGAACGTACCGTCGCCACGATCACCGGCTCGGCCGCGGCGTCAGGGGAGCGGACCTTCGACCGAGACCTGCGGCCCCAGCTCGTCGGCATCTTCACCGACCTGCCCGGTCCCGCACTCGACGGTGTCTCGGTCACCGCGACCGTCGACACCCGCTTCACGACGTCTCCGACGGTGCTGAAGATCGTCGCGATGATCGTCGCGGTGGTCGCCACGGCACTGGCGTTGTGGACGCTGGCCCGGCTCGACCGTGCCGACGGTCGTCGCCACCGCCGCCTGTTGCCGGCGTCGTGGTGGTCGTTCACCCGTATCGACGCGTTGGTCGTCGGAACGTTGCTCGTCTGGCACGTCATCGGGGCGAACACCGCCGACGACGGTTACCAGCTCGGAATGGCCCGCGCGGCGGGCGAGGCCGGGTACACGGCGAACTACTTCCGGTGGTTCGGTGTGCCCGAGGCACCTTTCGGCACCCCCTTCTACGACGTTCTGGCCCTGATGACCCAGGTCTCGACGGCGAGCGTCTGGATGCGGCTACCGGCACTGACCGCCGGAATCCTGTGCTGGTGGGTGCTCAGCCGCGAGGTCGCTCCGCGTCTCGGCGTCGCGCTACGCCGCAACCGGCTGCCGCTGTGGACCGGGGCGCTGGTGTTCCTGGCGTTCTGGCTGCCGCTCAACAACGGACTGCGCCCGGAACCGATCGTCGCGACGGGCGTCGTGCTCACCTGGTGCTCGGTCGAACGCGCGATCGCCACCCGGCGTCTGCTGCCCGCGGCGGCCGCGATCCTCGTCGCCGCGCTCACCGTGACCGCGGGACCGTCGGGCATCATCTGTTTCGCTGCGCTGATCGCCGGTGCCCGCCCGATCGCCCGCATCCTCCATCGGCGTGCGCAGACCCTGGGATGGCTGCCGGTACTTACGCCGATGCTCGCGGCCGGACTGGTGATCTTGGTGCCGGTCTTCGCCGACCAGACCCTCGCGGCGGTGCTGGAGATGCAGCACGTGCACGGCGTCGGTCCGAACGTGCCGTGGTTCCAGGAGTATCTGCGCTACCAGTACCTGCTGCAGATCACCGTGGACGGCTCGCTGGCCCGCAGGTTCGCGGTCTTCACCCTGGTGTTGTGCCTGGCGGTGGCGATCGTGGCGATGCTGCGCCGCGGTGGGCACATCCCCGGCACCGCGCAGGGACCGTCCCGCCGCATCGTCGGCATCACCCTCGGCGCGCTGGTGCTGATGATGTTCGCGCCCACCAAGTGGACCCACCACTTCGGTATCTACGCCGGTCTGGCCGCCGCGGTGGCGATGCTCGCCGCCGTGGCCACCGGACCCGCGGTGTTGCGTTCGCGACGCAACCGCGCCCTGTTCGCCGCGGCGGTGTCGTTCGTGGTGACCATGTCGTTCATCGGCCCCAACGGCTGGTGGTACGTCTCGAGCTACGGGGTCCCGTGGTGGGACAAGCCGCCGTCGGTCGCCGGATTCGGTTTCTCCACCGTCTTCTTCGCCGTGACGGTCGTCGCGTTGCTGCTGGCCGCGTGGTGGCACATCCACCCCGTCGCCTCCACCCGCACCGACACCCCGTCGCGGTTGTGGGCGGTGCCGCCGTTGACCGTCGCCGCCGCGGCGATGGTGCTGTTCGAGGTGCTGTCACTGGCCAAGGGCGCGATCTCGCAGTACCCGGGCTATTCGGTGGCACGGTCCAACGTCGACACGCTCACCGGCAACTCGTGTGCGCTCGCGAACGACGTGCTGCTCGAAACGGATCCGAACGCCTCGGTGCTCACCCCCATCGGCGCCGACGCGGCCTCCGCTCTCGATGCCGGGGGAGGGGACGGGTTCACGCCGGGTGGTGTCGCGCTCGATCTGACCCCGGACGACGACTCGGCCTCGGCCGGCACCGCCAACACCGTCGACACGAACGACGACCAGAGCTCGACCGGCGGTACCGGTGGCACCGGCGGCGGTACCGGCAGAGTCGGAATCAACGGCAGCACCGTCGCATTGCCGTTCGGCCTCGATCCGGTGACCACGCCGGTGCTGGGCAGCCACGGATCGTCCCTCGGCGACGTCACGAGCGCCTGGTTCCGGCTGCCCGAGCCCGACGCGACCGGATCGCGTGGGGATCTCGTCACGATCGCCGCGGCCGGCCGGATCTTCTCCGTCGACGCCGACGGCACCGAAACCTACGGTCAGCGACTCGAACTCGAATACGGAACCACCGCTGCCGACGGCAGCGTGACCGCGCTGGGACGGGCGCTGCCGATCGACATCGGTCCGTCGCCCTCGTGGAGGAATCTGCGTGTCCCGATGGACACGCTGCCGGCCGAGGTCGACGCGGTGCGGATCGTCGCCTCCGACAACGATCTCGCGCCCGAACAGTGGCTGGCGTTCACCCCGCCGCGCGTGCCGCAGACGCAGACTTTGCAGCAGGTCGTCGGGAGCGACACACCGGTCCTGCTGGACTGGGCTGTCGGTCTCAATTTCCCGTGCCAGCGGCAGATGGTGCACCGCAACGGCATCGCCGAGATCCCCGAGTACCGGATCCTGCCGGACCGGATCGGTGCTATCTCCACGGATCTGTGGCAGGACCACAACGGTGGCGGTCCTCTCGGCTGGACCGACCAGCTGTTGCGGGCCCGCACGATCCCGTCGTATCTCGATCACGACTGGGACCGCGACTGGGGAGCGATCGAGCAGTACACACCGATCGATCCGTCGACGGAGACCGCGGAACTCGACACCGCCACGGTCACGCGCAGCGGTCTGTGGAGCCCGGGTCCGATCAACACTGCCTACTGACGGAACCAGGCCTCCGCACGCCCGGCGAGGGCCTTCCCGAGCCGCAGACGCGACGTCTCGGTGAGTGGCTCGGGGAGGTCGTCCGGCACGAACCACGCCACCTCGAGGTTCTCGTCGTCGGCGACGCGTGCGTCCCCGCCGGTCGCGCGGAGCAGGAAGCACACGTCGAGGTACTGCGCGACGTCGCCGTTGGGATAGGTGATGGGTGCGGTGACGTCGACGCTCGTCAGCCGCACGATCTCGGCGGCGACACCCGTCTCCTCGAGCACCTCCCGGACTGCGGCGACAGCCGGTTCCTCGCCGGGTTCGAGGATGCCGGACACCACGGCCCACATGCCGTTGTCGGCGCGGCGGGTGAGCAGGACGCGGTCGTCGCCGTCCGTGACGATCGCGCTCACCCCCGGCAGCCACAGGGGAGCGGTTCCTACGTGTGAGCGGAGCTGGACGACGAAATCGGGTATCGGCACGCCCTCGTTTCTATACCGGCAGGCGTGCTGCCGCCGGTCGAGCCGGCGATCAGTTCGAATATCCGTTGAGGGTGTACGTCAGGTCGGTGAGGATCGCCCGCGCGGCGACCGGTCCGGGGGTCGACCACACGTCGTCGGTCACGGAGAACAGACGGTTGTCGCGCACGGCCCCGAGGTCGAGCCACTCGTCGGTCTGCATGTAGTCCTTGCCGGCCTCGAGTCCGTCCTCACCGGCGAAGCGTACGAAGATCACATCGCCGTCCGCCGGGGCCGGGTCCTCCGTGTCGACGGCCTGCCACGGTTGTCCGTCGACGACCGCGAACCGCTGGGCCGGGGGCCGGGCAGCGCCGACGTCGCCGAGCACCTGCCCCGCGAACGACGCGGTGCCCTCCACGGTCGGGCCGTCGGCCGTGAACCGGACGATCGACGCCTGCGTCTGGGACGACACGAGCTCGCGGCCCAGATCGCGCGCGGCCGTCGCGTAGTCGTCGAGCACGCGACGTGCGGCCTCCGTGCGCCCGAGCGCCTCACCGACCCGCACGAACTGTTCCCTCCAGAAGACCGGATCGGACCCGACCAGCACGGTGGGTGCGATGCCGCTGAGGGAGGCGTAGACGTCCGGGGCGGTGGAGGAGCCGAGGATCACATCCGGCTGTGCGCGCTCGATCGCCGCGACGTCCGGGTTGCCCGCGGCACCCACGGGCGGGAGTTCTCCGATCCCGTAGCCGAGATATTCCGGCCGGCCGGTGAGCTCGGCGCTCGCTCCCACGACGCGCTCCCACAGCCCCAGGGCGCACACCGCGTCGAGCGCCGCGGGGTCGAGGACGACGATCCGCTGCGGGTCGGCGGGCACATCCGACCGGCCTGCGGTGTGCAGGACCGGCCGGGTGCCGGTGGTGGGCTGTCCCGGATCGAGCGGGGAGGGGAGTGCGCACGCGGTCGACGTGTCCCGGTCGATGCCCACGACCGACGCACCGGCGATGCGGGTCGTGGTGCGCACGATCTCCGATGCGTCGTCGTCGGGAGGTGTGGAGCATCCGGCCAGGGCTGTCGTCACCGCAGCGACGGCTGCGACGAGCACTGCTCGTGACCGGTGCACGGAAAACACGTCGGACCAACTCCTGTAGGACGCTGCTCGGATCGGACGGCTCAGGCTATCCGGTCGTGTGACGGTCGACGCCGAAGGTGTCCGCGAGGTCGTCGAGGATGCGGTGCGCACCCTGGATGCTCACCGGCATCATCCACACGCTGTCGTCGACCTCGACCTTCCGTCCCTGCAGGTTCTCCCACAGCGGATTGGTGACGAAGGGTTCGGCCGCCGCCTGCGCCTTGCCGTCGCCGAGGTCGTAGGTGGTGACGAAGATGACGTCCGCCTCGGCCTCGGTGATCAGTTCGGGGCTGATGGCGTTCATGATGCTCGACGGATCCGACGGATCGGGACCCTGGCTCGCGGGGCGGGCGAGACCGGCGTCCTCGAGCACGATGCCGCTGAACGAGGTGGTGCGGTACAGCCGGGCCGTCGGTTCACCGGCGAAGCGGACGATCGAGATCGTCGGGTTGCCGGCCTTGGCGTTGATGTCCGCACCGATGGCCGCGGCGCGCTCCTCGTACTCGGAGATCTTCTGCTCGGCGAGGTCCTCCTTGCCGATGGCCTGCGCGACGAGGCGGATGTTGTCCTTCCACGTCGGTCCGGTCGACTGGGAGAAGACGGTCGGGGCGATGGCGGACAGTTCCTCGTAGTTCTCTCCGTCGCGCACCTCCGCCGAGAGGATGAGGTCGGGTTCGAGCGCGGCCACCTGTTCGAGGCTCACGTCCGCGGTCTTGCCGACGGACACGGCGTCGGTCGCGTACTGCTGCGAGTCGCCGAGATAGTCGGGGAATTCGTCGGTGCGGTAGTCGACGTACCCGACGAGAGGTGCCTCGAGGAGAAGCACGGCGTCGGAATAGCTCGTGTCGAGCGCGACGATGCGGGTCGGCTCGCTCTCGATCGTGGTGGAACCGCGGAAGTGTTCGACGGTCCGGGGGAAGCCGGCGGCCGAGTCGGACGCGGTGTCGGTGGTCGCGTCGTCGGAGGTGTCGGCCGAACTGCAGCCGGCGACGAGGAGTCCGGCGGTCAGCAGTGCTGCCGCGAACCGGGCTGGTCGGGAGGAGAGAACAGGCACGGGTCGTCCTTCTGTGATTGCGGGGGGAAGTGCACCCTAACCCGTGCTGTTCGCGCGTGGTGGGGTCACCTGGTCTCGCCCTTGCATGTGAGGTGCAGCACAGCCTCGGATTGTGGTTGTCGGCTCCGCTCCAGGTAGCCTCGCGAGTCGAGTACGACAGTGAGTAGGACCCGGAGGGCGACCGTTTCGGGCAGGGTCTACGATTCGATGAGCGCAAGCCAGAGACCGTTCGCCTCCAGCCCGAGGTCGAGCGCGCATTCAGGAGGATTAGTGACTGCCGTAGCGCCCCAGCCAGTCCCAGAGATAGCTGCAGCAAGGCCGTACCCGCCGCGGCAGGGACCCAAGGGTTCGTTCATCTACAAGATGATCACGACCACAGATCCCAAGATGTTGGGGATCATGTACATGGTCACCTCGTTCGCCTTCTTCCTCATCGGCGGCCTGATGGCCCTGCTGATGCGCACCGAGCTCGCGGTCCCCGGCCTGCAGTTCCTGTCGAACGAGCAGTTCAACCAGCTGTTCACCATGCACGGCACGATCATGCTGCTGATGTACGCGACGCCGGTCGTGTTCGCCTTCGCGAACTACATCCTGCCGCTGCAGATCGGCGCCCCCGACGTCGCCTTCCCGCGCCTGAACGCCTTCAGCTACTGGCTGTACCTGTTCGGCGCGACGATCGTCATGCTCGGCTTCGTCACCCCCGGCGGTGCCGCGGACTTCGGTTGGACGGCGTACACGCCGCTCACCAGTGAGATCCACTCCCCGGGTGTCGGTGCCGACTTCTGGATCCTCGGCCTCGGCGTGATGGGTCTGGGCACCATCCTCGGTGGCGTCAACTTCATCACCACCGTGGTGTGCATGCGTGCACCGGGCATGACCATGTTCCGGATGCCGATCTTCACCTGGAACATCCTGATCACCAGCCTGCTGATCCTGCTCGTGTTCCCGCTGCTGACCGCCGCCTTCATGGGCCTGTTCGTCGACCGTCACCTCGGTGGCCACATCTACGACCCCGCCACCGGCGGTGTGCTCCTGTGGCAGCACCTGTTCTGGTTCTTCGGTCACCCCGAGGTGTACGTCATCGCGCTGCCGTTCTTCGGCATCGTCTCGGAGATCTTCCCGGTCTTCTCCCGCAAGCCGATCTTCGGTTACACCGGTCTGGTCTACGCCACGATGGCCATCGCGGCGCTGTCCATCGCCGTGTGGGCGCACCACATGTACGCCACCGGCGCCGTGCTGCTGCCGTACTTCTCGTTCATGACCTTCCTGATCGCCGTCCCGACCGGTGTGAAGTTCTTCAACTGGATCGGCACGCTGTGGAAGGGTCAGATCACGTTCGAATCGCCGATGCTGTTCTCGGTCGGCTTCATCGTGACCTTCCTTTTCGGTGGCCTGACCGGTGTCATCCTCGCGAGCCCGCCGCTGGACTTCCACCTGCACGACTCGTACTTCGTGGTGGCGCACTTCCACTACGTGCTCTTCGGCACCATCGTGTTCGCGACCTACGCCGGCATCTACTTCTGGTTCCCGAAGATGACCGGACGCATGCTCGACGAGCAGCTCGGCCGCTGGCACTTCTGGCTGACCTTCATCGGCTTCCACACCACCTTCCTGGTGCAGCACTGGCTCGGTAACGAGGGCATGCCGCGTCGCTACGCCGACTACCTGCCGTCCGACGGGTTCACCACCCTGAACACGATCTCCACCATCGGTGCGTTCGTGCTCGGTGCCTCGACGCTGCCGTTCCTGTGGAACGTCTTCAAGAGCTACCGCTACGGCCAGGTCGTCACGGTCGACGATCCGTGGGGCTACGGCAACTCGCTCGAGTGGGCCACCAGCTGCCCGCCCCCGCGGCACAACTTCACCGAGCTGCCGCGGATCCGTTCGGAGCGTCCCGCCTTCGAGCTGCACTACCCGCACATGGTCGAGAAGATGCGCGCCGAAGCGCACGTCGGCCCGGGCAGCGACAAGCACAACGTCAACGTCCTCGAGGGTGCCGACCGTACCCCCGGCGACCATCCGCGCGCCTGAGCGCAGATCGACGATCGACCGAAGCCCCACCCGTTCACCGGGTGGGGCTTCGGCCTTTCCGTGGGTCCGGACCCGCGAACGGGAGCGGCGGTTCGCCCTGCAACAATGAACGAGCGAGCCGGTACGCGCGTGCGTCCGTGTGTACCTCGACAGACAAGCGATCGGAGACGTAGTGGCGTCTGACAGCACGGTGCTGGTGACCGTGACCGGACCTGACCATCCCGGCGTGACCTCGGTGCTCTTCGCAGCGCTGACGCGGCACGACGTCGACCTCCTCGATGTGGAACAGGTCGTGATCCGTGGCCGGCTCACCCTCGGTGTCCTCCTCGTCTGCCCGACCGATGTCGAAGCGATGCAGGACGAGGTCGAGTCCGCGATGGCCACCATCGGCATGCACGCCGACGTCCAGATCGGGGCCGAGCGCGGCGCCCGCACCGTCTCGACCCACGCCGTCGTCGTGCTGGGCAGCCCGGTCAGTGCCAAGGCGCTGCGATCGGTGGGCCGCACCCTCGCGGCCCAGGGCGCGAACATCGATTCGATCCGCGGCATCGCCGACTACCCGCTCACCGGCCTCGAGCTGATGATCACCGCGCCCGACACCAGCGTCGAGGCCGACGCCGCGCTGCGGCACGCCCTCGTCGAACTCGCCGCGGGCCTCGACGTCGACATCGCGGTGGAGCGCGGCGGTCTCGCCCGTCGTTCCAAGCGCCTGATCGTCTTCGACGTCGACTCCACGCTCATCCAGGGCGAGGTCATCGAGATGCTCGCCGCGCACGCCGGTGTCGAGGACAAGGTCCGCGAGGTCACCGAGGCTGCGATGCGCGGTGAGATCGACTTCGCGCAGTCCCTCGAACAACGCGTCGCGACCCTCGCGGGTCTGCCGGCGACCGTCATCGACGAGGTCGCCGAGCAGCTCGAACTCACTCCCGGTGCCCGCACCACGATCCGGACGTTGCGTCGGCTCGGCTTCCGCTGCGGCGTCGTCTCGGGCGGCTTCCGCCAGGTGATCGACCCGCTCGCACACGAACTCGAACTCGACTTCGTCCGCGCCAACACGCTCGAGATCGTCGACGGCAAGCTCACCGGGCGAGTGGTCGGCGACATCGTCGACCGCGCCGCCAAGGCACGCGCCCTCCGCGAGTTCGCCGACGAGGCGGGCGTGCCGGTCGAGCAGACCGTCGCGGTCGGCGACGGCGCCAACGACATCGACATGCTCTCGGCCGCGGGCCTGGGCGTGGCGTTCAATGCCAAGCCGGCCTTGCGCGAGGTCGCCGACACCGCACTGTCGTATCCCTACCTCGATGCGGTGCTCTTCGTCCTCGGCGTCACCCGCGAGGAGATCGAGGCGGCCGACCGCGTCGACGGAACCCTGCGCCGCGTCCCGATCGACGGCAGTGTCTGAGCTGGACCCCGACTTCGCGGACACGGCGCCCGAGCCGGTCTTCGAGGCCGCACCCGATCGGGTCTTCGACCCGGCCTCGGATCCGGGTTTCGCCGAGCGCCACGGCGTACTCACCCGCGGTTACGGGCACCGGCCCGACCCGGAGGATCCGGCGAAGGTGCAGGCGATGCCGATTGTGCTGCACATCCCCAAGGTCGATCCACCCGCCCGCAGTGCGGTGCTCGAAGCCGCCGCGATGGCCACCGTGGCACTGTGTTTCGACCCGCGGGTCGGTCCCGGCCCGGACGGCGAACCCGGTCCGTGGCAGGAACCCTTCCTCGCATGGAACGACGCGCGGATACGGAAGGTCGCCCGCCGCGCCCGCGGAGCGCACTGGCGTGCCGCGCAGGACGTCGACGGAGTCACCGTCGACCACGCCGGTGCCCAGGCCCGGGCGTTCGTGCCCGGCCCGGTGGGGGAACTGGACCCGCGCATCTCCCGCCTGCAGATCGGTGGCACCGACCTGCCCCACGACGATCCGCCCCCACCGGCGGACGGCGTTCCGGTCCTCTGGGTGCAGAAGGACCTCGAGATGACCGTCGGCAAGGCGGCCGCGCAGGTCGGTCACGCCGCGATGCTGTTCGCCGGAGCATTGGACGTCGACACCGCACGCGCTTGGGCTTCCGACGGATTCCCGTGTGCCGTCCGCGATGCGGACGAGGCCACCTGGCGCGAGCTGCTCGCCCGCGTGGAAGCCGGCACGGCCGTCGCGGTCCGCGACGCGGGCTTCACCGAGGTGGCCCCGGGTTCGATCACCGTGATCGCGGTGCCCGGCACGGTCGACGAACGAGCCTGACCTCCACCGGCGTCGTGCCGCCGTGGATCATCCTTGCTCGATGGGTCCGTCGTCCGCGATCCAGAAGATCAGCACCGTCGGACCGTCGACCGGGTACGAACTTCCCACCCGCATCGGGGAGGTGTCCGCGGGCCTGCCGTCGGGGGCACTCGAATCGAAGACGCACACGATGTTGCCGCGATACCACTCGGGTCCGGCGAGGGTCACCGTGGCGGCGTCGCCCGAATGCAGAACGAACAGCCCGCTGCTGTCCTCGAGAGTGACGCCGGTGCGGGTCACGGTGCCGAGTTGCGAGCCGTCGACCCAGCCCTGCAGCGTGCGGCGACTGTCGTCCTGCCACGCATCCTCGTCGAGTTCGATCCCCTCGATGCCGAACCACACGAGATCGGGATAACCCACGGACCGGGCGCGGCCCTCGAAGAAGCGTCGCTGCCGCAGCACCGGGACGCGCGTGCGCAGGCGGAGCAGTTCGCGCACGTAATCCGTTCGCGCACGGTCGGCGTGCTCCCAGTCCAGCGGCCAGGCGTCGCGGACGGGGACGTCCTCGGGGACGCAGTAGGCGTTGTTGTTGCCGTTCTGCGTGTGCCCGAACTCGTCGCCGGCGAGCAGCATCGGTGTGCCCGTCGACAACAGCAGCGTCGCGAGCATCGCCCGGATGTGCCGGTCGCGGGCGGCGAGGATCTCCGGATCGTCGGTCGGCCCTTCGACCCCGTGGTTCACCGACTCGTTGTTGTTCGACCCGTCCCGGCCCTCCTCACCGTTCTCGTCGTTGTGCTTGCGCTCGTACGAGACCGCATCGGCGAGGGTGAAACCGTCGTGGGCGGTGACGAAGTTGACCGACATCCACGGCTGCCGGATGTTCCTGTCGTAGAGGTCCTCCGAACCGGTGAGCCGCGACGCCATCTCGCGGATCCCGGAACGTCCCGCCCAGTAGCGGCGGACCGTGTCGCGGTAGCGGTCGTTCCATTCGGCCCATTGCGCGCCGAAGTTCCCGAGCTGGTAACCGTGTGCGGTGGCGTCCCACGGTTCGGCGACGAGCTTGACGTCGCAGAGGACGGGATCGGTGACGATCGCGGTGAGCAGTGCCGCTCGCGGATCGAAGGCCCCACCGCGGGGACGGGCCAGCGCACTGGCGAGGTCGAAGCGGAAGCCGTCCACCCCCATCACGTCCGCCCAGTACCGGAGGCTGTCGCACACCATCCGCACGACGATCGGTGAGGACGCGTCGAGGGTGTTGCCGCACCCCGTCAGGTCGATGTCCCGTCCGTGCGCGTCGAGCAGGTAGTAGCCGGGCGCGTCGAGACCGCGCCAGGACAGACTCGGACCGTCGACCGATGCTTCGCACGTGTGGTTGTAGACGACGTCGAGCAGCACCTCGAGCCCGGCGCTGTGGAAGGCGTCGACCATCGTTCGGAACTCGGCGATCTCGTTGCCGGGCGTGACGGCGTAGGCGGGATGCGGCGCGAAGTACGAGGCGGTCGAATAGCCCCAGTGGTTGCGCATCCCCCGCGCACGCACCGACGGCTCGGTCACGAAGGCCTGCACGGGGAGCAGTTCGACCGTCGTCACTCCCAGCCCCACCAGGTGGTCGATCACCGACCGGTGGGCGAGTCCGAGATAGGTGCCGCGCAGTTCCGGCGGCACGAGCGGGTGACGGGCCGTGTACGAACCGACGTGCAGTTCGTAGACGACGGTGTTCTCCCACGGCACGCGGGGTTTGTCGTGCATGGGCGTCAGGACGGGGGTCACCACCGACAGAGGTGTGTGGCCGAGCGAGTCGGTGCTCGACATCGCACCGAACGGGTCACCCTGGTGAGGGATCAGCCGGTCCGGATCACCGACGTCGCCGACGATCCGGCGGGCCCACGGGTCGAGCAGGATCTTGTGCGGATTGGTACGCAACCCCCACTGCGGTTGCCACGGCCCGTAGGCGCGGTAGCCGTACCGTTGCCCGGCGCCGACGCCGGGGACCACTCCGTGCCAGACCCCGTAGGTGCGGTCGGGCAGGTCCACGCGGTGTTCGTTCCCGTCGTCGTCGACGAGGCAGACCTGGACGCGGTCGCTGTGCGGGGCGTGGACGGCGAAGCGTGTCCCACCGTCGACCGGGGTGGGGCCGAGCGGGAAGGCGGCCCGGTCGGGGAGCGCGACCGAGCCGGACACGACAGCAGATTCGGATGCGGAGGACGACACGGGAACCGATCCTGCCGCGTTTCGGGCTCGGGCGTAAGAGAAGATGGTCCGCGTGGCACAACCTGATCCCGATTTGCTCATCGAATTCGACGACGTAGTGGTCCGACGCGGCGGGAACGTCCTCGTCGGTCCCGTGACCTGGAAGGTGGAACTCGACGAACGTTGGGTGGTTCTCGGACCCAACGGGGCAGGAAAGACCTCGCTGCTGCGGGTCGCGGCGGCCGAGACGTTCCCCACCTCCGGCACCGCGCACGTCCTCGCGGAGACGTTCGGAAAGACGGATCTGTCCGAACTACGACCCCGGATCGGATTGTCCTCCGCGGCCCTGGCCAACCGGGTGCCGAACGACGAGAAGGTCACCGATCTCGTGCTCTCCGCGGGCTACGGCGTGCTGGGCCGGTGGCGCGAGCAGTACGACGACATCGACACGAGCCGCGCGGTGGAGATGCTCGAGAGCCTCGGCGCGGAACATCTCGCCGACCGTCTGTACGGGACGCTGTCGGAGGGCGAACGCAAGCGTGCGCTCATCGCCCGGGCGCTCATGACCGACCCCGAACTGCTGCTGCTCGACGAGCCCGCGGCCGGTCTGGACCTCGGCGGTCGCGAGGAACTCGTGGCCCGGCTCGGGACGCTCGCGGCCGACCCGGATGCCCCTGCGATCGTGCTCGTCACCCATCACGTGGAGGAGATCCCGCCGGGCTTCACGCACGCGCTGCTCCTGAAGGAGGGCGGTGTGGTCGCCCAGGGCCTGCTCGACGACGTGATCACCGCCGAGAACCTCAGCGCGGCGTTCAGTCAGTCCATCTCGCTCGACAAGGTCGACGACCGGTTCTTCGCCCGCCGCACCCGCCAGGCGGGACGGCACCGCCGGTGACTCCGGGTCGGGTGGTGCCGGGACCGATCGGTTAGGTTGAGGCCATGGCCAACAATCGCTCGGCATCCACCTTCGATCCCACCGCGGTACCCATCCGCGACGCGTCCACCGTGATGCTCGTGCGGGACTCTGCGCGCGGCGTCGAGGTGTTCCTGCAGCGTCGTGTCGTCGGCATGGACTTCGCCGGCGGCATGACCGTCTTCCCCGGCGGCGGTGTCGACACTTCCGACACCGACGCCGAGGTGCGGTGGACCGGACCGGACGTGACCTGGTGGGCCGAGCGGTTCGGTATCGGCGAGGCGCAGGCCCGTGCGCTGGTGCTCGCGGCCGTGCGCGAGACCTTCGAGGAGTGCGGCGTGCTGCTCGCCGGACCCACCGAGGATTCGGTGGTGGCCGACACCGGTGACTACGCGGAGGCGCGTCGTCTGCTGGAAGCGCGCGAGTTGTCCTTCGGCGACTTCCTGGAGAAGGAACAGTTGGTGCTGCGCGCCGACCTGCTGCGTCCCCACGCGAACTGGATCACCCCGCTGGGGGAGCGGCGCCGCTACGATACGCGTTTCTTCGTCGCCGCGGTACCGGAAGGACAGCGGGCCGACGGCAACACCAGCGAGACCGATCTGGTGCAGTGGCAGACCGCGGAGGAGGCCCTCGCCGACTGGCGGTCGGGCCGGTGCATCCTGCTCCCGCCCACGTGGAGTCAGCTGTCGATCCTGTCGGGCTTCGCCACGGTCGCCGACCTCATGGCGGCGGATCCGGTCATCGAGCCGATCCTGCCGATCATCAGCCGTCGCGACGGGGCGGTCCACATCGCGTTCGACGGGGACGAGGCCTACTACGAGGTCGGTACTCATCCGTGGGCCCAGCGCTCCGACATCTAGGCTGAGGACCATGGCTGAATTCGTGACCCTCGACGTCTCCGACGGCATCGGCACCATCCGTCTCGACCGCCCTCCGATGAACGCGTTGAACCGGCAGCTCCAGGAGGAGATCCGGGCCGCTGCGCGCGAGGCGACCGTCCGGTCCGACGTGAAGTCGGTGATCGTCTACGGCGGCGAGAAGGTGTTCGCGGCCGGCGCCGACATCAAGGAGATGGCCGACCTGAGCTACGTGCAGATGAGCGAGATCGTCGGCGACCTGCAGTCGGCCCTCGGGTCGATCGCCGACATCCCCAAGCCCACCGTCGCCGCGATCACCGGCTACGCCCTCGGTGGTGGCCTCGAACTCGCCCTCGGCGCCGACCGGCGCATCGTCGGCGACAACGTCAAGCTCGGCACGCCCGAGATCCTGCTGGGCATCATCCCCGGTGGCGGCGGCACCCAGCGACTGGCTCGGCTCGTCGGCCCGGCGAAGGCGAAGGATCTCGTCTTCACCGGTCGTTTCGTCGGCGCCGACGAAGCCCTGTCGATCGGTCTGGTCGACGAGGTCGTCGCCCCCGACGACGTCTACGAGGCTGCGCGTCGCTGGGCCGGGCAGTTCACCGGCGCCGCCTCGCGCGCGCTCGCCGCTGCGAAGGCCGCGATCGACCAGGGCCTCGACACCGATCTGGATACGGGTCTGAAGATCGAACAGCACGTCTTCGCCGCGCTGTTCGCCACGAAGGACCGCACCATCGGCCTCGAATCGTTCATCGAGAACGGGCCGGGCAAGGCGAAGTTCGTCGGCGAGTGATGCCGACCGGCACCTGCACTTGTCCATAGCTTACCGATGAGTAGGATCACCGCATGACTGCCAGCAGGACCGACGGGGTCGACCCCGCGCCGAATCCGCACGCCACTGCCGAAGAGGTCGCAGCCGCGCTCGAGGACACCAAGCTAGCCCAGGTGCTCTACCACGACTGGGAAGCCGAGACGTACGACGAGAAATGGTCCATCTCGTACGACGAGCGGTGCATCGACTACGCCAAGGGGCGGTTCGTCGCCGCGGCCGGCGATCAGCCGCTGCCCTACGAGCGCGCACTCGAACTCGGCTGCGGCACGGGCTTCTTCCTCCTCAACCTCATGCAGGGTGGGGTCGCGAAGACCGGTTCGGTGACCGACCTGTCGCCCGGCATGGTGAAGGTCGCGCTCCGCAACGCCGAGAATCTCGGCCTCGACGTCGACGGCCGCGTTGCCGACGCCGAGACCATTCCGTACGACGACGACACCTTCGACCTCGTGGTCGGCCATGCCGTGCTGCACCACATCCCGGACGTCGAGCAGTCGCTGCGCGAGGTGCTGCGCGTGCTCAAGCCCGGCGGCCGTTTCGTCTTCGCCGGTGAGCCCAGCACGATCGGCAACTTCTACGCCCGCATGCTCGGCCGGGTCACGTGGGAGGCCACCACCAACATCACCAAGTTGCCTTTCCTGCGCGACTGGCGTCGTCCGCAGACCGAGCTCGACGAGTCCTCCCGGGCGGCCGCCCTCGAGGCCGTCGTCGATCTGCACACCTTCGATCCTTCCGATCTCGAGAAGCTGGCCTCCTCGGCCGGAGCCGTCGAGGTCAAGGCGTCGAGCGAGGAGTTCGCCGCGGCCCTGCTCGGCTGGCCGGTGCGCACCTTCGAGGCCGCCGTCCCGCAGGAGAAGCTGGGCTGGAACTGGGCGAAGTTCGCCTTCGGTGGCTGGAAGGCGCTGAGCTGGGTCGACGAGAACATCCTCGAGCACGTCGTGCCCCGTAGCTTCTTCTACAACGTCATGATCACTGGTGTGAAGCCCGGCAAGTAGTTGGGTTACGACTTCACCCTCCCCGACGTCGAGTACCTGACGTCGGACGACGGCCGCGACGCTCTCGCGAGCGTCGCCGACCGGGAGCTGTCGACGCGTACGCGCCTCGCCGACATCGGCTGGGCGCGTACGCGTTTCGGCGATCGTGCCGGAATGCTGGTCGAAACCGTCATCCTGCGGCGCAAGACGGAGGCGAAGATCGCCGGCGGCGGCGAGTGGGTGCTCACCGACGACGCTCTGCAGCAGTCCACGCCCACGCGCGTCGCGGCCCACCGCGCGAAGCGGTTGCGAGGGCGCACAGTGCACGACGTGACGTGTTCGATCGGCGCCGAGCTCACTGAACTCGTCGGGGTCGCCGAGACCGTGATCGGCAGCGATCTCGACGACGTGCGGCTGGCGATGGCCGCGCACAACGTCCCCGGGGCGTACCTCCTGCGCGCCGACGCCCTGCGTCCGGTCACGCGAGGCACCACCGTCATCGCCGATCCCGCACGCCGTTCGGGCGGGCGACGGACCCACGATCCGGCCGCGCTGCAACCACCGCTGCCCGATCTCCTCGACGCCTACGCGGGCCGCGATCTCGCCGTGAAGTGCGCACCGGGACTGGATTTCGACTCGTTCGACTGGGCCGGTGAGGTCGAGGTCGTCTCGCTCGACGGTGGAGTCCGCGAAGCGTGCCTGTACTCGCCGGGATTGAGCACTCCCGGCGTGCGCCGACGGGCTGCAGTACTGCGTTCGGACGGAACCGGTTTCGAGATCACCGACGCCGCGGACGACGACATTCCGGAACGGGAGCCGGGGGAGTGGATCGTCGACCCCGACGGCGCGATCGTGCGCGCCGGTCTCGTCCGCCACTACGCGGCAGCCCACGGACTGTGGCAACTCGACCCGCGGATCGCCTATCTCACCGGCGACAGCCTGCCCGACGGAGTACGGGGTTTCCGGATCGTCGAGCGTCTCAAGTACAGCGAGAAGACACTCCGTCAGGCGCTCGCCCGCCACGACTGCGGCGCGGTCGAGATCCTCGTGCGCGGCGTCGACGTCGACCCGGCGGTATTGCGTCCGCGCCTGAAACTGCGCGGGTCGGCCTCGCTCAGCGTGGTGCTCACCCGCATCGGCCGGACGCCGGAAGCCTTCGTCTGCACGCCGTCGCGCTGACCGCCCTCACACGGGCGGCCGTCCTCACACGGACTGCGGTTCGCGCAGCACCACCACGTCCCCGTCGAGGGTCGTGATCACGAACTCCCCGCCCGGGCCGACGCCGGTGCCGACCGGCAGTCCGGTGGCGGGATCGAGGGGTTCCTCCTCCATCGTCGCTCCGTCCGCGAGATCGAGCACCGCCGCTGCGAGACCCCGATCGCCGTAGACGACCACATAGGCCCGGCCGTCGGCGGTCACCGCCGGCGCACCGTACGGAGTCACGTCCGCCCGCTCCCACTCGACTTCGACGCTGTCGCCGCCGTCGCGCAGGGCCGTCAGCGGGGCGCTGCCGTCGGCCGACGCGAGGAGCAGCAGTCCGTCCTCGGTGACGGCGGGACCGAGCGCCGTGGGACGGCCGGTCTCGTGGGTCCATCGCGCTTCGCCTGTCTCGGCGTCGAGCGCCCACAGGGCACCCTCCCCGTCGTGGACGTAGACGGTCGAACCGTCAGCAGACAGAACCGGACTCGTCACCGCACCTCCGGGGAGGTCGGGTACCGACCACTCCTCGATGACCACGGCGTCATCACCGGCCGTGTAGCGCAGCGCCACGAGCGCCGACCTGTCCGAACCCGGACGCCACACGGTGACGAAGACACGGTCGGTGGCGGTGTCGACGGCCGGGGTGGTGGCGACCGGGCAGTCCTCCGAGCCCCCGAAGCAGGCGGGGAGGCCGTGATCGCTCGCGAGTCGCGGCAGGTTCTGCCCGTCCTCGAGGGTCGGCACCGGCACCAGATCGAACAGCGGTGCCTCGAGTTGTCCCGTCTGCGGGTCGACGACGTTGACCTGACCGAAATGCGTGACCACCAACAGGCTTCCGTCGGAGGTGAACTGTGCGCTGCGGGGGCTGCCGCTCACGGGAATGCGCCAGCGACGCTGGCCGTGCTCGTTGAACGACAGCAGTCCGCCGTCCTCACCGACGTAGATGTTCGCGACGCCGTCGGAGACGGGGGTGATCGTCGTGACGGCCGGGGCGAGACGCGTGCACCAGCGCTTGCGGCCCGTGTCCATCTGGAAGGAGAACAGATTGCATCCGGCCTCCGTCGCGGCCGCCACCGAGACCTGGCCGTTGGCCGCGATCCCGGCGGGGGAGCCGACCGGGCCGCCCAGCGGACGCGTCCAGCCGGGCGCGAGGTCGTCGACGCTCTCGGCGGTCGCGGTGTTGCTGTTGCGGGCATCGGAGTGCCGTCCCGGCCAGCCACCACTCGACAACACGTCGTCGGTGCCGGCCCCACCGCCGCACGCGCTCAGCGCGAAGACCACCGTCAGCGCCGGGACCGCGGTCCGCAGGACACCCCGCATCACTCAACTCCTCCACAGGCGAACGATTCGACGTGTCAGCGTATCGGGCCGGGGGTCGTGAGCCGCGAACGAGGCGGACCGTAGGCTGCCCCTATGACGAGCATGTGGGGTGCACCTCTGACGGCGAGGTGGCGCGGGTCCCGTCGGAGGGATCCCGAACAGGTACGATTCCTGACGCTGTCCTCTCTGAAATGGGTGCTGGACAACAAGGCGTACACGCCCTGGTACCTGGTCCGGTACTACCGCCTGGCGAAGTTCCGGCTGGCCAATCCGCACGTGGTGCTGCGCGGCATGGTCTTCCTGGGCAAGAACGTCGAGATCCACGCGACGCCCGAACTGTCGCGCCTCGAGATCGGCCGCTGGGTCCACATCGGCGACGGCAACGCCATCCGCTGCCACGAAGGTTCGCTCCGGATCGGCGACAAGGTCGTCTTCGGCAAGGACAACGTCGTCAACACCTATCTCGACATCGAGATCGGCGCGTCGACGCTGGTCGCAGACTGGTGCTACATCTGCGACTTCGACCACCGCACCGAGGACATCACCTACCCGATCAAGGACCAGGGCATCGTCAAGAGCCCCGTCCGGATCGGTCCGGACACCTGGATCGCCGCGAAGGTCACCGTGCTCCGCGGCACCCGGGTCGGCCGCGGTTCGGTGCTCGGAGCGCACGCGGTCGTCAAGGGAGACATCCCCGATTTCAGTATCGCGGTGGGTTCGCCCGCCAAGGTCGTGAAGAACCGTAAGGTGGCGTGGGAGAGCGCCGCTGCCGAGCGTGCCGCCCGGGAAGCGGCGCTCGCAGATATCGCACGGAAGAAGTCGGTAGACACGCCCGCGGGCGTCCACCAGTAGCGACGCGGGCCGGGACACTGTCGGGGGACAGCAGATGGACTACTCGGAGTATCGGAGTCACGACGCGACCGGCCTGGCCGAACTCGTCGCGACGGGGCAGGTATCGGCGAGCGAGTTGCTCGAGACCGCGATCGCGCGGCTCGACACGGTCGAACCGACACTGAACACCGTCGTCCGCAGGCTCGACGACAAGGCCCGTGTCCTGGCACGCGAACCGCTCGACGGTCCATTCGCCGGGGTGCCGTTCCTTCTCAAGGATCTGGGGCAGGATCTGGCCGGTGAGCCGACCTCGTGCGGGTCCCGTGTCCTCGCGGACCTGCCGATGGACGAGAACTCGGTGATCGTCGACCGGTGGCTCGGAGCCGGCCTGGTCCCGTTCGCCAAGACCAACACCCCCGAGTTCGGGGCGAAGGGCATCACCGAGCCCGAGGCGTTCGGGGCCACCCGAAACCCGTGGGATCCGTCGGTGACGCCGGGCGGGTCATCGGGTGGTTCCGCCGCGGCGGTCGCGGCCGGCGTCGTTCCCGCGGCGGGAGCGAGCGACGGCGGCGGCTCCATCCGCATTCCCGCCGCCTGCTGCGGGCTCCTCGGGCTCAAGCCCGGACGCGGACTCGTGCCCACCGGTATGCGCGGCGGGGAACCGCTGCACGGCGCGGCTACCAACGGGGTGATCTGCCGGACGGTGCGCGACGCCGCTGCCTTCCTCGACGTCATGGCGGGCCCGTACGCGGGTGGGCCGTATCTCGTCGAGCGTGCCCGGTCGTACGCGGAGGCCGCGCGCTCGGCGCCGAAGCGGTTGCGGATCGGATACGAGACCGCGTCACCGATCGGGACGCCGGTCGATCCGGAGGCGAAGGCCGCGGTGGACGCTGCCGTCGCGGTGCTCGAGGAACTCGGCCATCACGTCGAACCCGCCTCGACGGGTATCGACGAACGGCGTCTCGCAGAGGACTTCCTCATCATGTGGTTCGCCACGGCTGCCGCGGAGGTCGCCGAGGCCTGCCGCCTCACCGGAGCACGACCCGAGGACTTCGAGTTCGACACCCGCATCATCGCCGCCGTGGGCAAGGCGACCTCGGCGTCGGACTACATTGCGGCCCATGCCCGCTGGGCCGAGTACGCGAGCGGTCTCGCGCAGTTCCACGAACGCTACGATCTGCTGCTCACGCCGACACTCGCCTTCCCGCCGTCGCGCATCGGCGAACTCGACACGCCCCGCTGGATGCGGCGTGCCGGCGAGGCGCTCCTGCGTACCCGCACCGCGTGGATCGCGACCCGGGCCGGTTTCATCGACCGGGTGGTGGACGACAATCTGGGGCGCACCCCCTACACGCAGCTGGCCAATATCACCGGGCGCCCGGCGATCTCGGTGCCGTTGCACTGGACGGTGTCCGGTCTGCCGCTCGGGGTGCAGTTCGTCGGCCCACTCGGTGGGGAGCGTGTGCTCCTCGCCCTCGCAGGCGAACTCGAACAGGCCCGGCCGTGGTTCGATCGGCAGCCGCCGCTCGCTCCGGCCGAGTTGTCCGCTACCTCGTGAGTCGAAGGTCGACTCAGGGTCGGCCCAGTGGCTTCCGGTAGACGACCGTTTCACATAGGACCGCAAGAGCCGGAACGAGTTCCGGATGGCGCGTATCGAGCGGCGCGGGCTCCTCCGGCACGTACCCGAGCCGGGTGTAGAGCCGGTCGAGGAACACCTTCGACTCGTGTGAGGTGTCGCGCGGACGGATCACCTCGAGTTGCATTGCCTCGAAACCTCGCTCGGCGAACTCCGTCTCGACGGTGTCGATCAGGACGCGGCCGACGCCCGTGCCGCGGACCTTCGGGTCGGAGGCGAGCATCCCGAACTCGGCCGTCGTCGCGTCGACCGGGGTCACGCGGATACAGCCGACCACCCGGCCGTGCGAGCGGGCGATGCGAATGCTGCCCTCCCGCGCATATCGGGTGATCTCGTCCGTGTCGGTCCGTGTGGTGCCCGGTACCCACATGCCGTCCTCGGCCACCGCGTAGACCGCGTTGAGCAGTGCGGTGACGGCGACGATATCGGATTCGTGCGGTGCCAGGCGCTCGATTTGGAGCGTGTGCTGCTCGTTCATCCGCGGTCCGGGAGGGGACGTTGGGGGACCGTGGGGCGTGCGAGCGGGTGACGCACCCGCCGCTTCGCCGACGAGTAGACCTGCGCGGTTTCCTCGGCGACGCGGCGCCAGTCGAAGTCGTCGGTCAGTCGTGCCCGGGCCGCCCGCGCGCGCACTCGGGCGGCCTCGGGATCGTCGAGGGTTTCCCGGACGGCCGAGACGAGTCCGGCCACGTCGCCGGGCCGGAACGACAGTCCGGTCACGCCGTCGACCACGGCTTCGCCCAGGCCGCCGGCGGTGGACGCGATGAGCGGGGTACCCGCTGCGGCGGCCTCGAGGGCGATGATGCCGAACGGCTCGTAGCGGCTCGGCAGCACGATCGCGTCGGCGCCGTGCAGCCAGCCGAGCAGTTCGGTGTGGTCGAGGTTGCCGAGGAAACTCACCGAGCGTGCGACGCGGTGTACGCGTGCCTGCTCGCGCAGCCACTCGAACTGGGTGCCCTCACCGGCGACCACGAGGGTCGTGCCGGGATGCGAGCGGCGGATGCGGGGGAGCGCGGCGATCGCGTCCTGCACACCCTTCTCGTATTCGAGGCGGCCGACGTACAGCAGTCGTGCCGGCCCGGGACGCGGTTCGCGGTCGCGGTACGACCAGGTGGTGATGTCGATGCCGTTGCGGATCACGGAGATCTCCGGCAGGTCCGGACCGTACAACTCGGTGACCTCGTCGTGCATCGACGCCGAACACGTGATGAGACGGTCGGATTCGTTGGCGAGCCACCACTCGACGGAATGCACCTGGCGGTTGATCCGGCCCGACAGCCAACCGCTGTGGCGACCGGCCTCGGTCGCGTGCAGGGTCGACACGAGCGGCACGTCGAAGTACTCGGCCAGCGCGATCGCGGGGTGGGCGACGAGCCAGTCGTGGGCGTGGACGACGTCCGGATACCAACCTTCGCCGATGCCGCCGCGGGTCAGCCCGATCCCGGCGCGGACCATCGCGTGGCCCATCGCCAGCGTCCAGGCGATCATGTCCTCGCCGAAGTCGAAGTGGGGTGCGTCCTCCGCGACCGCCACCACGAGCACGCCGTCGGCGATGTGGCTGATCGTGGGGTGGGTCGACGCATCGGTGCCGGTCGGGCGACGTGACAGCACCACCACCTCGTTGCCCGCCGCGGCGAGTTCGGTGGCGAGATGATGGACGTGTCTGCCCAGGCCGCCAACGACGACGGGTGGGTACTCCCATGAGACGAGCAGAATCTTCATCGCGGGCCTCCGTGGCGTCCGGGCAGTCGTCGGGCGTCGAGTCCTGGGAAGAGATTGTCGGCGCGGTTCCATCCGTCGGCCAGACGCCGTGCCGTCTCGGTGCGTCCGGAGTCGACCGCCTCGGCGATCTCACGAAGGGCGTGGGCGTGTTTGTGCGCGCGGTCGCGGGCATAGGCGGCGGCGGTGTCCTTGCTGACCATGAACGCCCAGTCGCTGGAGACCGTCAGCAGCGCTTCGCGCACCATCTGGTCGTGCACGCGGTTGCGGAGCGCGACCGACGACGTACTCTGCTCGCGGGACTTGTCGATGCTGTCGAGGGTCGTGCGCACCACCTCGTCGTTGAGACGCACGAGATCGGCGACCTGGTCGCCGGCCCAGACCCGCCAGTCCTTGCCCGAACCCCACGACGAATTCTCGAGATCGACGGAGGCGCCGACGTATCCGCGGTCGCGGGCATCGGCGAGAGTTCCCACCTCGATGCCGGCCTCGGGAAGCGCGCGGAGCAGTCGTTCGAGGAAGATCGGACCTTCGAACCACCAGTGGCCGAACAGTTCCGTGTCGAAGGCCGCGACGACGAGTGCGTCCCGGCCGATGCGGCCGGATTCGCTGCGCAATCGCTGCCGGACGGTCTCGACGAAGTCGGCGACGTGCCGGTCGACGGCGTGCGACGCGAGTTCGGGATCGTAGGGCGCCTTCTCGTGCGAGGGCACCGTGCGGCCCGTGACGCGGGACGGTTTGAGTCCGGTGTCGTGGCAGTAGGTGTGGAAGTCGCGGTAGGCGGAGTGGCCGGGATAGCCGGACTTCGGCGACCACACCCGGTACGAGACCTGCAGGTCGCGGCCGAAACACACGACGTCCGAGTCGCGGACCGTGCGGCCGAGCGAGGTGTCGCCGCGCAGCGCAGGACCGTCGACCATGAAGTGCTCGACTCCCGCTGCGGCGTAATCGTTCTCCATGCCCGGCGTGTAACCGCATTCCGGGCCCCAGATGCCGCGGGGGCGATGGTTCCAGCGGGCGTGCGCGTCGGCGAGACCTTCGGACAACGAGAAGGTGCGCAGTCGCGGGTCGAGGAGGGGCTGGAACGGATGGGCGAGAGGCCCACCGAGCAGTTCGATCGCGTCGGCGTCGATCAGCTGCCGCACGACGGGGGATCCGCCGTGGCGCCATTGGGTTTCGAAGTCCTCCAGTGCCGCGGTGGCGGCGCGGTGCTCGCGGGCGCCGAGTGCGCGGTAGGACTCCTCCCGCATGCCGGCCGCCTCGTGCGCGCGCAGTTGCCAGTTGCCGAGCCAGTGGTGCATCCCGGCGAGGCAGTGCGGGTCGTCGAGTTGCGCGGCCAGTACCGGGGTGATGCCGAGTGTGAGCATCCGGGTTCGGCCTTCGGCGGCGAGCCGCCGCAGCACGTCGGTGACGGGCAGATAGGTCGCTGCCCACGACTGGTAGAGCCATTCCTCGCCGACGGGCCACCGGCCGTGGTGGGCGAGCCACGGGAGGTGGGAGTGGAGGACGAGCGCGAACATCCCGGGTTCGCGGGACGATGCGGCACTCACGGAGCGGTGTCCTTCGCTGCGGGGTCCTTCACGGCGATCGCGACCAGATCGAGGCTCGCATCGATGTTCTCGGGGACGATGGCGAAGTCGTCGGTGGAGACCATCGCGACGTCGGCGGTGAGATCGTCCGGCCACGGCTGCCCGGCGAGGGCGCGCTCGATCTGGGCGTCGATGAACGATCCGCCGTGCTTGGCATCGAGTGCGCGCAGCGTGGGGCCGTGGTGCACTCCGGTCATGAGTTCGACGCGGAAGCCGGCGTCCTCGAGCAGTTCGGTCAGTTCGGCGGCGTTCAGCTCACGGGTGTGGAAGGGGTTGAGCGGGGTGTCGCGGCCGGGGGAGAACGTGATCCGGTTGGGAGTGCTGATGAGCAATTCGCCGCCGGGGGTGAGAACGCGGTGACATTCGCGTAGGAACTGTGTCTGATCCCACAAATGCTCGATCACCTGGAAGTTCACGACCGTATCGACCGATTCGTCCTCGAGGGGAAGTTCGGCGAGGTTTCCGTGCCGGATGTCCACGCGGGGGTAGCGCGCGCGGATGTGTGCGACGGCGCTCTCGTCGTAGTCGAGGCCGATCACGCGCGTCGCCACATCGGCGATCATGTCGGCCCCGTAGCCTTCGCCGGCGCCGGCCTCGAGCACGGCCCGGTTCACGCAACGGGGGAGAAAGTTCTGGTAGACGACCTCGTGACGTCGGAACCAATAGTTCTCCTCGGCGATGCCGGGGACCGTCCGTTCGCCGGTGAGGGGGAGGGCGTGCGCGTCATCGGCGCGGGCGGGGGTGTCGCTCACCGCCACGACATTAGACCTCTCCCCGGAGGGGTGGTCTCCGGTGTTCCAGATCACAGGTTTCGTCGTCCTTCCGTACGGCTATGGTGAACCGGGAATCCCGTCAAGTTACTGACTGGTAACTTAGCGGCTGATAATCTATCGCACACGCCGTGCGAAAGACACGAGTGCTCGGTTCAGGCAGCGCCTTGCCGACCAAAGGCAGCTACACACAGGAGGTCGACGCAGACCCATGACGAACATCGTCGTTTTGATCAAGCAGGTCCCCGACACGTGGTCCGAGCGCAAGCTCAGCGACGGCGACTACACGCTCGACCGTGAGGCCGCCGACGCCGTGCTCGACGAGATCAACGAGCGCGCCGTCGAGGAAGCTCTGCTCATCAAGGAGCGCGACGGCGGTGAGGTCACCGTTCTGACCGCCGGCCCGGACCGCGCCACCGACGCCATCCGCAAGGCGCTGTCCATGGGCGCCGACAAGGCGATCCACCTCAACGATCCCGCCATGCACGGCTCCGACTCGATCCAGACCGCGTACGCGATCGCCGCTGCGCTCGGCCAGATCGAGGGTGTCGAGCTGGTCATCGCCGGTAACGAGGCCACCGACGGTCGCGTGGGCGCCGTGCCCGCGATCATCGCCGAGTACCTGGGCCTGCCCCACCTGACGCACCTGCGCAAGCTCACGATCGCGGACGGCAAGGCCTCCGGCGAGCGCGAGACCGACGAGGGCGTCTTCGGCATCGAGGCTCCGCTCCCCGCCATCGTCTCGGTCACCGAGAAGATCAACGAGCCCCGCTTCCCCTCCTTCAAGGGCATCATGGCCGCGAAGAAGAAGGAAGTTCAGACCCTCACCCTCGCCGACATCGGTCTCGATCCCGAGATCTTCGGTGTTGCGAACGCTGCGTCCACCGTCACCGGTGTGACTCCGAAGCCCCCGCGCACCGCGGGTGAGCGCGTCACCGACGAGGGCGACGGCGGCAGCAAGATCGCTCAGTACCTGGTCGGCCAGAAGATCATCTGATCGCGCCCCGCGACAACATCTGACATATCTAGGAGAGAAGTAGTAATGGCAGAAGTACTCGTGCTCGTCGAGCATGCCGAGGGCGCGCTCAAGAAGGTCAGCACCGAACTCATCACCGCCGCGCGTGTGCTCGGCGAGCCCTCCGCCGTCGTCGCAGGTGCCCCCGGCACCGCCGACGCGCTGCAGGACGCCCTCGCCGCCGCCGGTGCGGTCAAGGTCTACGCCGCCGAGTCCGAAGACGTCGACAACTACCTGGTGACCCCGAAGGTCGACGTCCTCGCGTCGCTCGTCGAGTCCACCAGCCCCGCCGCCGTCATCACCGCCGCGTCCGTCGAGGGCAAGGAGGTGTCGGGCCGCCTCGCCGCCCGCATCGGCTCCGGTCTGCTCGTCGATGTCGTCGACGTCAAGGCCGACGGCTCCGCCGTGCACTCGATCTTCGGTGGCGCGTTCACCGTCGACGCCAAGGCCAACGGTGAGGTCCCCGTGATCTCCATCCGCCCGGGCGCCATCGAGGCCAAGCCCGAGGCTGCCGCGGCCGAGCGTGTGGCCGTCGAGGTTCCGGCCCAGGAAGAGAACGCCGTGAAGATCGTCTCGCGCGATCCGATCGTCGGCGGCGACCGTCCGGAGCTGACCGAGGCGTCGATCGTCGTCTCCGGTGGCCGCGGTGTCGGTTCGGCCGACAAGTTCTCCGTCGTCGAGGAGCTCGCCGACTCGCTCGGTGCCGCCGTCGGTGCTTCCCGCGCCGCCGTCGACTCGGGCTACTACCCGGGCCAGTTCCAGGTCGGTCAGACCGGTAAGACGGTCTCCCCGCAGCTGTACGTCGCGCTCGGCATCTCCGGCGCCATCCAGCACCGCGCCGGCATGCAGACGTCGAAGACCATCGTCGCCGTCAACAAGGACGAAGAGGCCCCGATTTTCGAGATCGCGGACTACGGCGTCGTCGGCGACCTGTTCAACGTCGCTCCGCAGCTGACCGAAGAGGTCAAGAAGCACAAGGGCTGATCCGCTCCGGCAGATCGATCCCTGCGCGGCCCCGCTCCTTCGAAAAGAGCGGGGCCGCGTGCATTCTGCGGGAGTGTTCATCGGCGATGCATCGCCGCGACACCCCGTCGCCGCCGGCGCGCCTCCCACGGTCGTTACACCTTGGGGCATGACCACATCGCCGGTGCTGTACCGCCCGAGTGGGTTCACCGCTCCCGTCCTGTCCGGCCCCCGCTACTCCCTCGTCGTGTCGACGGAAGCGTCGGATCGCCTGGCTGCGCAACGCCTTCGGTACCGGGTTTTCTCCGGTGAACCCGGCTTCCGGATCCCCGATGCGGGGGGCGGATCCGACGCCGACCGGTTCGACGAGTTCTGCGACCACGTGCTGGTGCGCGATCGGGTCACCGACGACGTCGTCGGCTGTTACCGGATGCTGCCGCCCGAAGCCGCCCGCGAGGCCGGTGGGTACTACACCGCCACCGAATTCGATCTCTCCGCACTCGACCCACACGGGCGCGGCCTGGTGGAGATGGGCAGGGCCTGCGTCGATCCAGCCCACCGTTCCGGATCGGTCCTCACCCTGATGTGGGCCGGCATCCTGCACTATCTCGAGGCGACCGGACACAACGAGGTCGTCGGATGCGTCTCGGTGCCCATGCGCACGACGCCCGACGAACCCGAGGCGTCGAACGTCCGGGCCGTGCGCGACCTGCTGCTCGAACGACACGCCGTCGAACCCGCAGCGCGGGTCCGACCGCTGAATCCCGTGATGGTCGAAGGCCACCCGCTCGACGAGATCGCTCCGTTGCCGCGTCCCGTGGTCCCGCCGCTCCTGCGCGGATACCTGCGGCTCGGTGCCCGGATCTGTGGTGAACCGGCCCACGATCCGGACTTCGGGGTCGCCGACTTCGTCGCGATATTAGCCGTGGACCGGGCGGACACCCGCTATCTCGCCCGCCTGCGCGCGGCCGCCGAGCGTGCCGAGCGGGGGTCGCGGTGACTCGGGTCGGTACGACACGGGTGCACGCGTGGATGCCGTCGAGTCCGTGCGGGATCCGGTGCCTGCCGGACGGGACGGATCGTGTGGGTCTGCCGACGGTGTGGTTGCGCATCGCGACGGTCGCGGTCGTGCTGACGGTGGTGCCGCTCCTGCTGGCAGGACGGATGATTCCCGCGGCGCGTCGGGAGAGCACGGTGCGGCGCAGTGCGCGCCTGTTGTTGTGGTGCGTAGGCATCCGTCCGACGATCGACGATCGGCGTGACCGACGGGCGCGCGCAGGGGGCGTGCTCGTCGTTGCACCGCACATCTCGTGGACGGATGTCCTCGTCCTCACCGCAGTCGCTCCCGCGGAGTTCGTCGCACGAGCGGACCTGCTCGACTGGGGCCTGCTGGGCGCGCTCGCACGCCGGATGCGTGTCATCCCCATCGAACGGGAACGACTGCGACTGCTGCCCGCCGTGATCGAGCGAGTACGCACCCGCTTGCTGGAGGGCGGGTGCGTCGCCGTCTTCCCCGAGGGCACGACGCGATGCGGACGGTCCCACGGCGGTTTCCGCCCCGCACTGCTCCAGGCGGCCGTGGACGCGCAGTGCCCCGTCCAGCCCGTCGGCCTGCGATACGGCGAGCGCGGGGGAGACCTCACCGCCGCGCCGGCCTTCGTCGGTGACGAGACGATCGGTTCCTCGATCCGGCGGATGATCCGGAACCGCGGTGTCGTCGTCGAAGTCGTGCTCGCTCCGCTCGAACATCCGGGTCGGGACCGGCACGATCTCGCAGCCCGATGCGCCCGCGCGGTCCGTGCCGAGCGCCCGGTCGAGGCCGTGACGTTCCTGCCGGTCGGCGGCTCACCGGCCGGTGGAACGGCACGGACGGTGGACGCCGCCTGACGGGCGACCCCCTGAGCGCGGCGGGCACCTGCGCCGACCCGCTATCCTGGATCGGTCATGACCTCGCCCGCCGCCGGTCCCTCCGGTACCTCCACGACCGTCTACCTCGATCACGCCGCGACGTCGCCGATGCTTCCTGCGGCCGTCGAGGCGATGACGTCGGTCCTCGCCACCGTCGGAAACGCGTCCTCCCTGCACGGATCGGGGCGCGCAGCGCGCCGGCGCGTCGAGGAGTCGCGGGAGTCGATTGCGGCCGCCCTCGGCGCCCGGCCCTCCGAGGTGATCTTCGTCTCCGGTGGCACCGAGGGCGACAATCTGGCCGTCAAGGGCATCTATTGGGGTCGCCACGCCCAGGACCCCCGGCGTCGCCGGATCCTCGCGAGCGCGGTCGAACACCACGCCGTGCTCGACGCCGTCGAATGGCTCGTCGAGCACGAGGATGCCCAGGTGACGTGGCTGCCGGTGGACGGCTCCGGCCGCGTCGATCCCACCACGCTCCGCGAGGAACTCTCGCGCCACGCCGACGAGGTCGCCCTCGTGTCCGTGATGTGGGCGAACAACGAGGTCGGCACCGTCATGCCGATCACCGAACTCGCTGCGGTCGCCGCCGAGTTCGACGTCCCGATGCACAGCGACGCCGTGCAGGCGGTCGCGCATCTCCCAGTCGATTTCACCGCGAGCGGACTGTCGGCGCTGACCCTGGCCGCTCACAAGTTCGGTGGTCCGCAGGGAGTGGGAGCGCTGCTGCTCGGCAGGCAGGTACCGTGCGTGCCGCTCGCCCACGGTGGGGGCCACGAACGCGACGTGCGGTCCGGGACGCAGGACACCGCGTCCATCGTGGCGATGGCCGCGGCGTTGCGCGAGGTCACCTCGGATCTGCCCGGCCGCACCGCCGAACTCGCGCACCTGCGCGATCTTCTTGTCGCGGGTGTCGAGGCGGCGATCCCCGACGCGATCCTCAACGGTCCTCGCGAGGTCGGACGACTGCCCAACAACGCGCACTTCACGTTCCCCGGATGCGAAGGCGACTCGCTGCTGATGTTGCTCGACGCGGCCGGTATCGAATGCTCGACCGGTTCGGCGTGCACCGCCGGGGTCGCGCGCGCGAGTCACGTACTCGTCGCGATGGGGGCGGACCCGATCACGGCACGCGGTTCGCTCCGATTCTCGTTGGGGCACACCACAACCCGCAGTGACATCGACAAACTGATCGAAACTCTCCCTTCCGTGGTGGACAGGGCTCGCGCCGCCGGACTGGCGAGCGCCGGTGGACGAGGAGGTGACCGGAGATGAGGATTCTTGCGGCAATGAGCGGCGGTGTGGACTCGGCGGTCGCCGCCGCCCGCATGGTCGAGGCCGGACACGACGTCGTGGGAGTGCATCTCGCGTTGTCGGCCGCGCCGGGCACACTGCGCACCGGCTCGCGCGGATGCTGCTCGAAGGAGGACGCCGGCGATGCTCGCCGCGCCGCCGACGTGCTCGGAATTCCCTTCTACGTCTGGGATTTCGCAGACCGCTTCAAGGAGGACGTGATCGACGACTTCGTCGCGTCCTATGCCGCCGGTGAGACCCCGAACCCGTGCCTGCGTTGCAACGAGAAGATCAAGTTCTCGGCGCTGGCCGACCGTGCCGTCGCGCTCGGCTTCGACGCCGTCGCCACCGGTCACTACGCGCAGTTGAACGACGGGGTGCTGCGTCGCGCCGTCGACGCCGACAAGGACCAGTCGTACGTACTCGCCGTGCTCACGGCGCAGCAGTTGTCGCGCGCGGTGTTCCCCGTTGGCGACACCCCCAAGAGCCGGATCCGCGAGGAGGCCGCCGAGCGCGGACTCGCGGTGGCGAACAAGCCCGACAGCCACGACATCTGCTTCATCCCGTCGGGCGACACCCGCGCCTTCCTCGGTGCCCGCATCGGTGTGCGTCCCGGCGCCGTCGTGGACGACCGTTCGGGTGAGGTGCTCGCGCAGCACGAGGGCGTGCACGGTTTCACCATCGGCCAGCGCAAGGGACTCGGTATCGCCGGGCCCGGACCGGACGGACGCCCCCGCTACGTCACCGCGATCGAACCGGAGAGCGGCACCGTCCGGGTCGGCAGCGCCGAACAGCTGAAGGTCGAGTCGATCCGGGCCGAACGCGCCGTGTGGACCTCCGGCACCGCTCCTGTCGGACCGATGGAGTGCGTCGTCCAGGTCCGCGCTCACGGTGGCCTGGCCCCGGCCGTCGCCGAAGCGGTGGGTCCGGGCATCGAGATCTCGCTGCGCGAACCGCTCACCGGTGTCGCCGCCGGTCAGGCCGCCGTGCTGTACCGGTCCGACGCTGCGGGCGACATCGTCCTCGGCAGCGGAACCATCGCGGCAGGGGACCGGTGACGGCACCTGCCACCGGCCGCGAGGTGTGGTCCGGTCTCGCGACAGGCATCGGTTCGTGGCCCGGGACGGACCCGCGCGAGGCCGCGGCGGTCGTCGTCGGCGAACTCACGGATCTGCCCCACCTCGTCGAACTGCCGGCACGCGGCCTCGGTGCCGACATGATCGGGCGGGTCAGCGCCCTGCTCGTCGACATGTACCTCGACACCTCGACCACTGGCTACCGCCTCGTGTCGCGACGCGGCGGTGTGGCCGCCCGGGCGCGCGACCTGCTCGCCCAGGACCTCGATGCGCTCGAGGAGGCCTGGGAACGCGCCGGGCTGGATGCCGGCCGCCCCGTGAAGGTGCAGGCTGCCGGGCCGCTCACCCTCGCCGCCCACGTCGAACTCGCCACGGGACGCCGGGTGCTCACCGACCGCGGCGCCGTTCGCGACCTGGCCGAATCGCTCGCGGAGGGCCTGGCCCGACACGCCGCCGAGATCACCCACCGGCTCGGGGTTCAGGTGGTCGCGCAACTCGACGAACCGTCGCTGCCGGATGTGCTCGCCGGAACGCTGAAGGGCCGGACCGTCCTCGAGACCGTCCCTGCCGTGCCGGACCCGGAAGCGCTGGACGTGCTCGACACGACGATTCGGGGCACTGGGCTCTCCGTCGCGGTGCACTGCTGCGCGGGCACCTTCCCGGCCGACTTCCTGCGGCGCAGCGCTGCCGACGCTGTGGCCTTCGACGTCGGATGCGTGCGACGCTCCGACCTCGACGGACTCGGGGAACTGTTCGACTCGGGCACGGTCCCGATACTCGGACTCGTGCCCGCCACCGCACCGGCCTCGACGGGCTGGCGCGAGTACGCGGCACCGGCCGTCGAGCTGATCGACCGGCTCGGGTTCCCGAGGAAGGTGCTGCAATCGGTGGCGGTGAGCCCGGTCTGCGGGCTGGCCTCGGCCTCCACGGAGGGGGCACGGGCCGCTCTGCGTTCGTTGCGCGACGTCGCGTCGGCCTTCGCTGAGGAAGCCGACACGCTCTGAGTATTCCGGTCGGTCCCCTCGACTAGGCTTGCAGGCTGTGAGTGAACCGACGGACGCACCCATCACCGCTCCTCCGGAGGCGCGTGAGCGCTGGCAGGATCTCGCCGAACAGGTGCGCGAGCATCAGTTCCGTTATTACGTGCGCGACGCCCCCATCATCTCCGACGGTCAGTTCGACGCGCTCCTCGGCGAACTGCAGGCACTCGAGGATCAGTACACCGAACTCCGCACGCCGGATTCGCCCACCCAGCTGGTCGGCGGCGGCTTCGCCACCGAATTCGGTGCCGTCGAGCATCTCGAACGGATGCTCAGCCTCGACAACGTCTTCGACGAGGACGAACTGCGCGCGTGGCTCTCGCGCGCCGAGGTCGAGACCGGCACTCACCCCGATTATCTGTGCGAGGTGAAGATCGACGGCGTGGCGCTCAGCCTCGTCTACGAGAACGGCAAACTCGTCCGCGCGGCCACCCGCGGCGACGGACGCACCGGGGAGGACGTCACCCTCAACGCCCGCACGATCGACGACGTTCCCGAAAAGCTCACCGGCACCGCCGAATACCCGATCCCGACGTTGCTCGAAGTGCGCGGCGAGGTGTTCTTCCGGCTCGAGGACTTCCAGACCCTCAACGCCGGGCTGGTGGCCGAAGGCAAGCCGCCCTTCGCGAATCCCCGCAATTCCGCCGCCGGTTCCCTGCGGCAGAAGAACCCGGCCGTCACCGCGCGCCGGCGTCTGCGCATGTACTGCCACGGCTACGGCCGCATGGAGGGCTTCGAACCCCGCTCGCAATCCGACGCCTACGCGGCCTTCGCGGCCTGGGGCCTGCCCGTCTCACCGCACACTGTTCGCGTGCAGGGCGCCGAGGCGGTCGTCGAGCGGATGCGCTACTGGGGCGAACACCGCCACGACATCGAACATGAGATCGACGGCCTGGTGGTCAAGATCGACGACATGGGGCTGCACCGACGCCTCGGTGCCACGTCCCGCGCCCCACGGTGGGCGATCGCCTACAAGTACCCGCCGGAGGAGGTCACCACCAAGCTCCTCGACATCCGCGTCAGTGTCGGGCGCACCGGACGCGTGACCCCCTTCGCCTACATGGAGCCGGTCACCGTCGCCGGGTCCACCGTCTCGCTGGCGACGCTGCACAACGCGTCCGAGGTGGAGCGCAAAGGCGTGCTCATCGGCGACACCGTGGTCATCCGCAAGGCCGGCGACGTGATCCCGGAGGTCCTCGGCCCGGTCGTCGACCTGCGCGACGGTTCCGAGTACGCCTTCGAGATGCCCACGCAGTGCCCCGAATGCGGTACCACCCTCGCCCCGGCGAAGGAGGGCGACGTCGACCTGCGCTGCCCCAACTCGCGGTCGTGCCCGGCGCAATTGCGCGAGCGGGTCTTCCACGTCTCGGGCAGGGGAGCGTTCGACATCGAAGCCCTCGGCTACGAGGCGGCCACGGCGCTGCTCGAGGGGAAGATCATCGCCGACGAGGGCGACCTGTTCTCGCTCACGAAGGAAGACCTCGAACGCATCCCGTTTTTCCGCACCACCAAGGGCGTGCTGTCGAAGAACGGCGAACGTCTGCTGCAGAACCTCGACAAGGCGAAGGAACAGCCGCTCTGGCGCGTGCTGGTCGCCCTGTCCATCCGGCACGTCGGACCGACCGCTGCGCGTGCGCTGGCCACCGAGTTCGGCAGCCTCGACCGGATCCGGGCCGCGTCCGTCGACGAGCTCGCGGCCGTCGAGGGCGTCGGACCGACGATCGCCGCGGCGGTGACCGACTGGTTCACCGTCGATTGGCACGTCGCGATCGTCGACAAGTGGGCGGCAGCGGGTGTGCGGATGGCCGACGAACGCGACGAATCGATCCCGCGAACCCTCGAAGGACTGTCGATCGTGGTTACGGGCACGCTCGCGGGATTCTCCCGCGACCAGGCCAAGGAGGCCGTCCTCGCGCGCGGAGGCAAGGCCGCCGGATCGGTGTCGAAGAAGACGGCTTTCGTCGTCATCGGCGACAATCCGGGTTCGAAGGCCGACAAGGCCGCCGATCTCGGAGTACCCGTGCTCGACGAGGACGGTTTCCGGATCCTGCTCGACGAGGGGCCCGACGCCGCTCGCGCCTATCTCGAAGGGCGCGAAGGGGAGAACTGAGACGCTCTCCGCCGGCAGGTGCCCTGCCGGCGGATTCTCAGGAGGCCGTTGCGGATTCCGGTTCCTCGGCGCTGCGCCTCCCGAGGAATACCGCCGCGGCGAGCAGGAAGCAGATCGCCCCGACGAACGTGCCGGTGTTGGCAAGGCTCGGGTCGAGAGTGTTTCCGTCGTCGAGGACGAACGAACCGACGGCGGAGACCCCGAAAGCGATCGACCCGAGCATGTTCAGCCACCCGCTGATCCAGTCCTTCGAGCGCGGCGCCCAATGCGAGCCCGCTCGCCAGAGGACTGCACACGCGATCGCGCTCGACACCAGAAAGCACAGGGAACCTTCGAGATTGGGGTTCCACACCAGGTGCTCCTCACCCTTGACGGTGTGGGCGTGCAGTGCGGCTCCCGTGCTGACGTTGAACAGCAGCGTACCGATGAACTGGATCAGCGACGCGAGCCAGTCGGCGCGGATCGCCGGGCTGCCCTTGTCCGTGACGGTGGCCGGCCCACTGAGCATCAATTGGACGAATGCTGCACCCGTGAAGAACCAGGAACCCACGAAGAACGAAGTATTTGCACCGGCGGTGCCGAGAAGCGTCGCAATTCCGGGCGCCGAACCCAATGCGAACAGGGCGGCGCCGATGACGAATCCCCAGGACTGCATGCGCAATGTCGGGTGAATCAGCATTGGCGCAGTGTAAGTCGAAGATCGGAAATTTGTGTGTTTTCAAAAGAAACTATCCGATCGAATAGGTGCAGTTCAGAACGAACTTTCGAAAAGGGTGAACGGTTGGGGTGAATTGGTTCGGGATCCTTTCGGTTGGTCGGAAGTCGTGTTCGATGCGCGTTAGCGTCCCAGCCATGACGGAAACCGGTAAGTCCACTCAGCGCCTTCTTTTTCGTAATGTGCGAGTTTTCGACGGAGTTTCCGGAGAGCTCGTCACCGGCGACGTACTGATCGACGGAGACCGCATCGTCGCCGTATCCGAATCGCCGATCGGCGACGAACCCGGCCGCGAGACCGACGTGATCGACGGCGGCGGGCGGGTCCTCATGCCCGGCATGTCCGACGCGCACGTCCACCTCGTCGGTAACGCGAACTCCTACATCGACATGGTGATGGGCAGTGAAGCGCACATCGCGCTCAACGGCCTCGCCGAGGCCCGCAACATGCTGCTGCGCGGCTTCACCGCCGTCCGCGACATGGCCGGCGACACCGGCAGCATCAAATCGGTGATCGACCGGGGATTGTTCGACGGTCCCCGCATCTACCCGTCCCAGGCCGCGATCTCGCAGACGTCCGGGCACGGCGACTTCGGCTTCGTCTACGAATGCCCCACAGCCCTCGGTGGGGATCAGGCCCGCGCCGAACAGATCGGCTTCATGCGGGTCGCCGATGGTGAGGACCGGGTCCTCGCAGCCGTGCGCGAGCAACTCAAGAAAGGTGCATCGCAGATCAAGCTGATGGTCGGCGGCGGAGCGGCGTCCATGTACGACCCGCTGTACACCGTCCAGTTCATCGACAGAGAACTGCGTGCCGCCGTCCAGGCCGCATCCGACTACGGCACGTACGTGGCCACCCACGTCTACAACGTCACCGGGATCCGCCGCGCGGTCGCGGCCGGGGTGAAGTCGATCGAGCACGGCCACCTCGCCGACGAGGAGACCGTCGCACTGCTCGCGGAGAAGGAGGTGTGGTTGTCGATGCAGCCCTTCGCGCTCGGCGACCACCACTATCCCGACCCGGATCGCGCGGAGAAGGACAAGCAGATCTGCACCGGCACCGACCACGTCTACGAGTGGGCGCAGAAGCACGGCGTGAAGACGGCCTGGGGAACCGACCTGCTGCTCGAGCCGCAGATCGCGCCGCGCCAGAGCGAGATGGCCGCGCGGCTCGGCGACCACTACAGCAACCTCGACGCGCTGCGGATGCTCACCTCCGGAAACGCCGAACTGTTCCGGCTCGCAGGCGAACGCGATCCCTACCGTCAGGCCCGATGGGGTGTGATCGACAAGGGCGCCTGGGCGGACGTGCTTCTCGTCGACGGCAACCCGCTCGAGGATCTGAGTCTGATCGCCGATCCGGCAAAGAACCTGTCGGTCATCGTGAAGAACGGCCACGTCGTCAAGAACAGCCTGTGACCGTGGCAGCGCATCGGACACGGCACCACACCCCACTCGCTCGGCGCAAGGACAGTCGGTGACTCACTACGGGCAGCACAGCGACGCAGAGGCCTGGGACGAGTTGTCGGACGAGCAGCTCGAGGATCCCTTCGTCGTGGACGGAAACTACGGCGGAACGCCGGTGGGCACAGCCGAACCGGATGATGTCGGGACTCCGCCGTACGGCGCTCCGGTCGTGCAGCGGGCAACCGCCCGACAGACGCCGGGCACACTCGTGTCGGCGCGCGGGATCGAACTCCACGGACCCTGGGGCCATGTCTTCGGCCCCCTCGACCTGGACCTCGACGCCGGGGGAGTGACGGTTCTGGCCGCGCAGGCCGGTGCTGCGCGTACCGCGTTGCTCATGGCTCTGTGCGGTCGCATGCGACTGACCCGGGGATCGCTGACGGTTCTCGGCGAGGACAGACCGCAGAAGATCATCGCGCGGTCGGCGATTGCGTGCATGAACGAGCTCGACGAGGTACGCCCGTCGGTCACCGTGCGCGATCTCGTCACCGAGCAGAAGCGGTGGGATTCCCCGTGGTACAAGTTCGTTCCGCGGGTCCGTGAGGACGGTATCGCCGAGATGTGCGAGGAGATCTTCGGCGACGTACCGCTGCCACCGCTCGAGGCGTTCGTCGACGACCTCTCCGAACTCCAGCAACTGCTCCTGCGGATCTCGGTGGCGAACACCCGGCGTCCGCCACTGCTGGTGGTGGGCCGGATCGATCGGATCGCCGACGACGTCGAACGTGCCACCCTGCTCGGCCGGCTCGTCGCGCTCGGTGAGAACCAGGCGGTGATCATCGGCGACGTGAACCCCGTCGACCCCGATAGCGGGGTACGGGCCGTGGTGGACATGCACGATCTGCTCGGACCCGGTGACATCGGCGTCCTGACGAAGAGGAAGTGACGAGTGCTCGCAGGCGTCTCTCTCGGTAGCGACTCGAAGCGATACTTCCGCGGCACGATGCCGCGCATCGCGATCGCGACGATCATTCTCATGCCGTTGCTGTACGGGGCCATGTACCTGTGGGCCTTCTGGAATCCGTTCGGTGCGGTGAACAAGATTCCCGCGGCGATCGTCAACAACGACACCGGTCGTTCGTCGACGGGGGAACAGGTCGACGCCGGCGATCAGGTCGTGAAGTCTCTCATCGCATCCGGTCAGCTCGATCTGGCGGAGGTGTCGGAAGAGGACGCCGTCGCGGGTCTGGCCGACGGAAAGTACTACTACACCATCACGATTCCGGAGAATTTCACCGAAGCGGTCGAATCCCCCAACGGCGACAACCCGGAGAAGGCGAATTTGGTCTTCACTTTCAACGACGCGAACAACTATCTCGCGACGATCATCGGGCAGGACGCGTCCGAACAGGTGATCGGACAGGTGAACTCCACGATCGGTGCCCAAGGTGTCGGGACCGTGCTCACCGGTCTCGAGAGCGCCGGCTCGGGTCTGAAGCAGGCCGCCGACGGTGCCGGGCAACTCGCCGACGGCATCGACACGGCCAAGAGCGGCGCGGACCAGCTCGCTTCGGGATCGCAGGAGCTCGCGACGAACATGGTCACGGCGCGAGACGGGTCGGCGCAGCTCGCTACCGGCGCGAACGAACTCGCCACCGCGGTCGACGGCGTGACGGGTCCGCTGCTCAGCGCGCTCGACAGCGGTGCCCTCTCGGGTGTCGCCGGGCAGGCAGCGGAGCTGCGGGCCTCGCTCGACGCCCTCGAATCGCGGGTACCGCAGACCACGCAGTCGACGGTGAACCAGGCCGTACAGCAGGTCGTCGACATCCTGAACCGGAGCTCCGATCCGGTCGTGCAGCAGGCGATCACCGCGTTGACACCGCTGACGGCGCAACAGGCGGCCTCCGATGCCGACGCCCTACGCGCTGAGATCATGCGTCTGCAGGCAGACGCCGAACAACTCGAGTATCAACTCGGCAACCCGAACAGTCCGCTACAGGGAGCCCTGGCGACGTTGTCGAACGGGGGACTGGCGGCGGACGTGAACCGACTCCGCAGCGGTGTCGACGAACTGAGCTCCGGTGCCGCCACGCTGAACTCCGGTCTCGTCCAACTCACCGACGGCAGTGTCCAGTTGGCCGACGGAGCAGGAGAGCTGTCCTCGGGCATGGTCGAGTTGCAGTCGGGTTCGCAGGAACTCGCGCAGGCCCTGAGCCAGGGTGCCACCCAGGTGCCGAACTGGACGGACGAACAACGCACCGCCACCGCCGAGACGTTGTCGACTCCGGTTGCTCTGCAACAGAACTACACGAACGAGGCACCCACCTTCGGTACCGGTTTCGCCCCGTTCTTCCTGTCGCTCGCCCTGTTCGTCGGCGGCATCATCACCTGGATGCTGCTCACCCCGTTGCAGTCGCGGCCCACCGTCGCGGGACTCGGTGCCTACCGCACGGTCCTCGCGTCGTACTGGCCGGCTCTGCTGGTAGGCATCCTGCAGGTGGTCGTGATGTACACGGTCGTCCATTTCGGCGTCGGACTGGACGTGAAGCACGTGGTGGGGACGATCCTGTTCCTGATCTTGATCTCCGCAACGTATCTGGCCATGATCCAAGCGTTCAATGCGATCTTCGGCGTCGCCGTCGGTCGGGTGGTGACCTTGGCCTTCCTGATGCTGCAACTGGTCTCGGCCGGCGGTATCTACCCCGTGCCGACCACGGCGAAGCCGTTCCAGTACATCCACCCGTTCGACCCGATGACCTACACCGTCAACGGTCTGCGGCAGCTCACCGTCGCCGAGAACATCGATTCGCGATTGTGGATCGCAATCGCTGTCCTGGCCGGAATCCTGCTCGTATCGTTGACGCTGAGTGCCCTGTCGGTTCGGCGCAACCGCCGCTACACGATGGAGAGGCTGTACCCGCCGATCGAGGTGTGAGAGCCGCCCCGGATGTCCTGATGTCACCGGATCGACGAGTGTTCGATGCGGGAAATGGAGGAAACCATGTCAGAGTCCAATGCTCCAGCCGAGACACTCGCACCTGCCTTCACCGGCAGACTCGGTACCGACCCGATTCCTGCTCTGCGACTTCCCAAGTCGGAGACCGATCCGGAGGCGACGTACCAGTTCATACACGACGAGCTGATGCTCGACGGCAGCTCGCGGCTCAACCTGGCGACCTTCGTCACCACGTGGATGGATCCGCAGGCGGGTCGTCTCATGGCCGAGACGTTCGACAAGAACATGATCGACAAGGACGAGTATCCGGCCACGGCGGAGATCGAGACCCGTTGCGTCAACATGGTCGCGGCCTTGTTCCACGCCGAGAACCTCGATCCGGCCGATCCGTCGTCGGCCACCGGCGTCTCGACGATCGGTTCGTCCGAGGCCGTCATGCTCGGCGGTCTCGCGCTCAAGTGGCGCTGGCGTGAGGCCCGTAGGGCCGCCGGCAAGGACGCGTCGAAGCCGAACCTGGTGCTCGGCAGCAACGTGCAGGTGGTGTGGGAGAAGTTCTGCCGCTACTTCGACGTCGAGCCGAAATACCTGCCGATGGAGCCCGGCCGTTACGTCATCACCCCCGAGCAGGTCCGCGAAGCGGTCGACGAGAACACCATCGGCGTCGTCGCGATCCTCGGCACCACCTTCACCGGTGAACTCGAGCCGGTGGCGGAGATCGCCGCCGCGCTCGACGAGCTCGCGGCCTCCGGCGGTCCCGACGTCCCGTTGCACGTCGACGCCGCCTCCGGTGGCTTCGTGGTGCCCTTCCTCCATCCGGACCTCGAATGGGACTTCCGTGTGCCGCGGGTCGTGTCCATCAACGTCAGTGGTCACAAGTACGGCATGACCTATCCGGGTATCGGTTTCGTCGTCTGGCGCTCGAAGGAACATCTGCCCGAGGACCTGGTCTTCCGGGTCAACTACCTCGGTGGCGACATGCCGACGTTCACGCTCAACTTCTCGCGTCCTGGTAACCAGGTCATCGGCCAGTACTACAACTTCATCCGGCTCGGTGTCGCCGGGTACACGCAGATCATGGAGACCCTGCGCGACACCGCGCTCATGCTGTCGAAGCAGATCTCCGAGATCGAGAACATGGCGATCATCACGGACGGCTCCGCCATCCCGGTCATCTCCTTCGAGGTGACGGGCGACCCCGGCTTCACGGTGTTCGACATCTCCCACGAATTGCGGGCCCGCGGATTCCAGGTTCCGGCCTACACGATGCCGGCCGACGCGGAGGACGTCGCGGTCCTGCGAATCGTGCTTCGCGAGGGCTTCAGCCGGGACATCGCCCACAAGCTCGGTGAAGACATCGCCGATGTAGTCGGATATCTCCGCGAGGGTGTCGGTCGCGGCCACACCGACCAGGCATTCGCACACTGAACGAAGTCGCAGCGGGGGAGAAGCTCACCGAGTTTCTCCCCCGCCGACGTGAGATCCGTTCGTGGACCGTGTGAATGGAGGTACGGGACTACTTCGATGTGATTCCTGGCGCGCGATCGGAATCCCGGCGAAATCCGTCATTTCCCCCGCCGGCTGCTAATATTTGCACATACTTGTGAGTCCGTTTCGAGGGCGATGCTGCCCGGATGCGAAAGGGATAGTGGACGTGCCGAGAACACTGCCTTTGTCCCGTCGCCGATTGTTCTCCGTTCTGTCCGCGCATTCCGAACTCGCCGTGATCCTCGGTGGCCCCTTCTCCGGCAAGACGACCCTCGTCGACACGTGGCTGGCGATCGACCCGTGTCCCGAGTGGGCGCCGGTGGTGATTCCCGAACCCGCGCACGACGTCACACCCGAGACCTACTGGGCGACGGTGGCATCGTCGCTGTGCACCTCCCTCGGAGTCGACGAACCCGTTGCGGCGGAAGGCTCCTTCGACTCGTTGTGTTCGATACTGGTCCGGCACCCCCGGCCCGTGATGTTCGTGCTCGACGGTGTCCGGTCGGTCGAAGCGATCGAAGACCGGGTCGGGCAGTTGCTGCGGCTCGGGCCGCAGGTGCGGATGGTGGTCACCAGCAGGGCCGCAGGCTCGTGGGCCGAACTTGTCGACGGACACCCGCACAGGACGATCGTCGGCGACGACGACCTGGCGTTCACCGTGGACGATACCGCTGCACTGTGCCGGCTCTTCGGACTTGCGCGGGACCAACGCACCATCGAGTGGATCACCCGCCGCACCGAAGGATTCGCCGCATTCGTCGCGGCGGTGTGTGCGACGCTGCGTGCCGAGAAGCCGGATCGGGTCTACGGCACCGACGCCCTCGACGTCCTGGTCGACTCGACCGTCGATCTCGTCGTCATGCATGTCGTGGCCGCGGATCCCTCACTGGCACTGTCCTCCCGCTCGGTCCTCGTCTCCGCCGCACCCAACACGGTGACGGAGTCGTCGATTTCGGCTCTACCGCACATCGACGACAGCGACGCCTTCCTCACCGCGCTGACCGAGTCGGGACTGATCGAGGCCTGCTCGACGGACGAGGACTCCACGGACGACGAGACCGCCTGGCGCTATCCCGAGGTCGTCCACAGATCACTCCTGCGGGTGGGCAGCGCCGAATACCCGAAGGAGCTGTGGGATGCGCGGTCGGCTCTCATCGACTACTGGTTGCAGCGCTCGCGTCCGGACATCGCCCTCGAACATGCCGTGGAGCGGCGCGACTGGCGATGCGCGATCGACATCGTCGAGAAGAACTGGGTGGCACTGTACGGAAGCGGATCGCTCCGCTCCCTGGGGATCGTGCTGCTCGAGCTGCTCCCCGACGACATGACGACCAACGATCGCACCGTCGCGTCGCTGCGGACGATCACCCGTGCCCGGAACCAGGCGGGAGAGCCGCAACAGTGGGCCTTCCCGCGATCCTTCGAAACGATCCTTCGCCTCGGAAGTCTCCGGATGCAGGGTGCCTACGACGAGGCGATGGAAGTGTGCGACGGCCTGGCCACCGAACCCGTGCCGAATTTCGAGACGCTGGACGACACGACCCGGCACGCCCACGGACTGAAATACCTCAACTTCGGCACCGTCTACCTCCTCGGCGGACGCACCACCGATGCCGGAACGATGCTGCGCCGTGCCCACACGGCGGGTCGCGGTGTGTTCGTCGAGCGAGAGGCCGCGGGCAAACTCGCGCTCCTCGAAGCCCTCCGGGGCCGGACCCACGAGGCGACCCGGTGGATCGAGGAGGAGCTCCGGCATCCGCCGATCATGGGAGAGGCCGAGGCCCTCATCCGTACGGCGGGCCTGGTCGCCACCGCGCTCGTGGCCCTCGACAGGCTCGACACCGGCACGGCCTTCCGCGCGCTCTCCGAACTCGGCACTCCCCGCCACACGGAAGAGTTGTGGGCGGCCGTCATGTACGCGCGGGGGCGACTGGCGCTGCTGAGCGGTGTGCCCGCCGACGGCCTGCTGTACATCGATTCGGAACTTCAGCACTTCTCCCATCGCCTCACCGGTATCTCCGCGGTGTTGGTCGATGCCGCGCGTGCCGACCTGCACCTCGCGCTCGGCGAGGCCCGCGCGGCGCGCGAGCTGGTCGACAGCTCGACGCACCCCCTCACGGCTCCGGCCCGTGCGCGATTGCGTCTGCTCGGCGGCGATCCCGGAGGCGCGGAGGTGATCGTGCATCGTGGGGATGCCGCCCGTGAGCACTGTCCGGCCGTCGGTGCGGAACTCGCCCTGATCGGATCGGTGGCGTCTCTGAGACTCGGTCGCCGCACCGATGCGCGACGGCATCTCCAGCGGGCCGTGGTGCTGGCGGAACATGCCGGGGTGACACGGCCGTTCGTCGGAGTCCCGCCCTCGGCCGTGCGCGACATCCTGTCGCTCGGGGTCGACCTGCCGATCGATCTCGACCCGGCGATGGCCGAGTACGGCATCTTCCGCGAGATCCGTGTCGTCGTACGGCTGACCCCACGCGAGCGCGCGGTCCTCGACGCATTGCTCGCCGGCGGCACGACGAGCACGATCGCCAAGGAACAGTTCGTCACCCTCAACACCGTCAAGACCCAATTGCGTTCCCTCTACCGGAAACTGGGCGTGCATTCGCGTGAGGAAGCGATCGCGCAGGCGCACAGGCTCGTCGTCGGCTGAGACCCTTTCCCGAAGCTGGGACCGGAACCCGGGGGACTATCGGAGGACGGTGCCGACGATGCCCGCGAAGTAACCGATGCGTGCGATCTCGGACGGACGGAACTCCGGTCCGCCGGGGCGGCCGAGGACGAGGACACGTTCGGGCGAGCCGAGGGGAGCGGCCGCGAGCATCGTGTCCATGTCGCGCCAGAGCTGCGGCACCCACTCACCGTCGTGGTCGAGCAGGGTGGCCTCGGCGAGCGGCATCCAGGGGACGCCGTCGAGGTGGGTCTCCGGCGAACCCGGGCTCCCCGCGAGGCGGAAGATGCCGTTCGGGCCGACTCCGAGCACGGTCGCCCAACCCACGCGGAGCACCCGGGGAGCGCCGTCGACGAGGATCTGGATGCGGTCGTCGCGGGCGGCGGCGACGTGATCGATCAATTCGAGTTCGCGATGGGTGTCGAGGATTCCGGCGTAGGGACGGATCGAGTCGACCGTCACACCGGGCAGGGCCTCGGCCGCGGTGAGGAGCGTGTCGGGGAGCTTGCCCGGCTCGACGTCGACGACGAGATCGTCGATCGCGAAGTCCGTGCCGCGTTCGACGACGTCGAGCGACAAGATGTCGGCGCCGACCGAACCGAGCGCCAGGGCGAGCGAGCCGAGGCTACCGGGACGATCGGGGAGCCTGACACGCAAGAGGTACGACACGTGAGTCCTTTCCCCAGTCGGTTTCCTGCCGTCGACGAACGCCACATCGACGGCACATGGTGCGCCGGCATCCGAGTGCCGGCCCAGGGGCCCGTGTCGACCTCTGGCAGACCACATCCTTGCACCTCGGCGCCGGCGTCCGGGACGGCGCCGATCCGAAATTATGCCGACCCCATCGATAATCCCCGGTCGCGACGGTGCATGTCACACGAACGCAACACAGCGTTGCGAAGCTTGCAACATCGGCGGACGGGACGCGACGCCGACCGGGCGACGAGTGATGTCGCCGAACCGCGTGCGCCGTCGCTTCCAGGACGCATTACCCTGGACAGGACGTTCACTCTCCATCGGAAAGGGGCCATTCACGGTGCCTGCCATCTCCCGTGACGAGGTCGCGCATCTCGCCCGGTTGTCCCGGCTTGCGCTGACCGATGCCGAACTCGACGAGTTCGCCGGTCAGTTGGATTCGATCCTCAACCACGTCAAGGCGGTGTCGGAGGTGGCCGCGGACGATGTGGCTCCCATGGCGAACCCGAACGCCGTCACCAACGTGACGCGACCCGACGTCGTCGTCCCCGGTCTCACACCCGAGCAGGCGCTCTCCGGTGCGCCGGCCGTCGAGGAGGATCGCTTCTCGGTCCCGCAGATCCTGGGAGAGGGCGAATGAGCACGGATACGACACGCCTCGACGCCGCGACCCTGGCGTCGAAGATCCATGCCGGCGAACTGTCGTCGGTGGAGGTCACCCAGGCCCACCTCGATCGCATCGCCGAGGTCGACGGCGAGTACAACGCCTTCCTGCACGTCGCCTCCGAGCAGGCGCTCGCCGCCGCGGACGAGGTCGACCGTGCCGTCGCCGCGGGCGAGAAACCGGCCTCGGCGCTCGCCGGTGTGCCGCTCGCGCTCAAGGACGTGTTCACCACCACGGACATGCCCACCACGTGCGGTTCGAAGATCCTCGAGGGCTGGGTCTCGCCCTACGACGCGACGCTCACCACGAAGCTGCGCGAGGCCGGGATCCCCATCCTCGGCAAGACCAACATGGACGAGTTCGCGATGGGTTCGTCCACCGAGAACTCGGCCTACGGCCCCACCCGCAACCCGTGGGACACCAGCCGTATCCCGGGTGGCTCGGGTGGCGGTTCCGCTGCGGCGCTCGCGTCGTATCAAGCACCCCTCGCGATCGGCACCGACACCGGTGGCTCGATCCGCCAGCCCGCCGCTGTCACCGCCACCGTCGGCACCAAGCCCACCTACGGCACGGTCTCTCGGTACGGCCTCGTCGCCTGTGCGTCGTCGCTCGACCAGGGTGGTCCCTGCGGCCGCACCGTCCTCGACACGGCGCTGCTGCACGAGGTCATCGCCGGGCACGACCCGCGCGACTCGACGTCGGTGAACGCCCCCGTGCGTCCCGTCGTGGAGGCGGCGCGCCAGGGTGCGGCCGGCGACCTGAAGGGCCTGAAGGTCGGCGTGGTCAAGGAGCTGCACTCCGACAGCTACCAGCCCGGCGTGCTCTCGTCGTTCGATGCGGCGGTCGAGACGCTCACGAAGCTCGGCGCGGAGGTCGTCGAGGTCTCGTGCCCGCACTTCGAGTACGCGCTCGCCTCGTACTACCTGATCCTGCCGTCGGAGGTCTCCTCCAACCTGGCCCGCTTCGACGCGATGCGGTACGGCATGCGCGTCGACGACGGCACGATGAGTGCCGAGCAGGTCATGGCCGCGACCCGCGCCGCCGGTTTCGGCAAGGAGGTCAAGCGCCGCATCATGATCGGCACCTACGCGCTGTCCTCCGGCTACTACGAGGCCTACTATGGTCAGGCACTCAAAGTCCGGAGCCTCATCGCGCAGGACTTCGACAAGGCCTACGAGCAGGTCGACGTGCTGGTCTCGCCCACGAGCCCGTTCACGCCGTGGAAGCTCGGCGAGAAGGTCGACGATCCGCTGGCGATGTACCTGTCCGACCTGTGCACGCTCCCGACCAACCTCGCGGGGCACTGCGCGATGTCGGTGCCGTCCGGCCTCTCGGCGGACGACGGTCTCCCCGTCGGTCTGCAGATCATGGCCCCGGCCCTGGCCGACGAGCGCCTGTACCGCGTGGGTGCGGCCTTCGAGGCGGCACGAGGACCCATCGTCGCCTGATCCTTTCCCACACCACGACCCGTCGTGCCGTTCGTCGGCCGGCGGGTCGCGGTGTATCCGGACGCCGATCCGTGTGGGCGCGATCTACCCGTCGGCGGAGGTGCACCGCGCCTGATCGTCGCCGTAGCGATGACCGTGACCGGGTGCCGCCTCGAGCGAGGTGAGCAGGTCCACCGTCGTGTTCACGAACGACACCACCGGCAGCCACGGCGGGGTCGGGGCATCGGCGCGCGCATGCGACAGATCGGGCGGCGACCACAGCAGCGACGGCCGCCACCACACCACCGGGTCGGAGGTGTTCGCCCGGACACTCGCACCGGCGGTGCGGACCCCCGCGGGTGGCCCCGCGAGGAACAGTGCACACGGCTCCGGTTCGTCGTCGAAGACGGCGCTCGCGCCGGACGCTCCCAGAGACTGCCCGTAGACGTGCAGGGCGGGGCGTCGCTCGTCGGGCAGCGTGGACAGGTGCGCCCGCAAGGCGGTGACGAGCGCGCGGGCCTCCTCCTCCGCAGCACCGCGATCGAGGACGAAGGTCGCCCAGCTCGGCATGTCCGAGTACTGCTGGGCGACGATGGCGACATCGTCGCCCCACCGGTCCTCGAAGCCGCGAACCGCAGCGGCATCGACCCAGCCCGAGCCGGTCGGCACGGCCACCACGAGATGCGGTCGGTCGAAGGCTCTCGCCCGGCGGAGTTCGTCCACCGCGAACTCGGCGCGCGCAGACGGATCCGGCGCGGCCGACAACGGTATGTAGATCCGGAGCGGTGACCCCTCGGAGGGCAGGGACACGAACTTCTGCCCCTCTCGACCCAACCGGTTCCACAACACCGCCGATCCCACGCCACCCGACAATCCCGCCGAGAGCGCGGTGGGGGAGGCGACCGTGTCGACCGCCCCTCCGGGTGAGAAGGCCGCCGTGGTGCCGATCCCAACCGTGGCGCCGATTCCCAGCGTCGCGGCGACGGCCACCGCCACCCCGCGTCGCGACAGGAGGTGCACGAGGCGCGGAAGGGCGAGCAGCGCCGCGACGACCACGATCGCGACTGCCAGTGCCTCCAGCCACCAGCGCACATCCAGCGCCGGGACCGCCATCGCCTCCCGCAGACCGTTCTGCCACCGATGCGCACCGGCGGCCGTGACCAGCACGACGGATCCGCCGACGAGCGCGACGGGCACACGCAGTTCCGGTCTCGCCGGCCGCGGAGCCCGACCGGTCCGCCGCCTCGCGGTCACGACGAGACGGAGAACGGCCAGCGCGACCAGGACGAACACCCCTGTGACGACGCCCTGCACGACCGACTGTCGCGGCAGCAGGGGAGGGGCGAGGGAGATCACCGTCGCGAGAACCACCGTGAGGATCGTCATCGCCGTACCTTTCGTGCCGTGAAGCCCAGAGCGACCGAGCCCGCAGCGACGGCCAGGGCCCACGGCGATTCCGCGACAGGTGTCCGGTGACCCTGTCGCCACGAGTTGAATTCCACTGCTGCAGAAGAAATCCCTGCGATCGGCGTGCAGGAGGGGATGCCGGGTTCGGAACGGCAGACGGTGTCGAGATGCCGTGCGAACAGACCGTCGAGGTCGCGGCGGGCACCGGTGCCCAGCTCGCCACCGGTGGTGTGGGCGTACCGCAGGAGGTCGTACCCGAGATCGTGCACCCGGCATGCCGATTCGAACGCCGCCGGCAGCGGCACCGGGGCGGAGCAGTCACCTTCGGGGTCGGCGAGCACCGTCGTCCCGTCCGCCCACTGTTCGACGATCGGCGCATACCCCATCACGGCGGTGAAATCGGCCGGCAGGGACGACAGTGCTCCGTCCGCGTCGTCGGCGACGAGCGCCGTCACCGTCGCTGCGGCCGCGGCGTCCTCCGTCGGGGGCGCGGCGGAGTGGGCGAGCGCCCCCGGCGCGGCGGCATATGCTGCGGTGGCGAGGAAGGCGACCGACGCGACTCGGACCGCTGCGGATCTCACTGTCATGCCGGTGACGCTAGGAACGCGCAGCCCTGCACCGGACCCCGCGCCGGAGCGATCTCGAGGAGGCCGACACCACCCGCAGAGCTATGCGGATCTCACCCCCAGGTATGAGGACAGTCGAGACCCCGGCTCCTAGCGTGGGTGAGGTGAAAGAGCTTGCGAAGTCCGGCGTGAGAACCGCGGGACGCCTGGGCCGGGGACGGTGGAGCGTCATCACCGTGGTCACCGTGACGTTGATCCTCTATGCGATCGCGTGGCCGACGCTGCCCCTGACCCACGACGTCTCCCCACCCCTGTTGCCGCTGATCTCGGGGATGGCGGTGTTCCCGTTCCTCCTTGTGCTCGTCCGGCCGGCGCTCGGGTGGGCGGTGGCCGCGGCGGCGGGACTCGTCATCCCGATAACGTTCGACCTGGTCCCCGGCTACGACTATCCGTGGCAGGTCGTGCACATCATGGTGATGCTCGCGCTGGTGTTCGCCGTGGCGATCCGCGAGGAGATCCGGATCGTCCTCGTCGTCTGGGTCTCGACGGTTCTGCTCTTCGCGGCCTTCGTCCCCGGCAGCGACGGCTGGGGCTGGGGGATCGGGATCAGCGCGCTGGTGGTGTTCGGGCTGTTGGTGCGCTGGCTGGTGATCTCCCGACGGCAACTCGCCCAGCAGGAGGAAGCCAGCGAGCTCGAACGTGCACGGCGCGCCATCCTCGAGGAGAAGGCCCACATCGCACGCGACCTCCACGACATCGTTGCCCATCACATGTCGATGATCGTCGTGCAGGCGCAGAGCGCGCCCTACCGGCTCCCGGACGTGAACGACGACGTACGCGCCGAATTCGACGCCCTCGGTGCGACCGCACGGGAGGCGCTGAACGAGGTCCGCACCCTGCTCGGAGTACTCCGCAGCGACGGGCAGCTCCCCGAACACGAACCGCAGCCCGACATCGACCGCATCGGTGAGCTGTTCGAGTCCTCCCGCCGAGCCGGGATGGCGCTCGAGACGGAGACGGTCGGCGTCCCCGCACCCGTCTCCGACGGTGTCGGACTCACCGTCTACCGGATCCTGCAAGAGTCTCTGGCGAACGCGGCCCGGCACGCACCCGGCGCCCGCGTGTCCGCACGACTGCAGTGGGAGCCGGCGACCGTCACGGTGGAGGTGGCCAACGGGCCGGCCTCGCCCGGTCAGGTCGACACCACCGTTCGGCAGTCGGACCGCAGCGGCGGCAACGGAATCCTCGGCATGGTCGAACGTGCGTCCGTCGTGGGCGGGCAACTCGTCGCCCATCCCCGTCCCGGCGGCGGTTTCGAGGTCCGAGCGGTTCTCCCGGTGCTGACCGGGGCCTAAGGTGGGTGCCGATGACCGAACCGCACCCTCCCATCACCGTGTTCATCGCCGACGACCAGGCAATGGTCCGGCAGGGCTTCGGAGCACTGCTCGGAGCCCAGCCCGACATCAGCGTCGTCGGCGATGCCCCCGACGGTCGAGCGGCTGTCTCGGAGGTCGCGCGACTGCGGCCCGACGTCGTCCTCATGGACGTGCGCATGCCCGAGATGAACGGTCTCGACGCGGCGCGGCACATCCTTGCCGACACCCGTGAGCCGCGGTCGAAGGTGCTCATGCTCACCACCTTCGACCTCGACGACTACGTCTACGAGTCGCTCGGGATGGGAGCAAGCGGGTTTCTGCTCAAGGACGCCCCCGCCGACGAACTCGTGCGGGCCGTGAGGGTGGTCGCCGATGGTCAGGCACTGCTCGCGCCGACCGTCACCCGTCGCCTCATCGCCGACGTCACCAGCCGGCGCCGGCCGGCGAGAGGGCGCGACCGCGTCCTCGATCCGCTGACCCCGCGCGAACTCGAGGTGCTGGAACTGATCGCACACGGCCTGTCGAACACCGAGATCGCAGAACGATTGTTCGTCGCCGAGCAGACCGTGAAGACCCACGTCGGCAAGGTTCTCGCGAAACTGAACCTGCGCGACCGGGCACAGGCCGTGGTGCTCGCCTACGAGTCCGGTCTCGTCACACCCGGCTGAATCGGGCTGCCGTCGCGCCGGTGAACGGGCAGGATGGCAATGCAGCAGCGGTCCGGGCGGTATCGGTCCGTGCGGTACGGAACCATGCGACGGGAGGTAGTGCGTGACGAGGATCGGAATTCTCACCAGTGGCGGGGACTGCCCCGGGCTCAACGCGGTCATCCGCGGTGCGGTGCTCAAGGGCACCGAGGTCCACGGACAGGAGTTCGTCGGATTCCTCGACGGCTGGCGCGGTCTCGTCGAGGGCGATGTGATCCCGTTGGACCGCAGCCGTGTTCGCGGTCTCGCCCAGCAGGGTGGCACGATCCTCGGCACGAGCCGGTTCGGTCCGTACCAGGGACCCGACGGTGGGGCACAGAACATCCAGAAGACCCTCGGCCGCCTCGGGATCGACGCGGTGATCGCCATCGGCGGAGAGGGCACCGCTGCCGCCTCGAAGCGACTGTTCGGTGAAGGGATCCGCATCGTCGGTGTGCCGAAGACGATCGACAACGACCTCAGCCACACCGACTACACCTTCGGTTTCGACACGGCCGTCGAGATCGCGACGGTGGCGATCGACCGTCTCCGCACCACCGGCAACTCCCACAAGCGGTGCATGGTGCTCGAGGTCATGGGCCGGCACGCCGGATGGATCGCACTGCACGCGGGTACTGCCGGTGGTGCACACGCCATCCTCATCCCCGAACACCCCGAGAGCCTCGAACAGATCTGCGAGTGGGTGACCAGCGTCCGCGACCGCGGGCGTTCGCCGATGGTTGTCGTCGCTGAGGGCTTCACACTGCCCGAGATGGAGGAGGCGTACTCCACCAAGGGGCTCGACGGATTCGACCGGCCGCGTCTCGGCGGTATCGCGGAGGTGCTCGCGCCGCTCATCGAGAAGCACACCGGCGTCGAGGCCCGCGCGACGGTGCTCGGTCACATCCAACGGGGCGGTGTCCCCACGGCATTCGACCGGGTGCTCGCCACGCGACTCGGCATGGCGGTGACCGATCTCGTCGCCGAGGAGGATTGGGGGCGCATGGTCGCGCTGCACGGCACCGACATCGCTCGGGTCGATTTCGACGAGCTCGCCGAACCGAAGTACGTGCCCGACGAGCGCTATCAGGAGATGCGGATCCTGTTCGGGTGAGGCGGCGCGTCGGCACTGTCGGCGCCGTCTAAAATCGACACCATGACTGCCTCCGTGTCCGCTGACCTGCTCGCCTACGACGACGTGCTCGCGAAGTTCGAGCCCGTGATGGGCATGGAGGTGCACGTCGAGCTGCACACCGCCACCAAGATGTTCTGCGGCTGCCCGACCGCCTTCGGCGCCGAGCCCAACACGCAGGTGTGTCCGGTCTGCCTCGGTCTGCCGGGGGCGCTGCCCGTCGTCAACCAGGCCGCGGTCGAGTCCGCGATCCGCATCGGCCTCGCGCTGAACTGCTCGATCACCCCGTGGGGTCGCTTCGCGCGTAAGAACTACTTCTACCCGGATCAGCCGAAGAACTACCAGATTTCGCAGTACGACGAGCCGATCGCCACCGACGGATATCTCGATGTCGTACTCGATGACGGCACCACCTGGCGGGTCGACATCGAGCGCGCGCACATGGAGGAGGACACCGGCAAGTCGCTGCACGTCGGTGGCGCCACCGGTCGCATCCACGGTGCGAGCCACTCGCTGCTCGACTACAACCGCGCCGGTGTGCCGCTCGTCGAGATCGTCACCAAGCCGATCGTCGGTGCCGGCGAGCGCGCCCCCGAGGTCGCCCGCGCCTACGTCACCGCCCTGCGCGACCTGCTCGAGGCACTCGACGTCTCCGACGTCCGCATGGACCAGGGTTCGATGCGGTGCGACGCGAACATCTCGCTGATGCCCATCGGCGCGAAGGAGTTCGGTACCCGCACCGAGACGAAGAACGTCAACTCTCTCAAGTCCGTCGAGGTGGCCGTGCGCTACGAGATGCGGCGCCAGGCGGCCGTACTGGTCTCCGGTGGTGAGGTGATCCAGGAGACCCGGCACTTCCAGGAGGCCGACGGCACCACCTCGCCCGGTCGCCGCAAGGAGACCGCCGAGGACTACCGCTACTTCCCGGAGCCCGACCTCGAGCCGATCGCGCCCGACGCCGCCTGGGTCGAAGAGCTGCGCGCGACGCTGCCCGAGCTGCCGTGGCTGCGCCGCGCCCGCATCCAGGCCGACTGGGGTGTCTCCGACGAGGAGATGCGCGACCTCGTCAACGCCGGAGCGCTCGACCTCGTCATCGCGACCACCGAGGCCGGCGCCCCCGCCTCGGAGGCCCGCTCGTGGTGGGTCGCCTACCTGGCCCAGCAGGCCAACACCCGCGGTGTCGAACTCGCCGAACTGCCTATCACACCCGAACAGGTCGCCCGCGTCATCGCGCTGGTGGCCGACGGCAAGCTGACGAACAAGCTCGCCCGTCAGGTCGTCGACGGTGTGCTCGCCGGTGAGGGCGAGCCCGACGAGGTGGTCGCCGCTCGCGGTCTCGAGGTCGTGCGCGACGATTCGGCGCTGCAGGCCGCGGTCGACGCCGCGCTGGCCGCCAACCCCGACATCGCCGACAAGATCCGCTCCGGCAAGGTCCAGGCGGCCGGCAAGATCGTCGGCGACGTCATGAAGGCTACTCGCGGACAGGCCGATCCGGCGCGCGTGAAGGAACTCGTCATCGCTGCGTGCAGTTGATCTTGCGCGGCTAGAGTAGCGGCGCATGGACGCTGCTGTCGCCACCTCGCTGTTCTGGATCGCCGTCGCGGCGGTGCTGGCACCGCTGATCGCCGGCGCCGTCCCGCGTCGGCTGGTGCCCGAGGTCGTGCTGCTGCTGGTGGCAGGTGTCCTCATCGGCCCCTACGCGTTCGACCTCGCGGAGACGGGCAGCGAGATCGGCATCCTGCGCGAACTCGGCCTGGGGATGCTCTTCCTGCTCGCCGGATACGAGATCGACCCCGCCGAGTTGCGCGGGCGGGGTGGGCGCCGCGCGATGCTCACCTGGTGCGTGTGCATGCTGTTGGCGCTCGGTACCGTCGCCGCCCTGGGAGCGGTCGGCCAGGTGCACGCCGAGATTGCCGTGGCGATCGCCCTGACATCCACAGCGCTGGGGACGCTCCTGCCGATCCTCGCCGACCGCGGGCTCGTCGCGACCCCACTCGGACGGTCGGTGCTCAATCACGGTGCGTTCGGAGAACTGCTGCCCGTTGTGGCCATGGCAACCCTGCTCGGTGCGCGCGGCGCACTCGGCTCGCTGATCGTCCTGCTGGCGTTCGCGGTCGTGGCCGTCGCCGTCGCCGTGCTGCCGACCTGGATCCTGGGGGAGGGCTCACGGTTCACCCAGTTCGTCCGGCTCGGCTCCGACACCACCGCCCAGATCCCGGTGCGCCTGACAATGTTGCTGCTCGTCGGACTCATCGCCGTCGCCGCCGTCTTCGATCTCGACATCATTCTCGGGGCCTTCGCGGCCGGCTTCATCCTGCGCCGCACGATCCCGGCGGGCGACGAGCGGCTCGAGAAGAAGCTCGACGGTCTCGGATACGGCTTCCTCATCCCGATCTTCTTCGTCACCTCGGGCATGGCGATCGACGTCGGTGCCGTTGCGAGTGCCCCGGGCATCCTGCTGGCATTCCTCGGACTGCTCGTCCTGGTGAGGGGTGTACCGGTGTTCGTCGCATCGCGCCTCGAACGCGACGAGACCGGCAACCGCATGTTCGGAACCGCCGAACAACTGCAGATCGCCCTGTACTCCACTACGGGTCTGCCACTGATCGTCGCGGTCACCGGCGTCGCGGTGAGTGCCGATCAGATGACGAACGCGAGCGCGTCGATCCTCGTGGCGGCGGGCGCCGTCACCGTCCTCGTCCTCCCGATGCTCGCGGGGCTGCTCCACCACCCCGCTGCGGCGGAGACACCGGGGCGGGCATGATCAGTCGAATCCGCCGCCACCGGCCGGAAACTGGATGCGGATGACGCGGTCGTCGTTCGGTCCCGGTTCGGCGCCGGACTTGTTGACCGTCGAGACCCACAGCAGGCCGTCGGGCGACGAAGAGGCGCCGCGCAGCATGCCGTAGCGGTCCTCCGCCGCGAGGACGGGGGACGCCGTGACCGCGCCGGTCCCCGGATCGGTAGCGACGACCGCGACGGCCTTCGCGTCGGTGAGCGAGATCGCGATCCCGTCGGGAGCCGCCGCGCACCCGGCGACACCGGGCCGCTCGGGCCACGTCCAGGCCGGGCCGGTGCCGGTCGAGCCGTCGACCCCGACCCGTTGGAGCCGGTCCTCGAGGGGAGTGCGGTCGGTGATCCACAGGTTGCCGTTCGGATCGCGGCACACATCGCCCGCGGTGCCGATCCCCGACAGCATCACCGAGGGAGTGGGTGCTGCGCCGGGTGCCGGGAGCGGCAGGTTCAGGAGCTTGCCGGACAGGACGTTCGGATCGTTTGCGGCCGCTGCGTTTCCGGCGTCGCCGGTCAGGACGGCGAGCTCGGTGGGCGAGACGAATTCGATGGCGCCGGAATTGCCCGTCGCGCCGCGCGGGATTCCCGTCAGCACGTCCTTGGGAGTGTCGCCCGCGGCGATGCGGACCACGCGGTTGTCCGAGGCCGTGGTGATGTAGGCGTAGAGCAGTCGGTCCTCGGCGAAGGTGGGGGAGAGTGCCACGTCCAGGAGCCCACCGTCCCCGGATCCGTCGACCGGGATCGTCGCGATCTCCACCGGCTCGGTCTCCGGCGCGACCTGCAGTATCCGACCCGTCCGGCGCTCGGTGACGAGCGCGGAGTTGCCGTCGGGCATCGTCACCAGGCCGCCGGTGACGTCGAGGCAGGTCGCGATCACGGACGGGTCGGGATCGACACACGGCCCCGGAGGCTTGGGGGAGGCGCTCGGCGTGGTCGTCTCGGTGGGGTTCTGGGGCCCGACGCCCGGTCCCGGATCGAAGGTGGGTTCGGGAGTGAACGGGCTCGATGCGGAGTCGTCGAAGCGGGCGCAGGACGGGACGGCGAGGACTCCGACGGCGAGCGCCGCCGCTGCCGCACGTACGCCCCACGAACCCGTCCACCGCGTACCCCGTGTCATGCCGCAAACGTTACCGGCACGACGCGCGCACCCGCGGATGCCGGGTGTGGGGGCAGTCACGGGCCTAGGCTGGGAGCGTGGCCGACAACAAGAACGGTGGCATACCGGACGCGGGTTCGAGTTCCTACGGAAACCAGCCCGACGAGCACACACTCGAGATGCACCGACCACGCGAGTCGTATCTCGGATCGGACGACGACTTCGGGGCCGGGGGAACGCCCCTCGGCACCGACGCCTACGCCGCTCCCACCGAGCAGATGTACCGGCCGGAGCCGGTATTCGGTGCGGATGCGGGCGGCGCGGTGGCCGTCGGCGAGCAGACCCCGAAGGTGCGCCGCGGGACGCTCGACCTCGGATTGTTCGTCCTGCGCGCGGCGGTCGGGGCGATCCTCGTCGCACACGGACTGCAGAAGCTGGTGGGTCTGTGGAACGGCCCGGGTCTCGACGGTTTCGAGTCGTTGCTGCGCGACGCGGGGTACCAGCAGCCCGCCGTGCTCGCGATCGTCGGCGCGGTCGGTGAGATCGCGGCCGGAGGACTGCTCGTCCTGGGTCTGCTCACTCCGTTCGCCGCTGCTGCGATCGTGGCCATCATGGTCAACGCGGTGCTGTTCAAACACGAACTCGAGCCGGGCGTCCAGTTCCTCGCCGCCGAATCGTCGGGCTTCGAGTTCGAGGCCCTTCTCGTCGCCTGCGCGGTGACGATCACCCTCACCGGACCGGGACGCATCGCGATCGACGGACGACGCGGCTGGGCGACGCGTCCGTTCCTGGGCTCGTTCGTCGTGCTGCTGATGGGTGTGGCGGCCGGCGTGTGCCTGTGGATCTTCGGACGCTGACATACGAAGGACGGACACCAGGCGAGGGCCCCGCGATCGGGATGATCGCGGGGCCCTCGTTCCTGCTGTCGTGAAGTGTTACGGCACGCGCCGGACGGCACCCTTGTCGGCGGAGGTCGCCAGAGCGGCGTAGGCGCGCAGTGCCTTCGAGACCGTGCGCTCACGGTCGACGGGCTGCCACGGACGCTCGGAGGCCTCCATCTTCGCGCGACGATCCGCGAGCACCTCGTCCTCGACGAGCACCTCGAGGGTGCGGGTCGCGACGTCGATGCGGATCCGGTCGCCCTGCTCGATCAGGCCGATCACACCACCGGACGCGGCCTCGGGGGAGACGTGCCCGATGGACAGACCGGAGGTGCCGCCCGAGAAGCGACCGTCGGTGATCAGGGCACACACCTTGCCCAGACCGATGCCCTTGAGGAAGGAGGTCGGGTGCAGCATCTCCTGCATGCCGGGGCCGCCGGCCGGGCCCTCGTAGCGGACGACGACGACGTCGCCGGCCTTGATCTTCTTGCCGAGGATGACCGAGACGGCCTCCTCCTGCGACTCGACGACGTAGGCCGGGCCCTCGAAGTGGAACAGATCCTCGTCGATACCGGCGGTCTTGAGGATCGCGCCGTCCGGTGCGAGATTGCCGCGCAGCACGCACAAGCCGCCCTCGACGGTGTAGGCGTGCTCGATGTCGCGGATGCAACCGTTCGCGGCATCGGTGTCGAGCGACGACCAGCGGTTGTCCGTCGAGAACGGTTCGGTGGTGCGCACACCGCCCGGTGCGGCGTGGAACAGTTCGAGGGCTGTCTCGGACGCCTTGCCGGAACGGATGTCCCAGGTGTCGAGCCACTCGTCGAAGCTCTTCGTGTGGACCGTGGAGACGTCGGTCTCGAGCAGACCACCGCGGCGCAGCTCGCCGAGGATGGCGGGGATTCCGCCGGCGCGGTGCACGTCCTCCATGTGGTAGTCGGAGTTCGGGGAGACCTTCGCCAGGCAGGGCACCCGGCGGCTGATCTCGTCGATGGTGGTGAGATCGAAGTCGACCTCACCCTCCTGCGCGGCGGCGAGGGTGTGCAGCACGGTGTTGGTGGAACCACCCATGGCGACGTCGAGCGCCATTGCGTTGCGGAAGGCGGCCGGGGTGGCGATGTTGCGCGGAAGCACCGACTCGTCGTCGTCGCGGTAGTAGCGCAGGGCGGCCTCGACGATCGTCCGGCCGGCGGTCTCGAACAGTGCGCGTCGCGCCTCGTGGGTGGCGAGGGTCGAACCGTTGCCGGGCAGCGCGAGACCGAGAGCCTCGGTGAGGCAGTTCATCGAGTTGGCGGTGAACATGCCCGAGCACGAACCGCAGGTCGGGCACGCGCTGCGCTCGACCTCGTCGAGTCCCGCGTCGTCGACGGCCTCGCTGGCGGAGGCCGAGATGGCGGTGATGAGGTCGGTGGGGGCCTGCGCGACACCGTTGACGACGACCGCCTTGCCGGCCTCCATCGGACCACCGGAGACGAAGACCGTCGGGATGTTCAGGCGCATCGCGGCATTGAGCATGCCCGGGGTGATCTTGTCGCAGTTCGAGATGCACACCAGTGCATCGGCGGTGTGCGCGTTGACCATGTATTCGACGGAGTCGGCGATGATCTCGCGGCTCGGCAGCGAGTAGAGCATGCCGCCGTGGCCCATGGCGATGCCGTCGTCGACTGCGATGGTGTGGAACTCGCGCGCCACGCCGCCCGCTTCGCGCACGGCCTTCGCGACGATCTCACCGACGTCCTTGAGGTGGACGTGACCGGGTACGAACTGCGTGTAGGAGTTCGCGATGGCGACGATCGGCTTGCCGAAGTCGGAATCGGTCAGGCCGGTGGCGCGCCACAGGGAGCGCGCTCCCGCGGCGTTTCGTCCGACGGTGGTGGTGCGTGACCTCAACGGGGGCATGGGCTGACTTCCTTGACGGTGGCTGGTGCGCAATCGGCCGGGCCGCGTCCGGGCGCCGGGCTGGGCGGATCCGGGCAACGGCACCGACGAATCTACTCGCGTGCTTCCGGATGCCTCTATTCGCACCCGGTCGCGAGGATCAGGAGGAACGGTCCCCCTTCTTCTCGACGGTGACTGCGTCGTCGGTGGTTTCGGCATCCGGACCGGCTTCGGCGGCCGCCTTCTCGCGGTATGCCTTCTCCTCGGCGAGCTGTGCGGCCGCGTACGGATCGGTGATGCGGCCTCCGCTGGCCTCCGACAGCTGCGGCAGCCGGCCGAAGGTGACGACCGGCAGTGCGACCTCGCTGCCGTCGGTGAGCCGTGCGCGGGCCCAGCCCCGCTTCGGGAACCGGAGGCCGTCGAGTTCGTCCCACTTCAGGTTCGTCGTCTTGAAGGTCGCTCGCGCGACGATGCCCTCGGGGCCGACGACGGTGCGTACCCGCACGACCCAGGCGGCGACGAGGAACGGGATGATCAGCGTCCATGCGAAGGCCTCCGGCCACGCCAGCGCGGGGGAGGCGAGGGCGAGGAACAGCAGAGCGCACGCGAGGAAGGACAGTCGCGAGATCTGGATGACCTGCGTCGTCGAATCGGGCGTGTGGGATGATGGGGGCGGTGGCACGGGCTGCTGGGAAGATGACACCTCTACATCTTCGCACTGCAGCCGCGGCATCTCACATTCTGGGACAGTGGACCGCACCAAGTTGACTGTCTGGACACCATGCGCCTACCGTCGAGCGCGTGAATCAGAATGGGTTGCTCGTAATCGGCCGGCGCGTCGTCGCCTGAGCCGCATTTCGCAACTCGCCCACGACGCGCCACCCTCGTACAGCAGACTTGCTGACGAGGGTTTTTTGTTGCCCGGAGCCAGAATCAGAGGAATTCGCAGTGAGCGCACCAACCGCACGGCCTCAACCCTCGCCGCGAAAGCCGGGGTCCGCCACCCCGACTCCCGCAGCTGCCGCGACGCAGCCCGCCAATCGACGCCAGGTCGCCCCCGAGCGGGTCACCGGCGCCCAGTCGGTGGTCCGCGCACTCGAGGAACTCGAGGTCGACACGGTATTCGGCATTCCCGGCGGCGCGATCCTGCCCGTCTACGACCCGATCTTCGATTCGCGGCGCGTGCGCCACGTGCTCGTCCGTCACGAGCAGGGCGCCGGGCACGCTGCCACCGGTTACGCCCAGGCCACCGGCAAGGTCGGCGTGTGCATGGCCACTTCCGGTCCGGGCGCGACGAACCTCGTCACCCCGCTCGCCGACGCGCAGATGGACTCCGTGCCCCTCGTCGCGATCACCGGCCAGGTCGGTCGCCCGCTCATCGGCACCGACGCCTTCCAGGAAGCCGACATCTCCGGCATCACGATGCCGATCACGAAGCACAACTTCCTGGTCACCGACGGCGCCGACATCCCGCGCATCCTGGCCGAGGCGTTCTACCTCGCCTCCTCGGGCCGCCCGGGCGCGGTCCTCGTCGACATCCCCAAGGACATCCTCCAGGCACAGACCACCTTCAGCTGGCCGCCGGAGATGCACCTGCCCGGCTACCGCCCGGTGACGAAGCCGCACGGCAAGCAGGTCCGCGAGGCCGCGCGACTGATCGCCGACGCGAAGAACCCGGTGCTGTACGTCGGCGGCGGTGTCATCAAGGCCGAGGCGTCGGCCGAGCTGCTCGAGCTCGCCGAGCTGACCGGCATCCCGGTCGTTACGACGCTCATGGCCCGCGGTGCGTTCCCCGACAGCCACAACCTGCACTGCGGCATGCCCGGCATGCACGGCAACGTCGCCGCGGTGGCCGCACTGCAGAAGAGTGACCTGCTCATCACCCTCGGTGCCCGCTTCGACGACCGCGTCACCGGTCAGCTGGACTCCTTCGCGCCCGACGCCAAGGTCATCCACGCCGACATCGACCCGGCGGAGATCGGCAAGAACCGGCACGCCGACGTGCCGATCGTCGGTGACTGCAAGGAGGTCATCGTCGAACTGCTCGAGGCGATCCGCGCCGACCTGGCGACCGGCACGAAGCTCGACTACACGGCATGGTGGGCCTACCTCGACGACATCCGTCGCACCTACCCGCTGAGCTACGACCGTCCCACCGACGACACCCTGTCGCCGCAGTACGTCATCCAGGCCGTCGGTAAGCTCGCCGGTCCCGACGCGATCTACTGCGCGGGCGTCGGTCAGCACCAGATGTGGGCGGCGCAGTTCGTCGACTACGAGAAGCCGCGCACCTGGCTCAACTCCGGTGGTCTCGGCACCATGGGCTACGCGGTGCCCGCCGCGATGGGCGCCAAGATGGGTTGCCCCGACACCGAGGTGTGGGCCATCGACGGCGACGGCTGCTTCCAGATGACCAACCAGGAACTCGCGACGTGCGCCGTCGAGGGTGTGCCGATCAAGGTCGCGCTCATCAACAACGGCAATCTCGGCATGGTCCGGCAGTGGCAGACCCTCTTCTACGAGGAGCGATACTCGAACACCGACCTGGCGACGCACTCGCTACGCATCCCCGACTTCGTCAAGCTCGCCGAGGCCCTCGGCTGCGTGGGCATCCGCGTCGAGCGCGAGGAAGACGTCGAGCCTGCGATCCGCCGGGCGCAGGAGGTCAACGATCGTCCCGTCGTGATCGACTTCATCGTCGGCAAGGACGCGCAGGTGTGGCCGATGGTCGCCGCCGGCACGAGCAACGACGAGATCATGGCGGCTCGCGACATCCGGCCGCTGTTCGACGACGACGCCGCTGCCGACGATCCCGCCGTCATCCACGAGACCATCGACGCGCTCGAAACCCGCAGCGAGAACGCTGCGGCCCAGGAGGAGACCAAGTGAGCACGAGTCACACCCTCAGTGTTCTCGTCGAGGACAAGCCGGGCGTGCTCGCCCGAGTCGCATCGCTGTTCTCGCGACGCGGCTTCAACATCGAATCCCTTGCCGTCGGTGGCACCGAGGTGCCCGACATCTCGCGGATGACGATCGTGGTGACCGTCGACGAGTTCCCGCTCGAGCAGGTCACCAAGCAGCTCAACAAGCTCGTCAACGTCATCAAGATCGTCGAGCAGGAGGACGAGGCGTCCGTCGCCCGCGAACTCGTGCTCATCAAGGTGCGCGCCGACGCGAGTGTACGCACCCAGGTCATCGAGACGGTGAATCTGTTCCGCGCCAAGGTGATCGACGTCTCGCCCGAGTCGCTGACCATCGAGGCGACCGGTACGCGGTCCAAGCTCGACGCGCTGCTGCGCATGCTCGAACCGTACGGAATCCGCGAGATCGTCCAGTCCGGTGTCGTCGCCGTCGGACGCGGTCCGAAGTCCATCACGGCTACCCGTTAGCCTTAACACACCCATACTTGCTGAAAGAGGTAATCACTGTGGCAGTCGAGATGTTCTACGACGACGATGCCGACCTGTCGATCATCCAGGGTCGTAAGGTCGCCGTCATCGGCTACGGCAGTCAGGGACACGCGCACTCGCTGAGCCTGCGCGACTCGGGCGTCGACGTTCGCATCGGTCTGAAGGAGGGCTCGAAGTCGCGGGCCAAGGCCGAGGAAGCCGGTCTCACCGTCGGCACCCCCGCCGAGGTCTCCGAGTGGGCCGACGTCATCATGATCCTCGCGCCCGACACCGCCCAGGCGTCGATCTTCACCAACGACATCGAGCCCAACCTGAAGGACGGCGACGCGCTGTTCTTCGGCCACGGCCTCAACATCCACTTCGGTCTCATCACCGCTCCGGAGAACGTGACCGTCGCGATGGTCGCCCCCAAGGGTCCCGGCCACCTCGTGCGTCGTCAGTTCGTCGACGGCAAGGGCGTTCCCGCGCTCATCGCCGTCCATCAGGACCCCAAGGGTGAGGGCCAGGCGCTCGCGCTGTCCTACGCCAAGGGCATCGGCGGCACCCGGGCCGGCGTCATCAAGACCACCTTCAAGGAAGAGACCGAGACCGACCTCTTCGGCGAGCAGGCCGTGCTCTGCGGTGGCACCGAGGAGCTCGTCAAGACCGGCTTCGACGTCATGGTCGAGGCGGGCTACGCCCCCGAGATGGCCTACTTCGAGGTTCTCCACGAGCTCAAGCTCATCGTCGACCTCATGTACGAGGGTGGCATCGCCCGCATGAACTACTCGGTGTCCGACACCGCGGAGTTCGGCGGCTACCTCTCCGGCCCGCGCGTCATCGACGCCGGCACCAAGGAGCGCATGAAGGAGATCCTGAAGGACATCCAGGACGGCACCTTCGTCAAGCGTCTCGTCGCCAACGTCGAGGGCGGCAACAAGGAGCTCGAAGGTCTGCGCAAGCAGAACGCCGAGCACGGCATCGAGGTCGTCGGCAAGCAGCTGCGCGACCTGATGAGCTGGGTCGATCGCCCCATCACCGAGACGGCGTGACAGCCACCTGATCCGGTCACGGCGGCCCGGTACCCCTACGGGGGTGCCGGGCCGCCGTCGTCGGTGCGCGTGAGCGATGTCGCAGCCACGGGCCGAGGCCGCGGAGGATACTTGGCTGATGTGGCTCCTCGCCGCGTTCGGGCGGCTCCCGGGTGTCGCCACCGCACGGTCCTACCGGCGGGGGTGGCTGCGGGGCGACGTCACGGCGGGTCTCGCGCTCAGCGCCCTGCTCGTCCCCACCGGCATGGGATATGCCCAGGCGGCGGGACTGCCGCCCTACACCGGTCTCTACGCGACAGTGGTGCCGATGCTCGTGTACGCGGTGGTCGGTCCGTCCCGGATCCTCGTGCTCGGACCGGATTCCGCGCTCGCCCCGCTCATCGCGGCCGCGGTGATCCCGCTCGCCGCCGACGGTGACCCGCAGCGTGCGGTCGCCCTCGCCGGTGTGCTCGCCCTCCTCGTCGGGGCGATCCTCCTCGTCGGGGGGATACTCCGCTTCGGATTCCTGACCTATCTGCTCTCCACACCGATCCGGGTCGGTTTCCTCAACGCGATCGCGATCATCGTCATCGTCGGGCAGCTCCCGCTCCTGCTGGGCACCTCGGCCGACGAATCCGGTGTCGTCGCCGAGGTTCTCGACGTCGTCGACGACGTCTTCGAGGACGGTGTCGAACCGGTCGGACTTCTCCTCGGCGCCGGCACCCTCGCTGTGATCCTCGTGCTGCAGAAGGTCGTTCCCCGCATACCCGCGGTGCTCGTCGCGGTGGTCGCCGCCTCCGCGGCGGTCGAGGTGTTCGGGCTCACCGATCGGGTGGAGATGGTGGGGGCGCTGCCCTCCGGGATCCCCGCGCCCGTTCTGGGCGGTATCGAACGGGGAGACGTGATCGAACTGCTCGCACCCGCGGTCGCGGTCGCCGTCATCGCGTTCGCCGACACCGCGGTGCTGTCGCGCTCGTTCGCGCTCCGACGGGGTGAGGACGTGGACGGCAGTTCCGAGATGCGCGCCCTCGGTGTGGTGAACATCGCAGCCGGTGCGACGGGCGGATTCCCCATCTGCGGCAGCGGCAGTCGCACTCCCGTCCTCGAACAGGCCGGAGCGCGTACCCAGCTCGCGGGTGCCGTCGGAGCGGTGACGGTCGCGATCTTCCTGCTGGCCGCGCCGGGGGCGACGGCGTACCTGCCGCAGGCCGCGCTCGCTGCCGTCGTGATCGCCGCGGCGAGTGCGCTCGTCGATGCGAAGGGGCTCGGTCGCCTGTGGCGGGTCAACAAGATCGAATTCTGTTTGTCTTTCGCCGCATTCGTGGCGGTCGGTCTCGCCGGTGTGTTGAGGGGTGTACTCGTCGCGATCGCATTGTCGTTGGCGGTCGTGATCGTGCGTGCCTGGCAACCCCACCGGACCGAACTCGTCGAACTCGAGAACATCGCCGGATATCACGACCGGGAGCGGCATCCCGAGGGCCACCGCATCCCGGGTCTCGTGCTCGTGCGATTCGACGCTCCGCTGTTCTTCGCGAACGGTGTGATCCTCACGAAGTTCGTCCGTGAACTCGTCCGCGAACGCGAGGACCGTATCGAGTGGGTGGTACTCGCGGCCGAACCGATCACGGATCTAGACATCAGCGCCGTCGAGGAGATCGAACGTCTCGACGACTACCTCGCCCACAGGGGGATACGGCTCGCCTTCGCCGCGATGAAGGGGCCGGTCAAGGACAAGTTGCACCGGATGCAATCGGGGAATCGCTTCGGGGCCGGTCGATTCCATCCGACCGTCCGCACTGCCGTGGTGGCCTTCCGGCACCGGAACCAGCCCGGCATCGAGCGCAGTGTGCTCGACGCACCCCCGCAGGACATCGTCCCGCCCCCGCGGAAGGATCGGCCCGCACCACCGTGATCCCGGTCCCGGTGGCCCCGTGGGAGGGGCCGGGGCACTAAACTGTGGGCGGTCGCGGGTGCCCACGCATGCTGTCGGGCGCGAGCGCCGTCGACCACTCACACATTCACGACACAGGGAGTCCGCACGTGAGCCAGAATGGCCGTCCAGTAGTCCTGATCGCCGACAAGCTTGCGCAGTCGACCGTCGATGCGCTCGGTGACGGTGTCGAGGTGCGCTGGGTCGACGGCCCCGACCGCCCCGCCCTGCTCGCGGCCGTGCCCGAGGCCCAGGCGCTGCTGGTCCGCTCCGCGACCACCGTCGACGCCGAGGTGCTCGCTGCGGCGCCCAACCTCAAGATCGTCGGTCGCGCCGGTGTCGGCCTCGACAACGTCGACATCGCTGCTGCCACCGAGCGCGGTGTGATGGTCGTCAACGCGCCCACCTCCAACATCCACTCCGCCGCCGAGCACGCGGTCGCGCTCCTCATGTCCGCGGCGCGGCAGGTTCCCGCCGCCGACCGCACCCTGCGTGAGCGCACCTGGAAGCGGTCGAGCTTCAACGGCACCGAAATCCTCGGCAAAACGGTCGGCGTCGTCGGCCTCGGCCGCATCGGCCAGCTGTTCGCCCAGCGTCTCGCGGCGTTCGAAACCCACGTCATCGCGTACGACCCCTACCTGCCGGCCGCCCGCGCCGCACAGCTCGGCATCGAGCTCGTCGACATCGACGAGCTGGTCGCCCGCGCCGACTTCATCTCGGTGCACCTGCCCAAGACCAAGGAGACCGCCGGCCTGATCAACGCCGAGCGTCTGTCCAAGGCCAAGGACGGCGTCATCATCGTCAACGCCGCCCGCGGTGGCCTGATCGACGAGGACGCGCTGTACGACGCGCTCGTCGAAGGCAAGGTCCGCGCTGCCGGCCTCGACGTCTTCGAGACCGAGCCGTGCACCGATTCGAAGCTGTTCGACCTCGACAACGTCGTCGTCACTCCGCACCTCGGTGCATCCACCGCCGAGGCCCAGGACCGCGCCGGTACCGACGTTGCCAAGAGCGTGCTGCTCGCCCTCGCCGGCGAGTTCGTGCCCGATGCCGTCAACGTCTCCGGTGGCCCCGTGGGCGAGGAGGTCGCGCCGTGGCTCGAGCTCGTTCGCAAGCTCGGTCTGCTCGCCGGCACCCTCTCGCCCGAGGCCGTGCAGAACGTGCAGGTCGTCGTCAGCGGTGAGCTCTCGGCCGAGAACACCGACATTCTCGGCCTGGCCGCCCTCCGCGGCCTGTTCTCGGCGAGCAGCGACGAGCCCGTCACCTTCGTCAACGCCCCCAAGCTCGCGGAGCAGCGCGGCGTGACGGTCGAGGTCGAGAAGGTCAGCGAGGCCACCACGCACCGCAGCGCCGTCGAGGTCCGCGCCGTGGCGCCGGACGGACACGTCACGTCCGTCGCGGGTGCGCTCACCGGCCTGCAGCAGGTCGAGAAGATCGTCAACATCAACAGCCGCAGCTTCGACCTCCGCGCCGAGGGCCACAACCTGATCGTCCACTACCAGGACCGTCCGGGTGTCCTCGGAACGCTGGGCACCGTGCTCGGCAACGCGAGCATCGACATCCAGGCCGCGGCGCTGAGCCAGGACGCGGAGGGCCCCGGCGCCACCGTGATCCTCCGTGTCGACCGCGTCGTCGGCGACGCCGAGGTCGGACAGATCACCGAGGCGCTCGACGCGCGCGTCGCCCAGGTCGACCTGTCCTGATCCTTCGGTTCTCCATCATCCGGTGGCCGCGACCGTCTGCACGGTCGCGGCCACCGTCGCACAGGAAGTGAGTAGTGCTCATGAAACTTGCGGTCATCCCCGGTGACGGCATCGGTGTCGAGGTCACGGCGGAAGCTCTCAAGGTGCTCCGCGCCCTCGTCCCGGATCTCGAGACCACCGAGTACGACCTCGGTGCCCGCCGGTACAACGCGACCGGCGAACTCCTGCCCGATGCCGATCTCGCCGCGATCCGCGAGCACGACGCGATCCTCCTCGGTGCCATCGGCGATCCGTCGGTCACGCCGGGCGTCCTCGAACGCGGTCTCCTCCTGAACATGCGGTTCGCACTCGACCACCACGTCAACCTGCGGCCGTCGCGCCTGTACCCGGGCTCGAAGTCGCCGCTCGCCGCCGACCACGAGATCGACTTCGTCGTCGTCCGCGAGGGCACCGAGGGCCCGTACACCGGCAACGGGGGAGCGATCCGCGTCGGCACCCCGCACGAGATCGCCACCGAGGTCTCGGTGAACACCTGGTTCGGAGCCGAGCGCGTGGTCCGCTACGCCTTCGAGCTCGCGCAGACCCGCCGCAAGCACGTCACGCTCATCCACAAGACGAACGTGCTGTCGAACGCCGGCGCCATCTGGACCCGCGCCGTCGAGACCGTCGGCAAGGAGTTCCCTGAGGTCACCACGGCCTACTGTCACATCGACGCCGCGACCATCTACATGGTCGACGACCCGTCGCGCTTCGACGTCATCGTCACCGACAACCTGTTCGGCGACATCATCACCGACCTCGCCGGCGCCGTAACCGGCGGTATCGGCCTTGCCGCGAGCGGCAACATCGACGCCTCGGGCACCAACCCGTCGATGTTCGAGCCGGTCCACGGCTCGGCACCGGACATCGCCGGCAAGGGCATCGCCGATCCCACCGCGGCGATCCTGTCCACCGCCTTGCTGCTGCGCCATCTCGGGCGCGAGGAGGATGCTGCACGCGTCGAGCGGGCCGTCGAGGCCGACCTCGCGAATCGTGGCACCGGTCCGATCGTGACCACCGAGATCGGCGATCGGATCGCTGCTTCTCTTTGATCTCTGAGCGCGGATTCTCACCGGGCACCGAGTTCTTCGGCACAAACGCGCGTGGCGCCGGCGGGTACGTCCCGTCCGGCGCCACGCGCGTTTCGCGTATCAGTCCTTCGGTATCACCGGGACCGCCGCTGCGGGAGCGATGGCGGCCAGGGCGAAGGCCGCGGGGAATCCGACCGCGGCGATGAGCCCACCGAAGACCGGTCCGACGGCCGCGGCGAACACGAACTGCCCGGTGTTCTGGATCCCGAGTGCGCGGCCGCCCCAGAACGGGCCGGCGATCTCCGCGACGGCAGTGAATGCCAACCCGTTCGGCGCCGAGGTCAGGATCGACGCGACGAGCAGGACGCCCACCGCGATCGCCGAATCCGTCCACGCCGTGACGGAGAGCGCGACCATCGACACGACGACCGATGCGGCGACGAGGCGCATCGGTCCCAGCCTGCTGCCCACCCGATCGGACCAGGCCCCGGTGACGACACGTCCGAGGGCGCCGAGGATCTGGGCGGCGGTGATGACGAGACCGGCGCCGACCTCGTCCCAGCCGCGGTCGGCGATGAGCCAGACCAGGGCGTAGGTCCACACGACGTACTGCGGAACGACGAGCAGGATCGACGCGAGATGGATCCGCGTGAGGGACATGGAACTCCGGTAGGGATTGCCGAGCACGCCTGCGCGCTCGGCCTCCACCCGTCCGGGTCGGGGCGGATCCACCACGCCGACCGCGCAGACGACGGCTGCGAGCCCGCACGCGAGCATGGGAAACGAGAGCGCCCAGGCGATCCCGTGGTCGCCCGCGAGAGTGGGGATGACGAGTGCGCCCGCGGCGACACCCAGCGGCACCGACATCTGCCGGATGCCCATCGCGAGGCCGCGCTGGTGCGGCGGGAACCATCCGACCACCACGCGACCGCTCGCCGAATTGGCGCTCACGGCGCCGGCTCCCGCACACATCAGCAATAGGCCGAGCAGTGCTGCGGAGGTGGTGCGGGACAGATCCAGTGAGGTGGTCGCGCTCGCGAGTCCCATCGAGACGGCCGCGATCCCGAGTCCGGCGGCCAGCGCGAGACGTTCGCCGAACCGGTCGGCGATCGCGCCCCACACGACGAGCGTGAACACGCCGCCGAGGATCGGTGCGCCGGCGAGGGTTCCGGCCTGGGCGAGGGTGAAGCCACCCTCCTGGTTCAGGATTGGGATGAGGAAGGCGACGCCGTTGATGACGGTGGCCTGGGAGGCCTGGGCGAGGACGCCGAGGGCCAGGATCAGCCATCGGCGCCGACCGATGTCCGGAGTGTCCATGAGTCCCACTATCCGAGAAAGTCGTACCGTTATATGAAATCTTGGTCGGACTCTATACCCGCGGCACCCGGGCGTCGATCGCAGTGTGCGCGCACCGTTAGACTCCGGACATGCGCCTTGGTCGAATTGCCAGCCCGGATGGTGTCGCGTTCGTGAGCATCGAAGGGGAGGGGAAGTCCGCGACGGCGAAGGAGATCGCCGAGCATCCTTTCGGGAACCCCACCTTCACGGGCCGGAGCTGGCCCCTCGCCGACGTGCGGATTCTCGCCCCGATCCTCGCCACCAAGGTGATCGCGGTCGGTCGCAACTACGCCGCCCACGCCGCCGAGTCGGGCAACGAGGTCCCCGACGAGCCGATGATCTTCCTCAAGCCCAACACGTCGATCGTGGGCCCGGGCGCGCCCATCGTGATTCCGCCGACCACCTCGCTCGTCCATCACGAGGCCGAACTCGCCGTGGTCATCGGGCGTCCCTGCAAGGACGTCCCCGCCGCGAAGGCCCGGGAGGCGATCCTCGGCTACACGATCGCCAACGACGTGTCCGCGCGCGACCATCAGCGCAAGGACGGCCAGTGGGGCCGAGCCAAGGGCCACGACACCTTCTGCCCGCTCGGTCCGTGGATCGAAACCGACATCGACCCTTCCGATCTCGAGATCTCGGCGGAGGTCGACGGGCAGATCCGCCAACGCAGCCGCACCTCGAAGATGGTGCACGACATCCCGAAGCTCATCGAATGGATCTCCGGTGTCATGACCCTGCTGCCGGGCGACGTCATCCTCACCGGCACTCCCGAAGGTGTCGGACCGATCGAGCCGGGCAACACAGTCTCGATCACCGTCGAGGGCATCGGAACGCTCACGAATCCGGTCGTCGCCAAGGGATCCTGACCGGAGCTCGCTGCGGGGCGGATAGCCTGGGAAGGTCTCCCGTCGATCCTCAACCCTGAGCGAGTCATGACCACCAGCGAAGTACGCGTACGTTTCTGCCCGTCACCGACCGGAACCCCGCATGTGGGTCTGGTGCGCACCGCCCTGTTCAATTGGGCTTTCGCGCGTCATCACGGCGGCACCTTCGTGTTCCGCATCGAAGACACCGACGCCGCACGCGACACCGAGGAGTCGTACCGGGCGATCCTCGACGCCCTCCGGTGGCTGGGTCTCGAATGGGACGAGGGTCCGGAGGTCGGCGGACCGTACGAGCCGTACCGGCAGTCGCAGCGACGCGACCTTCACCTCGAGATCGTGCAGAAGCTCGTCGACTCCGGTGAGGCCTACGAGTCGTTCTCGACGCCGGAAGAGGTCGAGGAGCGGCACAAGGCCGCCGGCCGCGACCCGAAGCTCGGCTACGACAACTTCGACCGCGACCTCACCCCGGAGCAGCGGCAGGCCTTCCTCGACGAGGGGCGCAAGCCGGTCGTGCGACTGCGCATGCCCGAAGAGGACCTCACGTGGAACGACCTGGTCCGCGGCGAGACCACTTTCAAGGCGGGCTCGGTGCCCGACTTCGCGCTGACCCGCGGCAACGGCATCCCGCTCTACACGCTCGTCAATCCCGTCGACGACGCGCTGATGAAGATCACACACGTCCTGCGCGGCGAGGACCTGCTGTCGTCCACCCCGCGTCAGCTTGCGCTGTACGCGGCGCTGCAGCGCATCGGCGTCACCGATTTCACGCCCGAGTTCGGCCACCTGCCGTTCGTGATGGGGCAGGGCAACAAGAAGCTCTCCAAGCGCGACCCGGAGTCCAACCTCTTCCTGCACCGCGATCGCGGGTTCATCCCCGAGGGCCTGCTCAACTACCTCGCTCTGCTCGGCTGGGGTCTCGCCGACGACCGCGACGTGTTCTCCCTCGACGAGATGGTCGCGGCCTTCGAGATCTCCAAGGTCAACTCGAACCCCGCCCGGTTCGACCAGAAGAAGGCCGACGCCATCAACGCCGAGCACATCCGCCTGCTCGAGCCGGAGGAGTTCGCGACCCGGCTGAAGGCGTACCTCGTCGAGCACGGCCGGATCGGGGCCGACGTCGACGACGCGCTCTTCCGGACGGCCGCCGACCTCGTACAGACCCGTATCGTCGTTCTCGGGGACGCGTGGGACCTGCTGAAGTTCCTGTTCGTCGACGACGCCGACTTCACGCTCGACGAGGTCTCCGCGGCGAAGAATCTCAAGGAGGATGCCGCGCTCGTGCTCGACGCCTCCGTCGCCGCCCTCGAGGGCCTGACCGAGTGGACCACGCCGGCGATCGAGGAGGCGCTCAAGAGCGCACTGATCGAGGGGCTCGAACTGAAGCCGAGGAAGGCCTTCGCTCCCGTGCGGGTCGCGGTGACGGGCTCGCACGTCAGCCCGCCGCTCTACGAGTCGATGGAACTGCTCGGCCGTGAGCGCACCCTTGCACGACTGCGTGCCGGGCGGGCGCGCATCGCCTGACCCCTGCATGGTCGCTCTCGGCCCGTCGTCGGCACCCGCCGGCGACGGGCCGAACTCGTTCCGGGCTCGATTTCATGCCACCGAGCTCGTCCCGAGCTCGATTGCACTCCTCTGACCAGCCGATTTGTAGTTGGTGGCGGGGTTGGTGCTAATCTTCTTCTCGGTTCGGAACGGAGGCCACAACGCCCGCAGGGCAGGCCGAAGGAACAAACCATTGGGGTATGGTGTAATTGGCAACACAGCTGATTCTGGTTCAGCCATTCTAGGTTCGAGTCCTGGTACCCCAGCTGAGACGCGGCGGTTTGCCCGCAACGTCTCAGCCAGCTATGCTGGCTGAGCTTCCTTCGGGAAGCGAAGAGAAGAAGTTCCATAGGCCCCCGTCGTCTAGCGGCCTAGGACGCCGCCCTCTCACGGCGGTAGCGTGGGTTCGAATCCCATCGGGGGTACAACGGACTACCCACCGATCTCCGGGTCGGTGGGTGTTCTTCTCTCGGAGGCGTCGACTCGTCGATTCCTCGGAAAGTTCCAGGCCCCCGTCGTCTAGCGGCCTAGGACGCCGCCCTCTCACGGCGGTAGCGTGGGTTCGAATCCCATCGGGGGTACAACCACGAAGGCTCTCCGATCATCGATCGGAGAGCCTTTCGCGTATGGGCGGTCACTGCGCGGCGGACGGAAGATAGGCGGCCGTCGTGCCGCCGATCTCCATGACAGGCATCCCGAGCTTGCAGTGATCCCACGAACGCACCCGCGCGGGCACCACACGGACGGCCACCCGTTTGTGCATCATCTGCTCCACCGCGGGGCGCGCCTCCTCCGTGTACGGGGCGGTGTACCGCTCCCACACGTCGCGGCAGACCTCGAACAGGCGGTCGTGGTCGTCCACGATCTCCGCCCGCCCCTCGATCGAGACGCCACGCAACTGGTCGTAGGTGTCGCCGGCCTCGACGAGGACGGTCACGCGATCGTCGCGCCGGAGGTTGACGACCTTCTGCGATTTCGCCTTCGTCTCGAACCAGATCTCCCCGTCGAGCACCGCGTACCACATGGCGACGAGGTGCGGGGTGCCCGTCGGTCCGAGGGTCGCCAGGTTCGCGACCCGGCTGCGGTGGAGGAACTCGTCGATCTCCGACTCCGTCATCATGATGCCTGCGCGGCGGTTGGTTCCCATGCGAAGCACTCTGGCAGAGCGTGGAGCCGCACGGCTGTCTTCCTCCCGCCCCGCCCGGGCTCCACCCGGGAGGGACACGGGCATGCGGTCGACCTCAGAGACGCTTCTGGAGCGCTTCTGCGGCGGCGAGGAGGTCGGCGGCCCAGCGGGCGCCCGGTCGGCGGCCCATGCGGTCGATGGGGCCCGATACGGAGATCGCGGCGATCACGCCACCGCTGCTGTCGCGCACGGGTGCGGCGACCGACGCCACACCGGGTTCGCGTTCGGCGGCGCTCTGCGCCCAGCCGCGGCGGCGGACCTCGACGAGCACGCGTTCACCGAAGGCCGCGTCGGGGAGGATGGCGCGCTGGGTCGCCGTATCGGCCCACGCGAGCAGAACTTTCGCGCCGGAGCCGGCCGTCATCGGAAGGCGTGCGCCGACGAGGACCGTGTCGCGCAGACCGGTCGGCGGTTCGAGAGCGGCGACGCAGACCCGCTGGGTGCCCTCGCGGCGGTACAACTGCACGCTCTCGCCGGTGATCTCGCGCAGACGGGGGAGGACGAGCGAGGCGGCCTCGACGAGCGTGTCGCCTGCGCCCGCGGACAATTCGGCCAGTCCGGGGCCGGGACGCCACTGTCCGTCGCTGTCGCGCATGAGGAGGCGGTGGACCTCGAGGCCCACGGCGAGACGGTGCGCCGTGGCACGGGGCAGGCCGGTCCGCGCGCACAACTCGTTGAGGTTGCACGGCTGTTCGGCAACCGCATGGAGGACTGTCATCGCTTTGTCCAGCACTCCGATCCCGCTATGCTGTCTCATAGGTCGATACCTCCGTCTCGCATAATGGGAAGCATATCGCATGCCGAGAACGGTGGGGACGACGCCATACGCGGCCGGACAGCCCCCGGGATCCCGCGTTCGTCACGTACGACAAGGTGGAGAAGATGGCTGGAAAGACTCTGGCGGAAAAGGTGTGGGACCAGCACGTGGTCGTGCGCGGTGAAGGAGAGGGATCGGCGCGACAGCCGGACCTGATCTACATCGACCTGCATCTCGTACACGAGGTGACCAGCCCGCAGGCCTTCGACGGTCTGCGGCTGGCAGGACGCCCGCTGCGGCGTCCCGACCTCACGATCGCCACCGAGGATCACAACGTCCCCACGGTGGACATCGACAAGCCGATCGCCGACCCGGTCTCGCGCACACAGGTCGAGACCCTGCGCCGCAACTGCGAGGAGTTCGGTGTCCGTCTGCACCCCATGGGCGACCTCGATCAGGGCATCGTCCACGTGGTCGGCCCGCAGCTCGGTCTCACGCAGCCCGGCATGACGGTGGTGTGCGGCGACAGCCACACCTCCACCCACGGCGCCTTCGGCGCACTGGCGATGGGCATCGGCACCAGTGAGGTCGAACACGTCATGGCGACACAGACGTTGTCGCTGCGGCCGTTCAAGACGATGGCCATCAACGTCGGCGGCACCCTCGCGCCGGGAGTGACGAGCAAGGACCTCATCCTCGCGATCATCGCGAAGATCGGCACCGGCGGCGGACAGGGCTACGTCCTCGAGTACCGCGGCGAGGCGATCCGCGCACTGTCGATGGAAGCGCGGATGACCATCTGCAACATGTCGATCGAGGCGGGCGCCCGCGCCGGCATGATCGCCCCCGACGAGACCACCTACGAGTTCATCAAGGGTCGCCCGCACGCCCCGAAGGGCGCCGACTGGGACGCTGCCGTGGAGGCGTGGGAGCAGCTGAAGACCGACGACGACGCGGTTTTCGACGCCGAGGTCCACATCGACGGCAGCGCTCTGACCCCCTTCGTCACGTGGGGCACCAACCCGGGCCAGGGCGCTGCGCTCGGGTCCAGCGTTCCGGTACCCGAGGAGATCGCCGACGAAACCGAGCGGTCTGCAGCGGAAAAGGCGTTGCGCTACATGGATCTCGAACCGGGCATGCCGCTGCGCGACGTGAAGATCGACACCGTCTTCGTCGGCTCGTGCACCAACGGCCGCATCGAGGATCTGCGTGCCGTGGCGGATGTCCTGCAGGGCCGCAAGGTCGCCGACGGCGTCCGGATGCTCGTCGTGCCGGGTTCGATGCGGGTGCGCGCGCAGGCGGAGGAGGAGGGGCTCGGCGAGATCTTCACCGCCGCAGGGGCCGAGTGGCGTCAGGCCGGGTGCTCGATGTGCCTGGGCATGAACCCCGACCAGTTGGCGCCGGGCGAGCGTTCCGCGTCGACCTCGAACCGGAATTTCGAAGGACGGCAGGGCAAGGGCGGACGGACGCATCTCGTCTCGCCGGCCGTGGCCGCCGCAACCGCGGTGCGGGGAACGCTTTCCGCACCGGCGGATCTGGACTAGACCACAGGACCGACGAGGAGAATTTTCGATGGAAGCCTTCACCACCCACAGGGGCATCGGCGTCCCGCTGCGCCGCTCCAATGTCGACACGGATCAGATCATCCCGGCCGTGTACCTGAAGCGCGTCACCCGTACGGGATTCGAGGACGGTCTGTTCGCCGCATGGCGCAACGACCCGTCCTTCGTCCTCAACACCCCGCCCTTCGACCGCGGCAGCGTTCTCGTCGCCGGACCGGATTTCGGCACCGGCTCCTCGCGTGAGCATGCCGTGTGGGCGTTGTCGGATTACGGATTCCGGGTCGTGATCTCGTCCCGCTTCGCCGACATCTTCCGGGGCAACGCCGGAAAGGCCGGTCTGCTCGCCGCTCAGGTCTCGCAGGACGACGTCGAACTGCTGTGGAAGCTCATCGAGCAGCAGCCCGGACTCGAACTGGAAGTGGATCTCGAGAACCGGACGGTGACCGCCGGAACCACCGTGGTGCCGTTCACCATTGACGACTACACGCGGTGGCGTCTGCTGGAGGGTCTCGACGACATCGGATTGACATTGCGCCAGGTAGACGCGATTTCCGAGTACGAAAAGTCAAGGCCGTCATGGAAACCGAGTACCCTTCCGGCGCCCTGAAAACACCCCCGAACGCGCCTTCTCCGGGCCCGGTCCGACGCTCCCGTCGGGCCGGGCCCGGAGGTTATTTGCATGAGAATCCGCGTGGCACATAGACTCTTGCCCGTTTGCGGGTCTACCGTGGACTGGAGTCGGTCTGACGGTGGACCGTGTATGTGCGGAGGAAATCAATGAACAAGGCAGAACTGATCGACGTTCTGACCGAGAAACTCGGTTCGGACAGGCGCACCGCCACCGCGGCCGTCGAGCACATCGTGGACGCGATCGTTCGCGCCGTGCACGACGGTAAGAGCGTCACCATCACCGGATTCGGTGTCTTCGAGAAGCGTCGTCGGGCCGCGCGTGTCGCGCGGAACCCGCGCACGGGTGAGACGGTCAAGGTCAAGCCGACCTCGGTGCCGGCCTTCCGTCCCGGCCAGTCCTTCAAGAACATCATCGCGGGCACCCAGAAGCTCCCGGCTTCGGGTCCGGCCGTGAAGCGCGGTGCAGCTGCAGCGGCCAAGAAGACCGCGGCAGCGAAGAAGGCGGCGAAGAAGACCACGGCGGCGAAGAAGACCACGGCGACCAAGTCGACCGCGGCGAAGAAGACCACCGCAGCGAAGAAGACCACGGCGGCGAAGAAGACCACCGCCACCAAGTCGACTCCGGCGAAGAAGACCACCGCGGCGAAGAAGACCACGGCGGCCAAGTCGACTCCGGCGAAGAAGACCACCGCCACCAAGTCGACCGCGGCGAAGAAGACCACCGCGGCGAAGAAGAGCCCGGCCAAGAAGACCACGGCCCGCAAGAGCACCAAGAAGTAACACCCACCCGCGATGCGGCTCGCACACGTGCGAGCCGCACAGGTGAGACGACGGCGGCCGCCGGACATCCGGTGGCCGCCGTCGTGTGTACTCGGTCAGATGCTCTCGTCGTCCGCCGGTGGACGGCCCGTGGGAAGAGGGCTGTCGAGGTGGTCGGCCGCGACGAGACGATCGCCGCGCAGCGACAACACCCACATGCTCGCCTTCCGGTTCCGCGCCGGAGGCAGCACGAGACCGTCGCGCTCGGCCCACCACTCCAGGAGCGGCGGGATCACCCTGCCCTGACTGGAAATCACGGGAGTGCCGGGACCGGACGCGATCTCCAGCGCCCGCTTGCGGCCGCGGTCCGGGTCGGCGCGGTACTCCTCCTCCGACAGGGCCGGCTCGATGGCGATCTCGAGCCCGTGCCGGGAGGCGAAGGGTTCGACCGTCGCGATGCACCGCGTGCGGTCGGCGGACACCACGCTGTCGCCGCCGAACGCCGTCAACTGCGGAACGAGCGCCTCGGCCTGTGCCCGTCCGGACGCATCGAGGGGCCGGTAACGGTCGTCGCCCTTGTACTTCTTCCGACTACCCGCCTTGGCGTGCCGCACGATCAGCGCCATGGTCGTGTCCAGCGGCACCCGGCGGAACCGGCGCAGGACACTGCGGTCCATCGGATAGGACAACAGATCGAATGCCTCTTCGGGGGACACCCAACGCAATTCGTCAACCTCGTCATTGGGCGCGAACTGCCCGTCGAGGCACCGCGCAGCCCAGTAGTCCACCCGCTTGAGCTTGCGGTGACCCGGAACGGGGTAGACGACCTTCCCGAGACTACTGCCGAGCGCGGAGCGGAATCCGGTCTCCTCCTCGATCTCCCGCACCGCGGCAACCACGGCCGTCTCACCCGCGTCGAGCTTGCCCTTCGGAAAGGACCAGTCGTTGTAGTGCGGGCGATGCACGAGCGCGACCTGCGCATCGTCCGGAGCGTTCTCGTCGACAGGACGCCACAGGACCGCGCCCGCCGCGAAGATGTTGGCCTTCACGGGCTTGTCGCGTGATTCGGTCAACGTTCCCTCCACCTCAGGACGCACGACTACGCATGAGTTCGACCTGGTGGTCGCGGGCAGCGGTTCCCGGCTCGGGGGACGCCGTCCAGGTGCCGTCGCCCTCGAGAATCCAGCAGCGGGTGACCGGGTCGAGCGCGGAATCGAAGATGCCGTCCAGCTGCGCTGCGAGCCGGGTGTTCTTCACCTGCACCATCACCTCGACGCGACGGTCGAGGTTCCGGTGCATCATGTCGGCGCTACCGATCCAGTACTCGTCGCTGCCCCGGAAATGGAACAACCGCGAATGTTCGAGGAACCGCCCCAGAATCGAGCGCACCGTGATGTTCTCGCTCAGGCCGGGCACGCCCGGCTTGAGGGCACAGATCCCGCGCACGACCACCTCGGTCCGCACCCCCGCCCGCGACGCGCGGTAGAGCGCGTCGATCACCTGCTCGTCGACGAGGGCGTTGGCCTTGAGCCGGATCCCGCTGGGGCGACCGGCCGCGTGGTGCTCGATCTCACGCTCGACGCGTTCGATGATGCCCTTGCGGACTCCGTGCGGTGCGACGAGCAGATTGCGGTACTGCGCCTTCCGGGAGTATCCGGTGAGGGTGTTGAACAGGTCGGTGAGGTCGGCGCCGATCTCGGGTGACGACGTGAGCAGGCCGACGTCCTCGTAGAGACGAGCGGTCTTCGGGTTGTAGTTGCCGGTGCCGATGTGGCAGTAGCGGCGGATCGTCGAACCCTCGCGCCGCACGACCAGACAGGTCTTGCAGTGTGTCTTCAGACCTACGAGTCCGTATACGACGTGGACACCGGCCTGTTCGAGCTTGCGCGCCCACTTGATGTTGGCCTGCTCGTCGAAGCGTGCCTTGATCTCCACGAGCGCGACGACCTGCTTGCCCGCTTCGGCAGCGGCGATCAGGGCGTTGACGATGGGGGAGTCGCCCGACGTCCGGTACAGCGTCTGCTTGATCGCGAGGACCTGGCTGTCGGCGGCGGCCTGCTCGATGAACCGTTGCACGCTCGTGGAGAACGAGTCGTACGGGTGGTGGACGAGGATGTCGCCCTCGCGCAGGGTGGAGAACACGCTCTTCGGTGTCTCTCGCTCGCCGAAGGCGGGATGGGTCGCCGGCACGAAGGGGGCGTCCTTCAGATCCGGTCGGTCGACGGCGTGCACCTGCCACAGCGACGACAGATCGAGCAGCCCGGGCAACTGGACGACGTCCACCCGATCGACGTCGAGTTCGCGCAACAGGAGGTCGAGCATGTGCTCGGTCATGTCGTCCGACACCTCGAGCCGCACGGGAGATCCGAAGCGCCGCCGGGCGAGTTCGCGTTCGAGGGCTTGAAGGAGATCCTCGTCGCGGTCCTCCTCGACCTCGAAGTCGGCGTTGCGGGTGACGCGGAATGCGTGGTGCTCGACGATCTCCATGCCCGGGAACAACACGTCGAGATGGGCGGCGATCAGCTCCTCGAGCGGGAGGAAGGCCGGCAGTCCGTGCGACGAACCCGCGCGATCGACCCGGACGAACCGATCGACGTTGTCGGGCACCTTCACGCGCGCGAAGTGTTCACCGGACGACTGCGAATCCTTGACCGTGACAGCGAGGTTCAGGGACAGGCCGCTGATGTACGGGAAGGGGTGTGCGGGATCGACCGCGAGCGGCGTCAGGACCGGGAAGACCTGGTCGGCGAAATACTGTGTCAGTCGTCGGCGTTCGTCCTCCGTCAGATCCGCCCATCGGATGATCGAGATGCCTTCGGCCGCCAGGGCGGGCATGACCGAGTCGAGGAAGACCTGCGCCTGGCGACCGGCGAGTTCGCGCGTGCTCGACGCGATGAGCGCGAGCTGGGCGCGCGGGGTCAGTCCGTCCGCGGACCGGACCGACAACCCCGTCTCGGCGCGACGTTTCAGCCCGGCGACCCGCACCATGTAGAACTCGTCGAGATTCGACGCGAAGATCGCGAGGAACTTGGCGCGTTCGAGCAACGGCTGCGAGGTGTCCTCCGCGAGCGCGAGAACGCGGGCGTTGAAATCGAGCCAGCTCTGTTCGCGGTTGAGATAGCGGTCGACGGGAAGCGTGTTGTCGTGATCGGTCCTCGACTGCAGTCCCGTCGCGGCCGGAGGGGCGCTGGTGGCGGTCGCTACGCGACCGGCGGGTCGTGCGGCACCGGATGGTGCCGCGTGCTCGGAACTCGTGGGATCGGGGGAATCGCCGTTGGTCACGAGTTCATTGTTGCAGAGCGACGGCTCCCTGCAGCGCTGTCGCACGGGTGGCACAGGGGGAACTCGACCGTGTCGAGCACGGCCGCGGTGGCCGGTCCGACGCCGAGTTGCAGTGCGGCGGCAAGATCGTCCGGTGTGTCCACATCGAGTCGCAGTCCGGGGAGGGAGTCCGGTACCGGGTACGCACCGGCATCGATGTGGCGACCGGCCGATCCCGGACCGAACGACAGTGGCGGCAGGGTGCCGCTCACGCAGTGCAGCAACGCCGTCGTACCGCTCGCCGTGTGGTCGACGACCACGGCCGTTCCGGTCCGCCGCGCAGTCTCGCGTGCGAGCACGAAATCCTCGGGCCGCAGGGACGGAAGGTCGGCCTGCAACGCCACGAGTTCGGCGCCGGGTGCGTGCTCCCGCGCCCGGCGGGCCGCTGCGAGCAGTGCGGAGTTCAGTGGGTCGGGGGAGTCGGGACGCACCGGATCGGGGAGGACGTCCGCGCCGCAGTCCAGCGCCGCGGCCGCGACCCGCTCGTCGGCGGTGACGACGGTGACCGTCACGTCTCCGGCGGACAGCGCCGCCGTCACGGTGTCCTGCAGCATCGCAAGCACCAGTGATTCCCGTGCTGCCGGGTCGAGGACGTGCGAGAGCCGCGACTTCGCCAGGCCGAGGGCCTTGACGGGAACGAGCACGTGCGTCGCGGGCATTGCCCGATTGTGCCATCAGTATCGAATCGCACGGTCGCGCCAGGTGACGAACCGCACGACCGCCCGGTGCGACCGGGTCGTGTGCGGTCCGTCCTCCGACCCGGCGCGGTGTCGGTGGAGCCTGCGCGATACTGGGTGCGACCGTGGGTGGTGACCGCCCGGACCGAACCGGTCGCGACCGCCCGCTCCGGGCCGATCGCGAGCGTGAGTGCCGGGCATCGGATGAGAGTGAGGATGGCGTGACCACAGCAGCAGTTCTGGGCGCGGGTTCGTGGGGGACGGCGTACGCCAAGGTGCTGGCCGACGCCGGAACGGACGTGACGATCTGGGCGCGGCGCGAGGAGGTGGCGCGTGGCATCGCCGAGCGGCACGAGAACTCCGACTATCTACCCGGTGTGGAACTGCCGCACTCGCTGAAGGCGACGGCCGATCATCGGGTGGCCCTCGAGGGCGCCGATTTCGTGGTCCTCGCCGTCCCGAGTCAGACCCTGCGTACCAATCTCGAGGAGTGGAAGGCAGATATCGGACCGGACGCGACACTTCTCAGTCTCGCCAAGGGAATCGAGAGCGGCACCCTGATGCGCATGAGTCAGGTGATCGGTCAGGTCACCGGCGCCGAGCAGAATCGCATCGCCGTGCTGTCCGGCCCCAACCTCGCCCGTGAGATCGCCGAGGGGCAACCGGCCGCGACCGTCATCGCGTGCCCCGATTCCACCCGCGCCATGGAGATCCAGAAATCCTGCGCCACAAAATATTTCCGTCCGTACACGAACTCCGACGTCATCGGCTGCGAGGTCGGCGGCGCCTGCAAGAACGTCATTGCCCTCGCGTGCGGCATGGCCGCCGGGGTCGGGCTCGGTGAGAACACCGTCGCGAGCATCATCACCCGCGGTCTCGCCGAGATCACCCGGCTCGGAACCGCCCTCGGGGCCAAGCCGGCCACGCTCGCCGGTCTCGCCGGTGTCGGCGATCTTGTCGCCACATGTACGTCCCCGTTGTCCCGCAACCGTTCGTTCGGCGAACGACTCGGCCGCGGTGAGTCCCTCGAGAGCGCGCAGGAGGCCACCCACGGTCAGGTGGCCGAAGGGGTCAAGTCGTGCACCTCGGTCCGCGCCCTCGCAGCGAGTTACGACGTCGAGATGCCGCTCACCGACGCCGTGCACCGCGTGTGCCACGAAGGCATGTCGGTGCAGGACGCGATCGGGCAGCTGCTCGGACGCCGGATCAAGCCGGAATGAGTGGCATGACGGGCGATTCGACTCGCTGTGTGAAGGCAGTTGCACACGAGGGTGTTCCGGGCTCCCCGCTGCAGGCGGGACCGGTCTTCGCGGCGCCGTATCTCCTCGGGGAGGACGAGCGCGACGACGTCGACACCTATGCGCGGGCCTCGAATCCCGGTTGGCGCGCACTCGAATCGGCGCTCGCCGACCTCGAGCACGCCTCGGTCGCCCGCGTCGTCGGCTCGGGAATGTCGGCGATCACGGTCGCCCTGCGATCCCTCGTGGCCCCGGGCGGCACGGTCGTCGTCCCCTCCGACGGTTACTACCAGGTGCGCACGTACGCGCAGGAATTCCTGGCGCCGCACGGAGTGAAGGTCGTCGAGATGTCGGTCGCGGAGTTCGGTGACGGCACCCTGACCGACGTTCTGGTGACCGCTCCCGACAATTCCGTCGTACTGGTCGAGACCCCGTCGAATCCAGGCCTCGACACCGTCGACCTGCGCGCGATCGCGACCGCGTGCCACGTCTCCGACGCGCTCCTGCTCGTCGACAACACCACCGCCACACCCCTGGGCCAGCTGCCCCTCGATCTCGGCGCCGACGTCGTGGTGGCCAGCGGGACGAAATCGCTCAGCGGACACAGTGACCTGCTGTTCGGATACATCGCCGTCGCGGATCCCGAACTGCTGCCCGCGATCGACCGGGAACGACTGTTGTCGGGAACCGTGCTGGGACCCTTCGAGACCTGGCTCGCGCACCGCAGCCTCGGCACCGCCGGACTGCGCTTCGAACGGCAGTGCGCCAACGCGCTCGCCGTCGCCGGGATGCTGCTCGAGCACGCCGCTGTCACGGACGTCCGCTATCCCGGACTCGCCGGCGACCCCGCCCACGCCGTGGCGGCCGGCCAGATGAGCCGCTTCGGCCCCCTCGTCACCTTCCGGCTACCCGGCCGCGACGAGGTGCACCGCTTCGTCCGCGCGGCCACGCTCGTCGCACCCGCCACCAGCTTCGGCGGTATCCACACGACAGCGGATCGTCGCGCACGATGGGGCGATGCGGTGCCGGAGGGATTCGTCCGGTTGTCGTGCGGAATCGAGGACACCGCGGATCTGCTCGCCGATCTCGACGCGGCGCTGAAGGAGACGACCCTCCACCGAGGGAGACCGGAGCCCGCGGAGACATAGCAGGGTGTCCGGCCCCACCCGCGTAGGACTCGCTCGACACGCGGAGATCGCCACCCGGTACGGTTCGACACGTGAGTATGCCCCGAACCCGGGTGGCCGTCGTCTTCGGTGGTCGCAGCAACGAACATTCCGTCTCCTGCATCTCGGCAGGGAGCATCCTGCGCAACCTGGATCCGGAGAAGTACGAGGTCGTGCCCATCGGCATCACTCCCGAGGGCGCATGGGTCCTCGGCGACGCGGACCCGGCCGGCCTCGCCGCGGCCGGTCGCGAACTGCCCGTCGTCGCAGGCGACGGCTCCGATCTCGTCCTCACCGCGGATCCGACCCGCGGTGGCGACATCGTCGCCCTCGACGAGGGCTCCTACGGCCGGGTGCTCGCCTCGGTCGACGTGGTGTTCCCCGTCCTGCACGGCGCCTACGGCGAGGACGGCACCATCCAGGGTCTGCTCGAACTCGCGGACATCCCGTACGTCGGTCCCGGGGTTCTTGCCAGCGCCGCCGGGATGGACAAGGAGTTCACCAAGAAACTGCTCGCGGCCGAAGGCCTGCCCGTCGGCTTCCAGATCGTCCTGCGTCCCGGCACCGCGACCCTCACCGAGGAGCAGAAGACCCGCCTCGGCCTGCCCGTCTTCGTCAAGCCCGCCCGCGGCGGATCGTCCATCGGCATCAGTCGCGTGGCCGACTGGGCCGCCTTCGACGACGCCGTCGCGAAGGCCCGGCAGCACGACCCCAAGGTCATCGTCGAGTCCGCGATCATCGGCCGCGAGGTGGAGTGCGGCGTGCTCGAGTTCCCGGACGGCGACGTCCGCGCGAGTGTCGTCGCCGAGATCCGCATGCCCGACACCTCCGACGACCACGAGGCGTTCTACGACTTCGACACGAAGTACCTCGACGACGTCTGCGAGTTCGACGTCCCGGCCAAGCTCGACGAGGAGACCTCCGACCGGATCCGCGAACTCGCGGTCCGGGCGTTCCGCGCCCTCGACTGCCACGGCCTGTCCCGCGTCGACTTCTTCGTCACCGAGGACGGACCGGTGATCAACGAGATCAACACGATGCCCGGATTCACCTCCATCTCGATGTATCCGAGGATGTGGGAGGCCACCGGAGTGGAGTACGCCGAGCTGCTGTCGATCCTGGTGGAGACGGCGCTGGCGCGGGGCACCGGCCTGCGCTGACGGCACACGGCCTGTCGGCTTCCGCGAGGACCCGACTAGGCTGGATACATGACTGCCGTGACCCCCGACTCAGCTGCGACCGACGCCGGCACGGACACCCGTGAGGCCGTCCACGAGGCCGCGCGTCGCGCCCGCGTGGCCTCCCGTCGTCTCGCGTTGCTCACCACCATCGAGAAGGACGCGGCTCTGCACGCCGCGGCCGACGCTCTGCTCGCCGCCGCCGACACCGTCCTCGCCGCGAACGCGGAGGACATCGAGGCCGCCCGCGCCGGTGGCACCGAAGAGGCCATCCTCGACCGCCTGCGCCTGACCTCCGCCCGGATCGACGGGATCGCCGCCGGCCTGCGCCAGGTGGCCGGACTGCCCGACCCGATCGGCGGCGTCGTCCGCGGCTCGACGCTGCCGAACGGTCTCGAGCTGCGCCAGGTGCGCGTCCCGCTCGGCGTGGTCGGCATGGTCTACGAAGCACGGCCCAACGTCACGGTCGACGCATTCGGTCTCGCCCTGAAGTCCGGCAACGCCGCGCTGCTGCGCGGCTCGTCGTCCGCGGCCCGCTCCAACGCCGCGCTCGTCGAGGTGCTGCGCGCCTCGCTCGAGAGCCGGGGCATCCCCGCCGATGCCGTGCAGCTGCTGCCGAGCGCCGACCGCTCGTCGGTCACGCATCTGATCCAGGCCCGAGGCCTGGTCGACGTCGTGATCCCGCGCGGTGGCGCCGGTCTGATCGCCGCGGTGGTGCGCGACGCGACCGTCCCCACGATCGAGACGGGCACCGGCAACTGCCACGTCTACGTCCACTCCGCGGCCGATCTGGAGATGGCGGAGAAGATCGTGATCAACGCGAAGACCCGCCGGCCCAGCGTGTGCAACACCGCCGAGACGATCCTCGTCGACAAGGCGATCGCCGACACCGCCGTCCCGAAGCTCCTGCAGGCATTCCAGCAACACAGCGTGACGGTCCACGGCGACCTGCCCGGCCTCGTGCCCGCGACCGACCAGGACTGGTCCGACGAGTACCTCTCGCTCGACGTCGCCCTCGCGGTGGTCGACGACCTCGACGCGGCCGTCGACCACATCGACCGTTACGGCACCGGCCACACCGAGGCGATCGTCACCTCGGACCTCGCCGCTGCTCGGGAGTTCACGACGCGCGTGGACGCCGCAGCCGTTATGGTCAACGCTTCGACGGCGTTCACGGACGGCGAGCAGTTCGGATTCGGCGCGGAGATCGGCATCTCCACCCAGAAGCTGCACGCTCGCGGCCCGATGGGTCTGCCCGAACTGACGTCGACGAAGTGGGTGGTGTGGGGCGACGGCCACACGCGTCCCGCCTGATCGAGACCGGCCCGACGAAAGGAACCAGTGTGGATCGTGCGCTGCCCACCACCCCGCCGATCTTCGCGGACGTCCAGGACGTCGTCGATCGTCTGGCCGGTACCGGTTATCTCGCCGACAAGTCCACCGCGACCGCGGTGTTCCTCGCCGATCGCCTCGGCAAGCCGTTGCTGATCGAGGGACCCGCGGGCGTGGGCAAGACCGAACTTGCCCGCGCCGTCGCCGAGACCTCCGAGGCCGAACTCGTGCGCTTGCAGTGCTACGAGGGCGTCGACGAGTCCCGCGCACTGTACGAGTGGAACCACGCCAAGCAGATCCTGCGCATCCAGTCGGCAGGGGCGACCGCCGCGGCGGGCGAGTCGTGGGACCGCACCAAGGAAGACGTCTTCTCCGAGGAGTTCCTGCTGTCGCGGCCGCTGCTCACCGCGATCCGCCGCGAGGATCCGACCGTGCTGCTCGTCGACGAGGTCGACAAGGCCGACGTGGAGATCGAAGGCCTGCTGCTCGAGGTGCTCAGTGACTTCGCGGTCACGGTGCCCGAACTCGGCACCATCCGGGCCACCCGCAAGCCGTTCGCGGTGCTCACCTCGAACGCCACCCGCGAGTTGTCCGAAGCGCTCAAGCGCCGGTGCCTGTTCCTGCACCTGGACTTCCCCGACGCCGACCTCGAACGACGCATCCTCGCCAGCCGGGTCCCCGATCTGCCCGACGCGCTCGCCGACCAACTCGTACGCACGGTCCGCGTGCTCCGCGGCATGCAGCTCAAGAAGGTGCCGTCGGTGGCCGAGACGATCGACTGGGGTCGCACCCTGCTCGCACTAGGACTCGACACCCTCGACGACACCGCGCTGCGCAGCACGCTCGGCGTGATCCTCAAGCACCAGTCCGACCAGATCCGCGCTGCCGCCGAGCTCCGGTTGAACTGACATGGCCGCCGCGCACCTTCCCGGATCCGAGGCGCCCCCGGCACCCCACGGACTGCCCGGGCACCTGGTCGGATTCGTCGAGGCGCTGCGCCGCCGCGGCATCGCGGTCGGGCCGTCCGAGACGGTCGACGCCGGACGGGTCATGACGGTGCTCGATCTTCTCGATCGGGAGGCCCTCCGCGAAGGCCTCGCGTGCACCCTGCTCCGCCGGTCCACACACCGGCCGACCTTCGACGCCCTGTTCGACCTGTGGTTCCCGCCCGCGATCGGACGCCGCGAGGCCACCGACCCTCAGGCGAGCATCCCGCGCACCCCCACGGGGGAGGTCGACTTCGAGGCCCTACGCGATCTCATCGCCGAGCTGCTGTCCGACGAGTCGCCGGAGGCACTCGAGGCCTCCGAGATGCTCGTCTCCGCCATCGTCGAGGAACTCGGCCAGTATGCGTCGTCGAACGGCCCGTCCTTCTCGGCCTATCAGGCGCTTCGCGACGTCTCCCCGGACACCCTGCTCACGAAGATCCTCGAGGGACTGCTCGGCAACAGCACCCGCGAGGAACGCGACGACGCCGCCTACGAGAGCGAGGTCGCGCGGCGCACCGCCGCCCAGCGCATCGCCGATTTCCGGGCGATGGTCGAACGGGAGACCCGGCGACGCACCGCCGAGCAACTCGGCCGCGAACGCGTCGAGAAGTACGGGGTGCCCAAGCTTGCCGAGGAGGTCGACTTCCTGCGCGCGTCCGACGCGGAACTCGTCGCCCTGCGCCGCAGCGTCATGCCGCTCGCGCGTCTGCTCGCGAGCCGTCTCGCGGCGCGCCGCCGGCGCGCTCGTGCCGGCGCCATCGACCTGCGGCGCACACTGCGCAAGTCCATGTCGACCGGTGGCGTGCCCATCGACCTGGTCAACCGCAAGCCCCGTCCGGCGCGTCCCGAACTCGTCGTGCTCTGCGACGTCTCCGGCTCCGTCGCCGGCTTCTCGCACTTCACGTTGCTGCTCGTGCACGCCCTACGCGAACAGTTCTCCCGCGTGCGCGTGTTCGCGTTCATCGACACCGCCGACGAGGTCACCCATCATTTCGCCGCAGGGTCCGATCTGGGCGAGTCCATGTCGCGGATGCTGAAGGAAGCGGAGCTGATCACCTACGACGGTCACTCCGACTACGGACACGCCCTCGGCGGCTTCGCCGAGAACCACGCCCACGCCCTCACCAGCCGCAGCTCGCTGCTGATCCTCGGCGACGGCCGCACGAACTACCGCAATCCGAACCTCGAAGTCCTCGAACATCTCGTGTCCGTCGCACGGCACGCGCACTGGCTCAATCCCGAGCCGAAGGGACAATGGGGTTCGGGGGATTCGGCCGCCAGGGTCTACAGCGAGGTCGTCACGATGCACGAGTGCCGGTCGGCGCAGCAGCTCGCAACGGTGGTGGCGAGTCTGCTCCCCGTGTGAACCCGTAAGCTGGACAACCGTGCATCAGCCAACGGATCGGCCCTCGGCCTCCAGGCGCCGCCTGGGCGTCATGGGTGGAACGTTCGACCCGATCCACCACGGACACCTCGTGGCGGCCAGCGAGGTCGCCGCGAGCTTCGACCTGGACGAAGTGATCTTCGTGCCCACCGGGCAACCCTGGCAGAAGACCGGACGCGACGTCAGCCCCGCCGAGGACCGTTACCTGATGACGGTGATCGCGACCGCATCCAACCCGAGGTTCTCCGTCAGCCGCGTCGACATCGATCGACGCAAACCCACCTACACCGTCGACACCCTGCGCGATCTCAGCGAGCAGTATCCCGACGCGGATCTGTACTTCATCACCGGCGCGGACGCACTGGGATCGATCCTGTCCTGGCAGGACTGGCAGACCCTGTTCGACCTCGCCCGCTTCGTCGGGGTGTCCCGGCCCGGATACGACCTTCACGCCGAACACCTGGCACCGCATCTGGACGAACTCCCGGCCGAGGCGGTGAGCCTGGTGGAGATCCCGGCACTGGCGATCTCCTCCACGGACTGCCGCAGGAGGGCCCGCGAGAACCGTCCCGTCTGGTATCTGGTCCCCGACGGAGTGGTGCAGTACATCAGCAAACGCCGGCTCTACCGCACGAATACGCACCCCGACGGAGATCCCGTCCCGGTGTTCGACGGAAACACCCCCGGCACCATCGAGAGAAAGAGCACGCAGTGAGCGCAACGGCAGAAGCCACGGAGATGGCCCGAATCGCAGCCCTGGCCGCCGACGAGAAACTCGCCACCGACGTCGTGGTGCTCGACGTGTCCGAGCAACTGGTGATCACCGATTGCTTCGTCATCGCGTCCGCACCCAACGAGCGTCAGGTCAACGCCATCGTCGACAACGTCGAGGAGAAGCTGCGCGAGGCCGGCCACAAGCCCGTCCGCCGCGAGGGCACCCGCGAGGGACGGTGGACGTTGCTCGACTACGTCGACGTCGTGGTGCACATCCAGCACGAGGACGAGCGCAACTTCTATGCCCTCGACCGCCTGTGGAAGGACTGCCCGACCATCGAGGTCGATGGTGTGGGTGGCCCCCGTTCGGCGATCGACGCCGCCGACTCGCCGGAGGACGTGTGAGTCGTCCGGAGGAGGGTTCGCAGAGCCCGCGGGTGCGGCAGCTGGTGCTGCTGCGCCACGGCCAGACCGAGTACAACGCCACGCGGCGGATGCAGGGCCAGCTCGACACCGACCTCTCCGAGCTCGGCCGGCAGCAGGCGCTCGCCGTCGCCGACGCGATCGCCCGGTTCGATCCGCTCGCCGTCGTCTCGTCCGATCTGCGCCGCGCCTACGACACGGCGACCGCGCTCGGCGATCGCATCGGGCTGCCGGTCGCGATCGACACGCGGCTGCGCGAGACGCATCTCGGCGAATGGCAGGGCCTGACCCACACCGAGGTCGACGCCGTGGCCCCGGGCGCGCGCAGCGCGTGGCGCGCCGACGCGACCTGGGCACCGCCGGGAGGCGAGAACCGGATCGACGTCGCGCGGCGCAGCATGGCCGTCGTCGGCGAACTGCTCGACAAGTACGAGGACTGGAGCGATCGGCCCATCGTGCTGGTCGCACACGGGGGTCTGATCGCCGCGCTCACCGCCGCCCTGCTCGACCTGCCCGTCGATCGGTGGTCCGTCCTCGGCGGTCTCGGGAACACCGGATGGGTGCAGCTCAGCGGATACGGCGAGGTGCCGTCCTGGCGCCTCGACGTCTGGAACGCGTCGGCCACGGTGGCGCCCGATGACGTCCTCTGAACCCACGCCGATCGGAACCGACGCCGCCCCGCAGCGCCCGGTCCTGCTGGTGATCGGTGACTCCCTGAGCTACTACGGCCCGAAGGGCGGCCTGCCCGCCGACCATCCGCAGATCTGGCCCAACCTGGTCGCGGCCGAACTCGGATGGGACGTCGAACTCGTCGCCCGGATCGGGTGGACCACACGCGACGCGTGGTGGGCCATGACCCAGGACCCGCGGGTGTGGGCCGCGATCCCGCACGCCGGAGCCGTCGTCCTGGCAGTGGGCGGGATGGACACCCTCCCGTCCCCGCTGCCCACCGCACTGCGGGAGGGCCTGCGCTACATCCGCCCGCCGGCCCTGCGTCGCGCGGCGCGTAACGCCTACGGGTGGTTGCAGCCGCGACTGTCACCGCTCGGGCGACCGGTGGCGCTCCCACCCCGGGTCAGCGTCGAGTACCTCGAAACGATCAGGGACGCATTGGCATACATGCGCCCCGATCTGCCCGTCATCGGCACCATGCCGTCGGTGCACCGCAGCGAGCAGTACCGGTCGGTGCATGCCGGCCGGCTCCCCGCGGCACGCGCGATCACCCGCTGGGCGGCCGAGAAGTCGGTTCCCCTCGTCGATCTCGCCGAAGCGGTGCGGGAGAACGTCTTCTCCGACGACGCCAATCCCGACGGGATCCACTGGGGTTGGGAAGGACACCGCCGTGTCGCCGCCGCTGTCGGCGACGCGGTCCGGATCGTGCATCGGGATGCGGAAGTCCCGGTGGAGGGCCTACGGTAGGCGTCGTGTCCGTCGTCGTCGTCACAGATTCGTCGAGTTGTATCGACCCTGAACTGGTCCGTCGGTACGACATCCGTGTTGTGCCACTGCACATCATCGCGGGCGGACGCGACCTCCGCGAGGGCGTCGACGAGTTGCCGGAGGACCTGTCGACCGTGACGACCTCCGGTCCGTCTCCCGCAGAACTGACCGACGCCTATACCGAGGCGCTCGAGGACAGTGGAGGAGACGGCGTCGTAGCCGTGCACCTCTCGCGGGTGCTGTCCGGGACATGGGACGCAGCCCGGCACGCCGCCGAATCGCTGGGCGACCGGATCCGGCTCGTCGATTCGCGGAACACCGCCATGGGTTCGGGTTTCGCCGTCCTCGAAGCGGTGCGCGCCGCACGGGCCGGAGAAGACCTGGCCCGGGTGTACGAGCGGGCCGTGGAGGTCGCGGCGTCCGCCCGGACCCTGCTCGTCGTCGACCGGCTCGACCACCTCCGTCGCGGTGGCCGGATCGGCACGGCCACAGCGCTGTTGGGTACCGCGCTCGCGATGAAGCCCGTGCTGCACATCTCCGACGGCAAGCTCGTCCTGCGGGAGAAGACCCGCACGATGACCAAGGCGATGGCCAAGCTCGTCGACGGAGCCGCGACCGATGTGGGCGACGAACCGCTCGTCGCGGTGCACCACCGCGGGGCACCCGAGCGGGCGCGCAGCCTCGTCGATCAGCTCGCACAGCGCCTTCCGGAAGGCACCGAGATCGTCGTGTCCGAACTCGACGCGGTTCTCGGCGCGCACGTCGGGCCGGGTGCGGTCGGTGTGGTCGTCGCCTCCGCGGCGACCGGTGTCTCCGAGGACTGACCACCTACACCACCTCCCGGCCCGGATGATGCCGGTGGAGGCCCCATCCGGGCATTCATCCACAGGGGTGCGGGTCATCCACAACCCCGGCCGGATCGGCGCCGACACCGAATCCGGCGGTCGCGGCCGCGGTTAGCGTCGCGGCATGGCGAGCAGTGACCACCGTGATCTCGCGCGCACCCGCCTCGGCGCGATCACGCGTTCCTCGGCGATGCCCGCGGAACCGCCCTGGACCGACGACAGGTCGGCGAACGACCACCCCTGGGCGGATCCGGACGACGGCGACGAACCCCTCCACAGCGGTCCCGGCCGGGAACGATTCGTCGATCGGCTGACCGCCGCGCGATGGGACACGGGACGACGGGGAACCGCTGCTCTCGCCGCGATCGGAGTGCTCGCCGCCGCAGTGGCACTCGTCGTCGTGTGGCGCGACCGGCCGGTCCCCGAACCGGTACCGCCGCTGCCGAGAGTCGAAGTCGTGGACACGGCAGAGCCGTCCGCCGCGAGGGAGACGGACACGGCACAACCGGATTCCGCCGATTTCGTCGTCAGCGTCGTGGGTGCGGTGACACGTCCCGGGCTCGTGCGGCTGCCGGCGGGATCCCGTGTGGCCGACGCGCTCGACGCTGCCGGCGGTGCCGTCGACGGCGCCGACCTCATCGGCCTGAATCTGGCCCGGCGGGTCGCCGACGGTGACCAGATCGTCGTGGGAATCGCCCCGCCCCAACCTGTTCCGCAGGCCAGTGGAATCGTCGGGGCGCAGACACCGGGCGATGCTCCACCGGAGGCAAGCGGGCCGGTGGATCTCAACACCGCCGACGAGACCGCGCTCGACGCGCTGCCGGGCGTCGGTCCCGTCACGGCCGCGGCGATCGTCTCGTGGCGCGACACCAACGGACCGTTCACGGACGTCGAACAACTCGGTGAGGTCGACGGGATCGGACCGGCGCGACTCGCGAGGCTGCGTGAACTGGTGACGGTGTGACCGGACGGAACGACGGGTCCGACGCCGCAACGGTTCTCGATGCCCGGTTGGTGCCGTGCGCGCTGGCCGCGTGGGCCGTGACACTTCTCGGGTTGTACACGGGATGGCGGATCGTCACCGCCGTGGCGGTCGCGGCCGTCGTCGGATGCGCCGTGACGGTCCGTCTCGTCGCGACCGGTCGCATCCCACGCGGAGGTGCGCGGATCCTCCTCGCCGCACTGGCCGTCGTCGCGGGATTCGGGTCGGCCGCCGGTCTACGGATGTGGGCCGCCGACCAGCACCCGATCGCCTCCGCAGCGGAAAGGGGAGCGTGGGCCGGCGTCGTCCTCCTCCCCACCGACGACCCGCGACGCATCCGGGCCGCGGCCTTCGACGACACACCCCGGGTACGCATCCCGGCCCGGCTCGAGCACGTGACGGTCGGTGGACGATCCATGGACACCGGGGGATCGGTGGTGGTGCTCGCCCCGGCCGACTCGTGAGGAGATCTCCTGCCCGGGCAGTCGGTCACCGCACGCGTGCGGGCGGCGCCGCACACCGGGCCGGGCACCACGGTGGCGGTGCTCCACGCGGAGAACGCACCCACGGTCGTCGGTCTGCCCCCGGTGTGGCAGCGATGGGCTGGCACGGTACGCGACCGGCTCGCGCAGGTGGGTTCCGCGGTGCTTCCCGCCGACCGGGCCGGCCTGCTGCCCGGTCTCGTGGTGGGCGACACCACGGCGCTGACCGACGAGGTGCGGGAGGACTTCCGGGTGGCCGGACTGACGCATCTGACGGCCGTGTCCGGAGCCAACGTCAGCATCGTCCTCGGAGCGGTACTGCTCCTCGTGCGCGCGGTAGGACTCGGACCGCGTTCCGGGACCATCCTCGCCGCGACGGCTCTCGTCGCCTTCGTCGTCGTGGTCCGTCCGTCGGCGAGTGTGGTGCGCGCGGCCGCGATGGGATCGATCGGGTTGCTGGCATTCGTGACGGGTCGTGAGCGACAGGCACTTCCCGCCCTGTGCACCGCGGTGGGCGTACTGCTCGTACTCCTGCCCGACCTCGCCGTCGACGTCGGGTTCGCGCTGTCGGTGTCCGCGACGGCGGCACTGATCGTCGCCGCGCCACCTGTCGTGACCCGGCTCGTGGATCGCGGGTGGCCGCGTCCCATCGCGGAGGTCGCGGCAATGTCGCTGGTCGCGTTCGTAGCGACCGCACCTCTCGTCGCGGCGGTGAGCGGGACCGTGAGTGTCGTGTCGGTCGCGGCCAATGTCCTAGTCGCCCCGGTACTTGCGCCGCTGACGGTCCTCGGTTCGCTGGTCGCGGTGGGCGCCTCCGTCGTCCCGTGGGTTGGGGAGGTGCTCGCGCGCGGCACCGGGCCGTTCCTGTGGTGGCTGATCGCGGTGGCCGACCGGGCGGCATCGTTGCCGTCGGCCGAACTCGAGGTGCCGGACGGGCCGGTGGGGGCAGTGGTCGCGGCGGTGCTGGTCGCGGTGGCGTGGTCGGTGGCTCGTCACCGGCGGGTGCGGATCACGGCTCTCGTGATTGCGGTGGCCGTCGCGGCGGTGTGGCTGCCGGTGCGGATGCTGCGACCGGGCTGGCCCGGAGCCGAATGGGTACTCGTCGCATGCGATGTCGGTCAGGGCGATGCGCTGGTGCTGGCGACGGGGGACGGGCGCGCGGTCGTCGTCGACACCGGACCCGAACCGGAACCCGTCGATCGGTGCCTGCGCCGGTTGAGGATTCGCCGTATCGCACTGCTCGTCGTGTCACACCTGCACGCCGACCACGCGGGTGGGATCCGCGGTGTCCTCACCGGGCGCTCGGTCGAGATGGTCGTGGTCGCGCCGGGTGCTGCCGGTGACGACGCGGCGGGTGTGCTCGACGCGGCGACCGGGGTCGGTGTCGTGGTGCGGGAAGTGGGTGCCGGTGCGACCCTGCGTGCGGGCGATCTCGACATCCGGGTGCTGGGCCCGGCCGGGCGACGGACAGGCGGTTCCGAGAACGACAACTCGCTCGTCCTGGCGGTCGACACCGTCGTGGGCCGGGTCCTGTTGCCGGGAGACGCGGAGGAGGCCGCGCTCGACGCACTCGTGCGGTCGGGCACCGACGTGCGTGCGGACGTGTTGAAGGTGCCGCACCACGGCTCGCGCACCACACCCGCACGCTTCCTCACCGCTGTGCGGCCGAGCGTCGCCCTCGTCAGCGCCGGGCGAGACAACCTGTTTGGGCATCCCCATCCCGAGATCGTCTCCACCCTGACCGGAATCGGGGCGCGGGTCCTGCGGACCGACCTGCACGGCGACGTTGCAGTGCTCCGTGCCGCCTCCGGGGCGCTCGCGGTGGTGTCGGACGTGCGTGGCACGATCGAACCGTGAGCGACGCGTCCCTGCATCTGATCCTCGGTGAGGAAGAACTGCTCGTCGACCGTGCCGTCGCGAAGATCGTGTCCGATGTCCGCACGCGCAGCGAAACTCCCGGCGATCTCCCCGTCTCGAGGCTCCGCGCCGGCGACGCGGGCGTACCCGAACTCGCCGAGCTGCTGAGTCCGTCGCTGTTCGCGGAAGAACGCATCGTGATCCTCGAATCCACCGCCGACGCCGGGAAGGACGCCGCGGCGCTGATCCTCGATGTCGCGGGCGATCCGCCTCCGGGCGTGACACTGGTGATCCTCCACAGCGGCGGGGGACGCACCAAGGCGATGGTGCCCGCGCTGCGCAAGCGCGGCGCCGAGGAGCACATGTGTGCCGCTCCCGCGAAGGCGGGGGAGAAGGCGGCGTGGGTGCGGACGTTCGTCCACAAGGAGTTCCAGGCTGCGGGGGTGCGAGTCTCGGGCGATGTCGAACAGCTCGTCATCGAGGCGGTGGGTTCCGACCTGCGCGAACTCGCTGCGGCGTGCAGCCAGCTCGTGGCCGACACCGGCGGCAAGATCGATGCTGCGGCCGTGCGACGCTACTACTCGGGCAAGGCCGAGGTGTCGGGATTCGACGTAGCCGAGAAGGCCGTGGCCGGCGATACGGCCGGTGCGCTCGAAGCGCTACGGTGGGCGATGCACCGCGGTGTCGCCCACGTGCTGCTCGCCGATGCTCTCGCCGACGCCGTGCACACGATCGCCCGGGTCGGCTCGGCCGGTCGCGGCGACCCGTTCTCCCTCGCGTCGTCGCTGGGTATGCCGCCGTGGAAGGTGAAGAAGGCGCAGGCGCAGGCGCGCACGTGGGCGCCGGCGTCGATCGGGACCGCACTCACGGTGGTCGCTGCGCTCAACGCCGACGTCAAGGGAGCCGCGGCCGATCCGGACTACGCCCTCGAGCACGCCGTGCGGGTCATCTCCGAGCTGGCGGCCTGAGGCTTCTCCGCCGTGCCCGTGCCCGTGCCCGTGCTCGTGCTCGTGCCCGCGGCCGATTCCGGCGGGCGGCATCATTTCTGTCGTTCAACGCCACGAAGGCCGTCCCCGGCGGGGGACGGCCTTCGTGAAGCAGAGCCTGCGTCTACTACCTCGGAGCGATGAACTCAGAGCTTGTTGGCAAGCTTCGCGAGAGCAGACTTCTTGTTGGCAGCCTGGTTGGGGTGGATGACACCCTTGCTGGCAGCCTTGTCGAGCTGACGGCTCGTGGCGACGAGGAGCTCGTTGACCTTGTCCTTGTCGCCAGCGGCCGCAGCCTCGCGGAACGAACGGATCGCCGTACGAAGCGACGACTTCACCGACTGATTCCGGAGTCGGTTGCGCTCGTTGGTGCGAATCCGCTTCACCTGGGACTTGATGTTGGCCACGCGTAAAATCCTGTCGTCTTGCTGGTAGCTGGTAGGAAAGCTCTGGGTGCATCTGAGCACCGATGGACAAGGTTACCAAGAACGGATCGCAAAGCCCAAACCGGCGGTCGAATCACCCTTCTCACCGGCCTGATCGTTTCGGCCAGGACTACGCGCACCTGACTGTTGTTGTTGCGTGCCGCCGCGAGAGGGCATCTACATGGGCGGACACGCCACGGTGCACGATGTCGTTGTCGAGGTCACGGCGCATGCGTAATCTCCCTCACAGCGCGAACGACGAGTTCGCGGCTGCGGTGCATCGACTCGAAGTGTTCTACCACCAGGTTCCGCCTGCGAGCGGGACCGCGAACATCGAGGTGACCCATGGAACCCCCACGCGATCCCGAGTCCCGAATCGACGAAGATCTCGCACGCCAGACCTCCCTGGAAATCAGAGACCCCGGTGAGTTCTCCGACCTGCGGAAGTACGTGGCGGAGGCGATCGGAACCTTCCTCCTGGTGTTCTCCGCGGTGGGTACCGCGGTGTTCGCCGGAACCTATGTCGGTCAGCTCGGCGTCGCACTGGCGTTCGGCCTGACCCTGCTGTTCCTCGTGTACACCATCGGCCCGATCTCCGGGTGTCACGTGAACCCGGCGGTGACGCTCGGGCAGCTCATCGTCGGTCACGTGACGCCGGTGCGCGCCGTGGGTTACTGGATCGCGCAGGTCGTCGGCGGTCTGGTCGCCGGTCTGACGCTCTACGCGGTGGCGTCGTCGTTGCCGAGCTACGACCGTGCCGCCGACGGCCTCGGGGCGAACGGCTGGGGCGCGCACAGCCCCTCGGCGGTGCACGGTCCGCTCGGCGGCGTGCTCGAGAACGGCTACGGCATCGGCGCGATGATCGTCGTCGAGGTCCTGCTCACGGCCGTGCTCGTCTTCGTGGTGCTGGGTGCGACCGATCAGGTGGCCGACGCGCCGATCGCCGGCATCGCCATCGGCTTCACTCTCGCGGTGATCCACCTGATCTCGATCCCGATCGACAACACGTCGGTCAATCCCGCCCGTAGCCTCGCCGTCGCCTTCTACCAGGACGGTGCGCTCGGGCAGCTGTGGGCATTCATCGTGTTCCCGCTCATCGGCGGAGCGCTCGGAGCGCTCGTCTACACCTTCCTCTTCGGGCGGCGGTACGGGCTCCGGGCCTCCTGAGGGCCTGCGGTCAGGGCGCGGCCCGATTCAGCTCCAGCCGAAATCGGTACGGAGCCGGGTCGCGACCCGATCGAATCGTGCGCGGGGGAGGATCGCGCCTTCGCGGCGGATGCCGTCCTCGGGGACGTCGAGCACGCGATCGAGGCGCACCCAGCTCGGGCGGTTCTCCGCGTCCCACGGTCCGGAGCCGATTCCGAGCCAGTCGCGGTGACCGTCGCGGTCGGAGTTCGACGAGAGCATCAGCCCGAGCAGCGTCCTGTCGTCGCGGCCCACGACGAGCACCGGGCGGTCCTTGCCCTCCGTCGGATCTTCTTCATAGGCCACCCAGGTCCACACGATCTCACCCGGATCGGCGCGACCGTCGAGGTCGGGGGAGTACTCGAGGCGGCGGGCACGCTGCGCCGTGGGCGTGGTGCGCGACGCCACCGGGCGACCGGGGGCCGGACGCTTCGTGCCGGACTGGGTCTTCGCGGCACCTGGCTTCGGCGCCGTGGTCCCGGACGCGCCGGGCTTCGGTGCCGCAGTGGTACCGCTCCCCGAGGTTCCGCTCGCTGCGCCGGTCCGGCCGGCCGCGTTCAACGCGGCGCGCGCCTTGTCGAGCGCCCCGGACTGCTGCAACTGCTGGTAGATCTTCGGACCCTGGTCGACGGCGAGACGCCCCAGCTGCCTGCCCAACTTCTTCCATGTACCGGCCACGGGAACCGAGCTTAACCGGACCTGACCCGGGCGAAATCCCGGCCGCCGCCCGACTTGGATATTCTGCAGGGTGACCGCGGTCTGCTGGCCGCTGCCAGTCCGAGTCAGGAGCACGACATCAGCACCTTCGCCGACACCACGTTCACGGACCCCGCAAAGATCCGGAACTTCTGCATCATCGCGCACATCGACCACGGAAAGTCGACGCTCGCGGACCGGATGCTGCAGCTCACCGGGGTGGTCGAGGAGCGGCAGATGCGCGCCCAGTACCTCGACCGCATGGACATCGAGCGCGAGCGTGGCATCACGATCAAGGCGCAGAACGTACGTCTGCCGTGGAAGCTCGACGGCGAAGACTATGTGATGCACCTGATCGACACCCCGGGCCACGTCGACTTCACCTACGAGGTCTCCCGCGCGCTCGAGGCGTGCGAGGGCGCGGTCCTGCTCGTCGACGCCGCGCAGGGCATCGAGGCGCAGACCCTCGCCAATCTCTACCTTGCGCTCGACAAGGACCTGACGATCATCCCGGTCCTCAACAAGATCGACCTGCCCGCGGCCGATCCCGACCGCTATGCCGGTGAGATCGCGAACATCATCGGCTGTGAGCCGTCCGACGTGCTCCGGGTCTCCGGCAAGACCGGCGAGGGCGTCCCCGAACTCATCGACGCCGTGATCCGCCAGGTGCCGCCGCCGGTCGGTGACGCCGACGCGCCCGCCCGCGCCATGATCTTCGACTCCGTGTACGACACCTACCGCGGCGTCGTGACGTACGTGCGTGTGGTCGACGGCAAGATCGTGCCCCGCGAGAAGATCAAGATGATGTCGACGGGCACGACCCACGAACTGCTCGAGGTCGGCATCGTCTCGCCCGAACCCAAGGCCACCGCCGGTCTCGGCGTCGGCGAGGTGGGCTATCTCATCACCGGCGTGAAGGACGTGCGCCAGTCGAAGGTCGGCGACACCGTCACCACCGCCCGCCACGGTGCGGAGGAGCCGCTCACCGGCTACCGCGAACCGCGCCCGATGGTCTACTCCGGTCTGTACCCGGTCGACGGCTCCGACTACCCGGTGCTGCGCGACGCGCTCGACAAGCTCCAGCTCAACGACGCCGCGCTCACCTACGAGCCCGAGACGTCCGTCGCTCTCGGGTTCGGTTTCCGCTGCGGCTTCCTCGGTCTGCTGCACATGGAGATCACCCGCGAGCGCCTCGAGCGCGAGTTCGGCCTCGACCTGATCTCCACGGCTCCCAACGTCGTCTACCGCGTCGTGCTCGAAGGCGGCCAGGAAGTCGTCGTGACGAACCCGTCCGACTGGCCCGAGGGCAAGGCTCGCGAGATCTACGAACCGATCGTCAAGTGCACCATCATCGCGCCGAGCGAGTTCATCGGTTCGATCATGGAGCTGTGCCAGTCGCGGCGCGGTGAGCTCGGCGGTATGGACTACCTGTCCGAGACCCGCGTCGAGCTGCGGTACACGCTGCCGATGGCCGAGATCATCTTCGACTTCTTCGACTCGCTGAAGTCGCGCACCCGCGGCTACGCCTCGATGGACTACGAGGAGGCCGGAGAACAGGAGGCCGCGCTGGTCAAGGTCGACATCCTGTTGCAGGGCGAGGCCGTCGACGCATTCAGCGCGATCGTCCACAAGGACGCCGCGGCCGCCTACGGCAACAAGATGACGACCAAGCTCAAGGAACTCATCCCGCGGCAGCAGTTCGAGGTGCCCGTCCAGGCCGCAATCGGCTCGAAGATCATCGCCCGCGAGAACATCCGGGCGATCCGCAAGGACGTTCTCGCCAAGTGCTATGGCGGCGACATCAGCCGTAAGCGCAAGCTGCTCGAGAAGCAGAAGGAAGGCAAGAAGCGGATGAAGACCATCGGCCGCGTCGACGTTCCGCAGGAGGCGTTCGTCGCCGCGTTGTCGTCCGAGGCCTCGTCCGACAAGCCGAAGAAGTAGTCGCTCCTGCTGCGACGCCCACCGGAAGGATTCGCGTGCTCGACACCTGGCTCACCCGTGAACTCGGAATCTCCGTTCCACTGCTGGGTGCGCCCATGGGTGGCCGGGCCGGTGGGCGGCTCGCCGGCGAGGTGACGCGGGCCGGCGGACTCGGCCTGATCGGTGCCGCCCGGTACAACACCGCCGAGTGGATCGAGGGCGAGGTGCGCACCGCCCGCGAGATCGGTGGTGGGGCCGTGGGATTCGGTCTGATGACCTGGGCGCTTGCCGACGACGACAGCCTCCTCACCGCGGTGCTCGAGCACCGCCCGCAACTGGTCACGCTCTCGTTCGGCGATCCCGCTCCCTACATCGAGCGCGTCCACGAGGCCGGGGCCGTCGTCCTCTCGCAGATCAACACGGTCGACGATCTGCGCGTGGTCGAGGCAGCGGGTGTCGACGCGGTGATCGCGCAGGGCCATGAGGCCGGTGGGCACACGGGCCGGATCGGTACCCTCCCGTTGCTGCAGGAGGTGCTCGAGTCGACGTCGCTGCCCGTGCTCGCCGCAGGTGGCATCGCCACGGGTCGCGGTCTGGCAGCGGTGCTCGCAGCCGGAGGGCAGGGCGCCCTGGTCGGGACGGCGCTGCTCGCCAGCCCGGAGACCGTCGGCCCCGACTACGCCCGTGGCCGGCTCGTGGAGGCCGGCAGCGCCGACACCGTCTACACCGACGTCTTCGACAAGGCCCGGCACCAGCCGTGGCCGGCGCGCTGGGGCGGACGCGCCCTGCGCAATGCGTTCACCGAGGAGTGGCACGGCCGGGGCGCCGACGAGGACACCCTCGCCGCGGCGTACACCGGTGACGATCCCGACATCGGGGTGGTCTACGCGGGGGAGGCCGCCGGTCTGGTGCGCTCCGAGCGACCCGCGGGCGAGGTGATCCGGGGTATCGCCGAACAGGCGGAGACCCTGCTGTCCCGCTTCCGTTGAGCACTGCGCCGGCACACGGACGTCCACATTCGAGCTGAGGTGAGCCTCACCTGAAGTGGAGGTCGCCCATGCGCCGAGTCGTTCTCTCCGCGGTAGCGCTCGTACTGTTCGTCGCCCCGACCCTCGTGGCGTGTTCGTCGGACACCGATGACACCGCGACCGCCGGCGGCGAGACCGTCACCGTCGAGCACTCCTACGGCACGACGACGATCGAGGGCACACCCGAGCGGATCGTCGCGACCTCCAGCCAATGGCTCGACGCTCTCGTCGAACTCGGGGTGCAGCCCATCGCGTACTACAGCGCCGGCTCGTACGGCGACGAGCGCGGCCTCTATCCGTGGCAGACCGACGTCTCCCCGGATGCGGTGGCGCTGAGTCGCCTGAGACCGGCTCACGGTCCGAGATGCGCGGGCCGGAAGTTGCCCGCTCCGATCTCCCGCTCTGCGCGGATGACATGGACGACGGCATTGATGAGCGCCAGGTGGGTGAACGCCTGCGGGAAGTTCCCCAGATGACGTCCGCTCTCGGTGTCGATCTCCTCGGCATAGAGCTTCAGGGGGCTCGCGTAGTCGAGCAGGCGCTGGCACAGTGCGGCGGCCCGCTCGATCTCGCCGATCTCGACGAGCGCCGAGACCAGCCAGAACGAGCAGATGGTGAACGAGCCCTCCTTGCCCGCGAGCCCGTCGTCGGTGGTCTCCACCCGGTAGCGCAGCACCAGCCCGTCCTCGGTGAGTTCGTCGGCGATCGCCAGCACCGTGGCCCGCACCCGGGGGTCGTCTGCGGGCAGGAAGCGCAACAAGGGGATCAGCAGAGCCGACGCGTCGAGTGACGGGTGGCCGTACCGCTGGGTGAAGACGCCGCGTTCGTCGACGCCGTGTTCGAGGACGTCGGCCTTGATCTCGTCGGCCATCGCCGCCCACTTCCGGGCGTAGTCGGGACGACCCTGCAGTTCGGCGAGTTTCGCGCCGCGATCGAGTGCCACCCAGCACATGACCTTCGACGACACGAAGTGCTGGGGTTCGCCGCGCACCTCCCAGATGCCGCGATCGGGCTTGCGCCAGTTGGCCGCTGCCTCCTCGACCTGCCGGCGCAGGGTGTGCAACAACGTCTGGGGGAAGTGCCCGCGGGACTTGACGTGCAGGTACACCGAGTCGAGCAGTGTGCCCCAGATGTCGTGTTGCTGTTGGTGATAGGCGTCGTTGCCGATGCGGACCGGGGTGGCGCCGTCGTAGCCGCTCAGATGATCGAGGGTCGACTCCGGCAACTCGCGCTCACCGCCCACCCCGTACATCACCTGGAGCGGATAGCGGACGCCGTCCGCGTCGCGCGAGACGTCGAGGATGAACGAGAAGAAGTCGTCGGCCTCCCGGTCGAACCCGAGGGTGTACAGACCCCACAGTGCGAAGGTCGAATCGCGTACCCACGCGTAACGGTAGTCCCAGTTACGTTCTCCGCCAGGTGTTTCGGGGAGTGAGGTCGTCGACGCTGCGAGCAGCGCCCCGGTCGGGCTGTAGGTCAGTCCCTTGAGCGTCAGAGCGCTGCTCTGCAGGTAGGTGCGCCACGGGTGATCCGGGAAGCGGCCCGTCGTGATCCACTCGCGCCAGTAGTCCTGGGTGGCGGTCATCTTGACGGCGGCCTCGTCGAAGGTGTGCGGCATCGGGCAGTCCGACCACGACAATGCGACGAAGGCCGTGTCGCCCTTGTGGAGTCGACGTCGCGCGCGGACCTCGCGGTCCTCGATTCCGAGGCGCAGATCCGTCGTCATGCGCAGTGTCGGATGTTCGTCCGGCGCGTTCCGGCACACCGCGGTGGCCTCCTCGTAGACCTTGCCGGTATAGCTCCATTCGGTGCGGCCGCGGTGGTAGTCGAAGGCGGGTTCGCAGCTGACGTACAGGTCGACCGTCCCGTTCACGCAGCGCACCGTGCGCAACAGCATGTGCTCGGCCTCCCAGTCGGACGGGGTCCGGCGATGCGTGGAGGAGCGTTCCTCGACGTCGTACCAGGGTGACATGACCAGCGCGTCCCGCACGATCATCCAACCCGTGTCGGTCTGCCAGGTCGTCTCGAGCACCAGACCGCCCGGCAGGTACCGGCGTGCCGCAGGAACGGTGCGGTCGTGCGGCGACAACCGGAAATGTCCCGCGCTGCGGTCCAGCAGCGACCCGAACACACTCGGCGAGTCCGGACGGGGCACGCACATCCACTCCACGGTGCCGTCACGTGCGATCAGGCAGGTGCTCTCGCAATCCGAGAGGAATGCGTAGTCGTCGATCGGCGGGAACGGACTCCGTCGGAAGGGTGCCCCCGACAGCGGTGAGGAGGAGTGGTAGTGGTCCATCCCTCCATGATCACCGCGGGCCGGGCGGATCGCAGCGCGGTTGCCGAACCTACTAGGGTGTAGGCAATGGATCGGGTGGCTTCGTGGTGGGACGGCTTCGAGCTGTGGCTCGCGGGCCTGTCCTTCGTCCCCCAGGTGGCCCTGGTGCTCGCAGTGCTGGTGCCGGCCTGCTCAGGGGTTGCATGGCTGCTCGATCGGGCGATGGCCGGTGTCTTCGGACTGCTCGGCCGCGGAGAGACGGACTCGCCCGCCACGACGACGGAGGATTGCTGACATGCCGCGTTCGCGCGTAACCCTGGCGCTGATCGCGCTGCTGATCATCGTCGTCGTCGCATGGCTCGTCTCCATGTGAGCACGCCGCTCGCGCATCCGGTTCGGTGCTCGACGTCCGGTGTCCGAATCGTCGATTTCGGTCGACCCTCGACCTCTGCTAATCTCTGCCGCGTGTCCGCGACCACTCTGCCCCGCCTCCGCCACGAGTTGGCGTTGATCGCTGTGGGCATGCCATCGGTCGCCGACATCGACTGTTGTCGCTGAATCCTCCTTCTCTCCGCGGTCCCCGTCTTCCGGATCCTCTCGTCCGTCGGTGCCGCATCCTCGCGAATCCCGGCCGGTCCGATTCCGGCAGCCCCTCGTCCGGTGCCGGTCGCGTTCATCCCCCCCTCGAAACAGCCCCTCAGGAGGCTCGTCATGAAACGTTCCAGGTTCGCTGTCGCGGCGTTCGCCGCGGTCACCGCACTCTCCCTCACCGCCTGCTCCGGTGGTTCGAGCGACACCGTCGGAGCCGAGAGCGGCGGCGACGGATCCGGCGGCACGGTCAACCTCTACGCCTACGCCGTGCCCAAGGTCGGATTCGACTCGCTGATCCCCGCCTTCCAGGAGACCGAGGAAGGCGAGGGCGTCGTCTTCCAGCAGTCCTACGGCGCCTCCGGAGACCAGTCCCGCAAGGTGCGCGACGGCGCCGAGGCGAACTTCGTGAACTTCTCCGTCGAGCCCGACATCACCCGTCTCGTCGACGCGGGACTCGTCGACGAGAACTGGAACGACAACGCCTACAACGGGATACCGTTCGGATCGGTCGTGACCATCGTCGTCCGTGAGGGCAACCCGAAGAACATTCGGGACTGGGACGACCTGCTCCGGCCGGATGTCGAGGTCGTCACCCCCAACCCGTTCAGCTCGGGTTCGGCGAAGTGGAACCTGCTTGCGCCGTACGCCGCGAAGAGCAACGGCGGCGCCGACCCGCAGGCCGGCATCGACTACGTCACCGCACTGGTCACCGACCATGTGAAGGTACAGCCGAAGTCCGGTCGCGAGGCCACCGAGACCTTCCTGCAGGGCACCGGCGACGTGCTGCTGAGCTACGAGAACGAGGCACTGTTCATCGAGCGCAACGGCGACCCCGTCGAGCACGTCACCCCGCCCGTCACCTTCAAGATCGAGAACCCTGCGGCGGTACTGAAGAACGCGAAGGACGTCGAGGTCGCGCAGGCGTTCAACGACTTCCTGTACACCCCCGAGGCCCAGCGCCTGTGGGCCGAAGCCGGTTTCCGTCCCGTCGATCCGACCGCCGCCGAGGAATTCGCCGATGAGTTCCCGCAGCCGGAGAAGCTGTGGACCGTCGCCGATCTCGGCGGTTGGGAGACCGTGAACGAGGAGCTGTTCGCCGACAGCACCGGCACCATCGCGGTGATCTACGACAACGCAACGAAGTAGAGCACGCGCGTGACCGTTTCGGAACACACCGCCGGGTCGGGAGGTTCGTCTCCCGCCCCGGCGGGTTCGCGTCGCCGGCCGTCCGCCACGGCCCCCGCCCGACCACAACGCCGGATGTTCACCGGCGCCGTCGGGCCCCTCGGTATCGGCATCGCCACACTGTGGTTGAGCCTGATCGTCCTGCTTCCCCTCGCGGCCCTGGCCTTCCACTCCGTCTCGGACGGTCTCGGGACGTTCGTCGATGCGATCACCGCTCCGGCCGCCCTGGCGACCCTACGGATCACCGTCGTCGTCTCGCTGGTCGTCGCGGCGATCAACGCGGTGATGGGCACGGTGATCGCCTGGGTGCTCGTCCGCGACGAGTTCCCGGGCAAGAAGTTCGTCAATGCCCTGATCGACCTGCCCTTCGCGCTACCGACGATCGTCGCGAGCATCGTGCTGCTCTCGCTGTACGGGCCGCAGAGCCCGATCGGTGTGCAGCTCAACGCGACCGAGCCGGGACTGGTGGTGGCGCTGGCGTTCGTCACGCTGCCGTTCGTGGTGCGCTCGGTGCAGCCGGTGCTCATCGAGGCCGACCGTGAGGTCGAGGAGGCCGCCGCCTCGCTCGGCGCCGGCAACTTCACGATCTTCCGCACGGTCGTGCTGCCCGTGCTCGCGCCGGCGGTCCTCGGCGGCACCGGCCTGGCATTCGCCCGCGCCATCGGTGAGTACGGCTCGATCGTGCTCATCGGCGGCAACATCCCGTACAAGACCCAGGTCGCGTCGCAGTACATTCAGCAGCAGATCGAGATCGACCGGCCGGTCAACGCCGCCGCGGTCTCCGTCGCGCTGCTGGTGATCGCCTTCGTCGTGCTGTTCGTCCTGCGCCTGGTCGCGAATCGGGGGCTGCGCCGAGAGGAGGACGACCGGTGAAACCGTCCCTCGCATCCCGACTGTCGCTGCGCTTCGTCGCGCTCGCCTACCTGTTCGTACTGTTGCTCGTCCCGATCGGGGTGATCCTCTACCGCACCTTCGAGAACGGCATCGTGGCGTTCGCCGAGTCGATCAGCACCCCGGCGGCGATCTCGGCGCTGAACCTGTCGCTGCTCATCGTCGCGATCGTCGTGCCCGTGAACGTGATCTTCGGCATCGTCGTCGCGCTGGCGCTCGTCCGCGGCAGATTCCCGGGGAGGGGACTGTTGCAGGCCGTCGTCGACCTGCCCTTCGCGGTCTCGCCGATCGTCGTGGGTGTCGCCCTGATCATGTTGTGGGGCGCCAACGGCTGGTTCGGTGCCGTCGAGGATCTCGGCTTCAAGGTGATCTTCGGCCTGCCGGGCATGGTGCTCGCGACGATCTTCGTGACGCTGCCGTTCGTCGTGCGCGAGGTCGAACCGGTGCTGCGCGAGATCGGTGAGGAGCAGGAGCAGGCCGCCGCGACCCTCGGCGCGAACACCTGGCAGACCTTCTGGCGGATCACGTTGCCGGCGATCCGCTGGGGCCTGACCTACGGCATCGTCCTCACCGTCGCGCGGGCCCTCGGCGAGTTCGGCGCCGTCATCATGGTCTCGTCCGGCTTCCCCGGCGTCTCCCAGACCCTGACGCTGCTCGTGCACGCCCGGTACATCGACGACCACAACACCTTCGGCGCCTACAGCGCCGCGACCCTGCTCATGGCCATCGCCGTGATCGTCTTGCTGCTGATGACCCTGCTCGACCGGAAGAGGACCACCGAATGATCACTGTTACCGGGGCGCGCAAGAACTACGGAGATTTCGCCGCACTCGCCGACGTCGACATCGACATCCCGTCCGGCTCGCTCACCGCCCTGCTCGGACCCTCGGGTTCGGGGAAGTCGACGCTGCTGCGTTCGATCGCCGGCCTCGAGACCCTCGACGCGGGCACCGTCCACATTGCCGGTAAGGACGTCACCGGCGTCACCCCGCAGAAGCGCGACATCGGTTTCGTCTTCCAGCACTACGCCGCGTTCAAGCACATGACCGTGCGCGAGAACGTCGCCTTCGGACTCAAGATCCGCAAGCGGCCCAAGGCCGAGATCACGAAGCGGGTCGACGACCTGCTCGAGATCGTCGGGCTCGGCGGGTTCCAGCGACGCTATCCGGCGCAGTTGTCCGGTGGCCAGCGTCAGCGCATGGCGCTCGCCCGTGCTCTCGCCGTCGACCCGCAGGTGCTGCTGCTCGACGAGCCGTTCGGTGCCCTGGACGCGAAGGTGCGCGCCGACCTGCGGACCTGGCTGCGCCGCCTGCACGACGAGGTGCACGTGACCACCGTGCTCGTCACGCACGACCAGGAGGAGGCGCTCGACGTCGCCGACCGCATCGCGGTGATGAATGCCGGACGTATCGAACAGGTCGGAACGCCGGAGGAACTCTACGATCGCCCGGCGAACAGCTTCGTGATGTCGTTCCTCGGGACGGTGTCCAAGCTCAACGGCGTGCTGGTGCGGCCGCACGATATCCGGCTCGCCCGGCAACCTGCGCTCTCCGACACCTCCGGCGGCTCGGTCGGTGTCACGCGGGCGACCGTCGAGCGTGTGGTCCGGCTGGGCTTCGAGGTGCGCGTCGAACTGCGCAACGACGCGACGGGTGAGCAGTTCACGACGCAGATCACCCGCGGCGAAACCCGCGACCTGGGGCTCGTCGCGGGCGACACCGTCTACGCGCACGCTCCGGCCGCGTCGGAGACCGCCCCGCTCGGTACCGCCGCGCAGTAACCGAGCGGGGGGCTCGAGGGTCACGCGGGTCGGCTCAGTGGGCCTCGGTTTCCGATCGGTGGTGGGCCCGGCAGATCATGACCGGACAGCAACTGTGGTGGATGAGTCCCTGACTGCTCGAGCCGACCACCGCAGCGGCCAGCGGGCTCCGGCCGTGGCTGCCGACCACCACGAGCTGGGCACTCTTGGATTCCTCGAGCAGGACGATGTCGGGCTTGCCCCGCTCGATCCGGTAGGAGACCGCGACGTCGGGGAACCGTTCGGTGTGCCCGGAGGTATGCGACTTCATCTCCTCCCTCCGGTGCTGGACGTAGGCCGTCCAGTCCGTGAACCGTGACCCCTCGCCGTAGGTGAGCGTGGACTGCTCCGTCCAGGTGTGGATCGCGACGAGGGGTGCCTCGAGCGCCGCGGCGGTCGCGAACGCATGCTCGACGGCGGACTCGCTGACCTCGGTGCCGTCCACTCCGACGACGACCGGGCGCCCGTCGGGCGGTTGGAATCCGTCGCGGCTGCGCCACGTCACCACCGGGCATTCCGCGTGGTTGGCCACCGACACGACGTCGGAGCGCCGGATCATCGACTCCCACTCCGTGGTGGTCGTGTGGCCGAGGACGATCATCCGTGCCTCGCGCGACAGGTCGGTGAGCACTCGATCCGGCTTGCCCGACGGAGTGGACCGCCGGACCTCGACCCGGTCGACCGCGCCCCGAACTGCCGCTTCCGCGGCGGTCAGAACGGCCTCCGACGGGTCGGTCCCGTCGCCGGAGGTGGGGGGATGAACGTGGACCAGGTCGATCGGTTCGCCGAGACGTCGGGCGACGCAGGCGGCCCACCGGGCCGCATCGAGTGCGCTGTCCGATCCGTCGATGCCGACGACGATTCCGTGACCGACATTGGCTGTGCCCATGCTGCCTCCTCGCGTCACCATCCAGTGTGGTACGGATCGCAGTCTGGGCGCCAGTCCTGCGCACCTCGGCACGCCCGGAGCACGACCTCCCGGCAGCTAGTCGCCGACGGCGTCCTTGCCGCGCTGCACGATCCTCGGGTCGGCCGGGAAGACGATCTGACGGTCCTTGTCGTCGTACTCGAACTGGTTGAGGAAGAACCGCATCGCGTTGACCCGGGCCCGCTTCTTGTCGTTGGACTTGATGGTCGTCCACGGCGCCCAGTCGGTGTCGGTGCGCCGGAACATCTCTTCCTTCGCGTCGGTGTACTGGTCCCACTTGTCGAGCGATTCGAGGTCCATCTCCGACAGCTTCCACCGCCGCACCGGATCGAGCTGGCGGATGGCGAAGCGCGTGCGCTGCTCCCTCCGGGTGACGGAGAACCAGAACTTCGTCAGGGTGATGCCGGCGTCCACGACGAGCTTCTCGAACAACGGGACGTGCTCCATGAAACGTTCGTACTCGTCGTCGCTGCAGAAACCCATGACCCGTTCGACGCCGGCTCGGTTGTACCAGGAGCGGTCGAACAGTACGAGCTCACCGGCGGTGGGGAAGTGCTGGATGTAGCGCTGCATATACCACTGGCCCTGCTCACGGTCGGACGGCTTGTTCAGCGCGACGGTCCGGGCGTGCCGGACGTTGATGTACTCCTGGAACCGCTTGATCGTGCCGCCCTTGCCGGCGGCGTCGCGACCTTCGAACACGATGATGTGCTTGGAGCCGTTGTCCTTGGCCCACGACTGGAACTTCAGCAGTTCGATCTGCAGGAGATACTTCTCGACCTCGTAGGTGGCGCGGTCCATCCGGGTGTCGTACGGATAGTTCTCCCGCCAGGTGTCGACGGCCCGGCCCTCGATGTCGATCAGATCGGGGTCCTCACCGTGGTCGTCGCGCACCGAATAGCCCTCCGTGCGGAGCCGATCGATGTAGCGCCGAAGTTCGTTCTGCACGTGAGGCCCTCCCGGATTACCGATGTCGTCGGACGACGACCGTGACTCCGTTGTAGCGGAGGAATGCAAATCGTGCGTGAACTCGGGTGGAGATCCGGAAGTGACTCAGGCCACGCGCAGTCCGCGCCGCCGGTGCACGGCCTCGGTGTAGCGCTCGGTGATCACCCGCGCGACGGCATCGTGCCGGGTGAGGGTCTGCGCGACCCGCACGTGCCCGAGGCTGTCGGCCTCGGCGCAGGCACGGTCCCACAGCAGTCCGGGGGCGAGGATCCACGGTGTCAGCACGACGGTGCGGGCACCGCGGGAGGTGAGGTCGGCGAGGGTCGTCCCCACGGACGGACCGGTCGTGGCGAAGCACGCCGCGGCCTGCGTCCACGCCGTGCCGACGAGAATGCGGGGCACGACCAGCCCGGTCGCCCGGTTCGCTTCGGGGCGTCGCGATCCCACCGCGCACACTGCGATACCGACGGACGGATCGTCGGCCGACACCCCCGTGGCCGTGATGAGATCGCGAGCCGCGTCGACGAGGAGATCGTCGTCGCCGAGGATCGGCGAGCACAGCACCTCGAGCAGCGGATGACGTTGCTGCGCTTCGTGCAACAGGGCCGGCAGATCGACCCGCGCGTGGAAGGCGCTGCCGAGCAGCAGCGGCACCACCGCGACCTGCCGGTGCCCGTCCGCGGCGAGCGCGTCGAGAGCCTGACCGACCGACGGGGTGTTCAGGTCGAGGAACGCGAGTCGCACGTCCAGACCGGGGTTCTCGGCCCGGACGGTGTCGAGCGCGGCAGCCACGGCCTGCGCCGAACGCGGGTCGCGACTGCCGTGCGCGACGGCGACGAGCGGCATCATGCCGGGACGCGGTCCCCGAGCTCGATGTCGGCGAGTCCGTCGCCCACGAGACCCGCGGCGAGGGTGTTGCCCCCGGCCGGATCGATCAGCAGGAAGCTGCCGCTGCGGCGGTTGATGCGGTAGTCGTCCGCGGCGATCGGCTCGGCCACACGCACCGTGATGCGCGCGATCTCGTTGAGCTCGATGCTCTCCGGGCTCGGGACGGAGGAGAGATCCTGCTCGTCGAACCGCTCGTCGATCGTCCCGACGATGGCCTGCGTGATGCGGGTGCCGTGCTTGAGCAGCAACCGGGCGCCCGGGCGCAACGGCTTCTCGGCGAGCCAGCACACGGTGGCCTCGAACTCCGACAGCGGCTCGGGTGCCGCCTCCGGGGTGGCGATGATGTCGCCGCGGGAGACGTCGACGTCGTCGGCGAGCACGAGGGTCACCGACCGGCCGGCGTGCGCGACATCGAATGCGCCGTCGGCACTGTCGATGCGCTCGACGGTGGTGCGGACACCGGACGGCAGCACGACGACCTCGTCACCGGGGCGCACGGACCCTGCCGCGACCTGACCGGCGTAGCCGCGGTAGTCGGGGAACTCGGCGGTGCGGGGACGGATCACGTACTGCACCGGGAAGCGCAGACCGGTCTCGTGCCGGCCGTGCACATCGGCGTCGACGGGAACCGACTCGAGGTGCTCGATGAGCGTCGGGCCGTCGTAGTAGGGGGTGCTCTCGCTGCGCACGGCCACGTTGTCGCCGTGCAGCGCGGAGACCGGGATCTCCTGCACGTCCTCGGGTGCCCAGCCGAGCGAACTCGTCAGTTCCCCGAACTCGGCGGAGATCTGCGCGAACACCGAGGCCGGATCCTCGACGAGGTCGATCTTGTTGACCGCGAGGACGAGCTTCGGCACACCGAGCAGGGCCAGCACGGCGGCGTGCTTGCGGGTCTGCGAGACGACACCCTTGCGCGCGTCGACGAGCAGGACGACGAGCTGCGCGGTGGACGCACCCGACACCGTGTTGCGGGTGTACTGGACGTGACCCGGGGTGTCCGCGAGGACGAAGCTGCGCTTCGGCGTCGCGAAGTAGCGGTACGCCACGTCGATGGTGATGCCCTGCTCACGCTCGGCGCGAAGGCCGTCGACGAGCAGCGAGAGGTCGGGGGTGTCGAGGCCGCGGTCGACCGACGCGCGGGTGACGGCGTCGATCTGGTCGGCGAGTACGGACTTGGTGTCGTAGAGCAGTCGTCCCACCAGGGTGGACTTGCCGTCGTCGACCGAACCGGCGGTGGCGAGGCGCAGCAGCTGCGTGTCGCTCTGCACGCTCTGTTCGTGAAGGTCGCTCATGATCAGAAATAGCCCTCTCGCTTGCGGTCTTCCATCGCCGCTTCGGAAACCCGGTCGTCGCCGCGGGTGGCGCCGCGCTCGGTCAGTCGTGACGCCGCGACCTCGGCGAGGATCTCCTCGTTCGTGGAGGCCTCGGACAGGATCGCGCCGGTGGTCGATCCGTCGCCGACGGTGCGGTAGCGCACCGAACGCGTCTCGAGCTCTTCGCCCTCGGCCGGACCGCCCCAGACACCCGGGGTCATCCACATGCCGTCGCGGCGGTAGACGGGGCGCTCGTGCGCGTAGTAGATGCTCGCCAGTTCGACGTTCTCGCGGGCAATGTAGCGCCAGATGTCGAGCTCGGTGAAGTTGCTCAGCGGGAAGACACGCACGTGCTCCCCGGGTGCGTGCCGCCCGTTGTACAGATTCCACAGCTCCGGACGCTGACGCTTCGGATCCCACTGGCCGAATGCGTTGCGCAGCGAGAAGATCCGCTCCTTGGCGCGCGAACGCTCCTCGTCGCGGCGGCCGCCGCCGAAGACGGCGTCGAACCGGTTCTCCGAGATCGCGTCGAGCAGCGGCACGGTCTGCAGCGGGTTGCGGATGCCGTCGGGACGCTCGGTGAGCCGGCCGTCGGCGAGGTAGTCCTCGACACTCGCGACGTGCAGTCGGAGGTTGTACTTTTCGACGACGTGGTCGCGGAACTCGAGGACCTCGGGGAGGTTGTGGCCGGTGTCGACGTGCAGCAGCGCGAAGGGCAGCGGCGCGGGCCAGAACGCTTTGATGGCGAGGTGCAGCAGGACGGTGGAGTCCTTGCCTCCCGAGAACAGGATGACGGGGCGTTCGAACTCGCCCGCGACCTCGCGGAAGACGTGGATCGCTTCCGACTCGAGGGCGTCGAGGGTGTCGAAACGGTTGCCGTCCAGCAGCGTCCGGGTGTCGGTGGGATTCGTATCGGTGAGTGTCATGAGGCGTGCAACCCGCATTCGGTCTTGGCTCGGCCGGCCCAGCGCCCGCTGCGCGGATCGGCTCCGGGAAGTGGTTTGGTGGTGCACGGGGCGCACCCGATGGACGGGTAGCCCTCGTCGACGAGGGGATTGACGAGGATCCCGTGTTCGTCGATGTAGTTCTGCATGTCCTCGTCGGACCATGCCGCGATCGGATTGATCTTCACCAGTCCGAACGCGTCGTCGAACGAGATGAGCGGTGCGTTCGCGCGGGTGGGCGCCTCGACACGGCGGATGCCGGTCACCCAGGCGCGGTAGCCCTTCAGGCTCTCCTTCAGCGGCACCACCTTGCGCAGGCGGCAGCACTCGTTCGGGTCGCGGGCGAACAGATCCTTGCCGAGCAGGGCGTCCTGCTCCGCGACGGACTGCTGCGCCCGGGCGTTGACGATGTTCACGCCGTACACCTGCTCCACCGCATCGCGCGTGCCGAGCGTCTCGGCGAAGTGGTAGCCGGTGTCGAGGAACAGCACGTCCACGCCGGGGCGCTGCTGCGCGGCCAGATGGACCAGGACACCGTCCTGCATGTTGGACGCGACGATGTACCCGCTACGTCCACCGTCGGTGGTGGGGGTACCGAAGGTCTCGTCCGTCCACCGCAGGAGTTCCTGCGCCGACGCACCTTCGAGTTCTGCCGCCCCCTGCGCGGCAATACTCCGGAGCTCGTCGATGTTCATATCGATCGTCATCGCGTCCCTTCCCGATCCGTCTTCGTGTCGACCGCTGCAGCAGTGCCCGTCATCGCAGGTCTGCCTCCTCGGCGCGGACGACCCATTCGCCGAAGCGCTCGCCGGGCGTGCGCTCCTTGACGAAGGTGCGCACCACCCGCTCGATGTAGTCGCCGAGCTCGGTGCTGGTGACCTTGTGCTGGCGCAGCTTGCGTCCGAACTTCGCGTCGAAGCCCAGCGCACCGCCGAGGTGCACCTGGAAACCTTCGACCTGGTTGCCCTCACCGTCGTCGACGAGTTGACCCTTGAAGCCGATGTCGGCGATCTGGGAGCGCGCGCACGAGTTCGGGCAGCCGTTGATGTTGATCGTCACCGGGACGTCGAGCTGCGCGTTGATGTCGGCGAGACGCTCCTCGAGCTCGGGCACGAGGGCTTGCGAACGCTTGCGCGTCTCGACGAAGGACAGCTTGCAGAACTCGATTCCCGTGCACGCCATGAGGTTCTTGCGCCACGGCGACGGCGAGGCCGGCAGACCCAGCGCCTCGAGCTCGGTGACGAGCTGCTCGACCTTGTCGTCGGCCACGTCGAGCACGATCAGCTTCTGGTATGGGGTGAACCGGATCCGGTCGGAACCCGCACGTTCGGCGGCGTCGGCGACCTTCGACAGGATCGTGCCCGAGACACGACCGGCGATCGGCGCGACACCCACGGCGTTGAGGCCGTTGCGCAGCTTCTGGATACCGACGTGATCGATGGGACGCTCCGGTGCGGCCGGGGCCGGGCCGTCGATGAGCGGACGCTTCAGGTACTCGGTCTCGAGCACCTCGCGGAACTTCTCGATGCCCCAGTCCTTGATGAGGAACTTCAGGCGTGCCTTGGACCGCAGCCGGCGGTAGCCGTAGTCGCGGAAGATCGCGACGACGCCTTCCCACACATCGGCGACCTCCTCGAGTGGCACCCAGGCGCCGACCCGCTGCGCGAGCATCGGGTTGGTGGACAGGCCGCCGCCGACCCACAGGTCGAAGCCGGGGCCGTGCTCGGGGTGCTCGACGCCGATGAAGGCGACGTCGTTGATCTCGTGCACGACGTCCTGCTGGCCGGAGATCGCGGTCTTGAACTTGCGCGGCAGGTTCGAGTACTCGGGGTTGCCGATGTAGCGGCTCACGATCTCGTCGATCGCGAGGGTGCCGTCGATGATCTCGTCGAGGGACTCACCGGCGAGCGGCGAACCGAGCACGACGCGGGGGCAGTCGCCGCACGCCTCGGTGGTCTTCAGACCGACCGATTCGAGACGACGCCAGATCTCGGGGACGTTCTCGACCTCGATCCAGTGGTACTGGACGTTCTCGCGGTCGGACAGGTCGGCGGTGTCGCGACCGAACTCGGTGGAGATACCGGCGATCGTGCGCAGCTGCGCGAGATTCAGGGCGCCGGCGTCGCAGCGCACCCGCATCATGAAGTACTTCGCCTCGAGCAGGTCGATGTTCTCGTCACCGGTGTAGGTGCCGTCGTAGCCCTGCTCGCGCTGGGTGTACAGACCCCACCAGCGGAAGCGGCCGCGCAGATCGCTCTTGTCGATTCCGTCGAAACCGGTTTGCGCGTAGATGTTCTCGATACGTTTGCGGACGTTGAGCGGGTTGTCGTCCTTCTTCGTCTGCTCGTTGGCGTTGAGCGGCTCCCGGTAGCCGAGGGCCCACTGGCCTTCGGCGCGACGCTTGGCGGGACGCGCGCGGCGGGCGGGAGTGGCCGACTCGTCGGCGGGCGTGACGTCGGTGGTCGACGACATACAGGGTCTCCTGATACTCGCTGGAACCGGATCGACGAGCGCAGGAGGGAGCTGACCTCGTGCACGCATGCTTCGACCCGGCGGGATCTGGGATGTGCCGGGGAGTGCCGACTAGAGACAGTCGGCGCAGAGACAAGCGGCGCAAGGCAGACAACAGGATGCGCAGACGCGCTTGAAGTCGACGTGGCGTCGCGCCACGAGTCGCACTCCGTGTCCTGTCATGCGGACCATTGTGCCATGTCACCGGGGCGATTCCGAATTGCGGGCGGTATTTCCACCTGATTTTCGGGAAATGTCGAGGTAGGGGCGTCGCGCGCGGAGCCGCCCTTCGGGTCTCTGGAACACTGGAGGGCGTGAACAGCACTGAGATCGGTCGACGCACCGGCACGGAAATCGGTATCGCGGGTCGTCCGGCCGGTCTCGAACTTCCCGCTTCGGCACTCGCAGGAGTGGGGACGCGACCGTTCGGTGTGTACGTGCACGTGCCCTTCTGCGCGACCCGCTGCGGCTACTGCGACTTCAACACCTACACGGCCGGGGAACTCGGCAGCGCGGCGTCGCCGCAGTCCTGGCTGGAGGGTCTGCGCCGCGAACTCGACGCCGGTGCCCGGCTGCTGTCCGAATCCGGACGACGGGCTCCCGCTGCCGAGACGGTCTTCGTCGGCGGCGGAACACCCTCGCTGCTCGGCGCGGACGGTCTCGCGCAGGTGCTCGACGCGATCCGCGACTCGTTCGGGCTCGCTCCCGGCGCCGAGGTGACCACCGAATCGAACCCGGAGTCGACCTCCACGGAGTTCTTCTCGTCGATCCGCGAGGCCGGATACACCCGCGTGTCGCTCGGCATGCAGTCCGCGGCGCCCCACGTGCTGGCGGTCCTCGACCGCACCCACACACCCGGGCGTCCGGTCGCGGCGGCGAAGGAAGCGCGCGTTGCCGGTTTCGGCCACGTCAACCTCGATCTGATCTACGGCACTCCCGGCGAGCGCGACGCCGATCTCGACGCCTCCCTCGACGCCGTGCTCGAAGCGGGGGTCGACCACGTCTCGGCGTACGCGCTCATCGTCGAGGACGGCACCGCCCTCGCTCGCCGTGTCCGTCGCGGCGAGCTGCCGGCCCCGGACGACGACGTGCTCGCATCGCGGTACGAGCGGATCGACGCGCGACTCGCCGACGCCGGGATGACCTGGTACGAGGTGTCCAACTGGGCGAAGGTCGATGATCCGTCGGCGCGCTGCGCCCACAACCTCGGTTACTGGGACGGCGGCGACTGGTGGGGCGCCGGGCCGGGCGCGCACAGCCACGTCGGTGGCGTGCGCTGGTGGAACGTCAAGCATCCCGCCCGTTACGCGTCGACCCTCGCCGACGGAGTCCTGCCCGTCGGGGGCAGCGAACATCTCACGGCCGAGGACCGGCACACCGAACTCGTCATGCTCACCGTCCGGCTGCGCACGGGCCTGCCGTTGTCGGAGCTCGACGACGGTGAGCGCGAGGCAGCAGAGACGGTGGTCGCCGACGGGCTCGCCGTGGAGCGCGACGATCAGCTCGTGCTGACCGACCGGGGCCGGCTGCTCGCCGACGCGGTGGTCCGCATCATCCTGCTCGGCGCGGAGGACTGACGTCCGGTCGCGTCATGCTGCTCCGATGCGCTCCGAGTCGTAGACCGACAGCCGCCCACGGTTCTCGACCACCGACACCCGGTGCTTCTCCGACTCGGTCCGGCCGTCGACGGTGACGAACGTGAAGGTGACGATCACACTCGATGCATCGCGGGGCTCCACGGTATCCACCCCTGATCGGGCTATGCGGGCGACGGGCCCCGAACCTCGGCGCCCGGGTCGGGCACGCCACCGGGAATCAGCACGTCGTACTCGAAGACACGCACGTGCAGCACCGTCCGGTTCCGCAGCGCGGACTGCACGGCACGGTGGAGTCCGTCCTCGAGGTACAGCACGCCCTGCCACTGGACGGCGTGTGGGAACAGATCGCCGTAGAACGTCGAGTCCTCCGACAACAGCCGGTCGAGTTCGAGCACCTTCGTCGTCGTGACGATCTCGTCGAGGCGCACCTGGCGGGGCGGAATCCTCGACCAGTCGCGCAGAGACAGTCCGTGATCGGGATACGGCTTGCCGTCCCGGACGCCCTTGAAGATCATGTGAACACATTACGGGGGACGCGCCGAAGGCGTCGCTTCCGGTTCGGGGTGGTGTCGCACACGTGCCCGACACCTTCGAGGTCGTCGCGCGATTAGACTGGCAGGGTACGGCCCCGAGAGGTGCAGTCCTGCAGGCGGCGGAAACGGAGGTGGCGGGTTGTCGAGTACCGAGGAGCGGAGATTCACGGTCTTGCGCGCCATCGTGGCGGATTACGTGTCCACCAAGGAGCCGATCGGCTCCAAGACTCTCGTCGACCGGCACAATCTCGGAGTGTCCAGCGCCACGGTCCGCAACGACATGGCTGTGCTCGAAGCAGAGGGATACATCACACAGACCCACACGAGCTCGGGACGCGTGCCCACCGACAAGGGCTACCGCCAGTTCGTCGACAGGATCGCGGAGGTCAAACCGCTCTCGTCGGCCGAGCGCCGCGCAATCCTGCAGTTCCTCGAATCGGGCGTCGACCTCGACGACGTGCTGCGCCGCGCGGTGCGGTTGCTCGCGCAGCTCACCCGCCAGGTCGCGGTCGTGCAGTACCCGACGCTCTCCGCGTCGTCCGTGCGACATCTCGAGGTGGTCGGGCTGACACCGGCGCGGCTGCTGCTCGTGCTCATCACCGACTCGGGCCGCGTCGATCAGCGCATCGTCGAACTCGGCGACGTGATCGACGAGGACGGCCTGTCGCGGTTGCGTGAGCTGCTCGGCGGGGCATTGACCGGCAAGCGGCTCGCCGCGGCCTCCGTCGCAGTGACCGAGCTCGCCGACAACGCACCGGACGATCTGCGCGACGCGCTCATCCGGTGCACCACCGTGCTGGTGGAGACCCTCGTCGAGCACCCCGAGGAGCGTCTCGTGCTCGGCGGCACCGCCAATCTCACCCGCAACGCCGCCGACTTCGACGGCCACGGCATGCTGCCGGGCTCGTTGCGTACGGTCCTCGAAGCCCTCGAGGAGCAGGTCGTGGTGCTCAAACTGCTCGCGTCCAGCCAGGACGCAGGCCGGGTCACCGTCCGCATCGGTGAGGAGACCCAGTTCGAGGAGATGCGCACCACCTCGGTCGTGTCCACCGGCTACGGGGCCGCGGGTACGGTCTTCGGTGGTCTGGGAGTGCTCGGCCCCACCCGGATGGACTATCCGGGAACCATCGCATCGGTCGCCACCGTTGCGAGATATATCGGTGAGGTGCTCGGCGAACGCTGAGCACCGTCCATTTTTGCTCTGTAGAACGACGTAAGGACGAGAACCAAACGTGGCACGGGACTACTACGGGACGCTCGGCGTGTCCAAGAACGCGACCGACCAGGAGATCAAACGGGCGTACCGCAAGTTGGCGCGCGAGCACCACCCGGATGTGAACCCCGACGAGTCGGCGCAGAAGCGTTTCCAGGAGATCTCGGCCGCCTACGAGGTGCTGTCGGATCCCGAGAAGCGACGCATCGTCGACCTCGGCGGCGACCCGCTCGAACCCGGTGGCGGCGGTGCGGGCGGCTTCGGCGGCGCCGGCTTCGGTGGCGGCCTCGGTGATGTCTTCGAGGCGTTCTTCGGTGGTGGGGCCGGCGGTTCCCGCGGTCCGCGCGGCCGCGTCCAGCCCGGCGCCGACTCGCTGCTCCGCACCCGCCTGACCCTCGAGGAATGCGCTCGCGGCGTCACCAAGACGGTCACGGTCGACACCGCGATCCTGTGCGACGCGTGCACCGGTTCCGGCACCCACGGCGATTCGAAGCCCGTGCGCTGCGAGACCTGCGGTGGCGCCGGTGAGGTCCAGTCCGTCCAGCGTTCTTTCCTCGGCCAGGTCATGACGTCCCGCCCGTGCCCCACCTGCCGCGGTGTCGGCGAGACGATCCCGGATCCCTGCCGCAAGTGCGGTGGTGACGGCCGCGTGCGCGCCCGCCGCGAGGTCACCGTCAAGGTGCCCGCCGGCGTCGGCAACGGGATGCGCATCCGCCTCGCGGCCCAGGGCGAGGTCGGCCCCGGCGGTGGTCCTGCCGGCGATCTCTACGTCGAGGTGCTCGAACAGCAGCACGAGGTCTTCGTGCGCGACGGCGACGACCTGCACTGCACCATCCGCGTGCCCATGGTCGACGCTGCGCTCGGCACCAAGGTGACGATCGAGACCATCCTCGACGGCCCCACCGAGATCACCATCGATCCCGGCACCCAGCCCGGTTCGGTCTCGGTGCTGCGCGGCCACGGCATGCCGAAGCTGCGCTCGGGTACGCGCGGCGACCTGCACGCGCATCTCGAGGTCGTGGTGCCGAGCAAGCTCGATCACAAGCAGACGAAGCTGCTCGAGGACCTGCGCCGGCACAGCGACCGGGAGCATGTCGAGGTCGTGACCACGGGTTCGCAGAACACCGGCGGCCTGTTCTCGCGCCTGCGCGACGCGTTCAGCGCCCGTTAGGTCGCTCGGGTGGCCGCGACACTGTTCTACCTCGACCCGCTGCCCGACGAGGGGCGGACGGCCGTGCTCGACGGCAAGGAGGGCCGGCACGCCGCGACGGTGCGTCGTATCGCGGTAGGCGAGCGGCTCGTGTTGTCCGACGGTGCCGGTGAGGTCGCCGACGTCGAGGTCACGGCGGTCGCGAAGGACCGGCTCGAAGCGCTCGTGCTCGGTCGTCGCGTTGTCGACCCGCCGCGTCCGAGCGTGACCGTCGTGCAGGCGCTGCCGAAGTCCGACCGGTCCGAACTCGCCGTCGAACTGGCCACCGAGGCCGGCGCCGACGAGTTCGTACCGTGGCAGTCGGCGCGCTGTGTCGCCCGGTGGGATGCCAAGGCGGACAAGGGTGTTGCCAAGTGGCAGGCGGTCGCGACGTCCGCGGCGAAGCAGTCGCGGCGCGCGCACGTGCCGACGGTCGCCGGGTTGCACCGCACACCCGAGGTCGTCGCACGGGTCCGCTCGGCCGTCGAGCGCGGCGACGTCGTCGCGGTGCTCCACGAATCCGCCACGATCCCCTTCGCCGATCTGCCCGTGCGCGACGTCGATTCGCTGACGCTGATCGTCGGTCCCGAAGGCGGACTCGACGACGCGGAGGTCGAGACCCTCGTCGACGCGGGCGCGGTGGCCGTCGGTCTCGGCCCCACGGTGCTGCGCACCTCGACCGCCGCGGCCGTCGCACTCGGCGCGATCGGTGTGTTGACCGACCGGTGGCGTACCAGGCCCCTGCACTAGGGATCGCTTGCGGGTCCCGACCATACGTATCGAAGGAATTTCCTCTCTTGGCTCGTACGAAGATCGCCTACGGCACCCACTCGCAGCAGTTCGGGCACGTCTTCCTACCCGACCCCGCGACGGTGACGGGGCCCGTTCCCGCCGTCATGGTCGTTCACGGCGGTTCGTGGCACGGCCGCTACCAGCTCACCCTCGGTACGGCGCTGTCCGTGGAACTCGCGCGTCGCGGTGTGGTGGCGTGGAACGTCGAGTACCGCCGTCTCGAGGCCGGTGGCGCGTGGGACGAGATGTCCGCCGATGTGGTCGCGGCGTACGAGACGATCTTCACCGAGGTCGTTCCGCACGCGCAGCGCGGCGGTGTCGAGGTCGATCTCGACCGTGTGCGGCTCGTCGGTCACTCTGCGGGAGGCCAGCTGGCGGTGTGGCTCGCGGGTGAGAGCACGTCGGTGCGACCGGAGTTCGTGGTTTCGCAGGCGGGTGCGCTCGACCTCGTCACCGCCGGGGAGCGCGGTCGTCGCGTGGAGGCGTTCGAGGCGCTCTTCGGTGCGTCCTACGCGGAGGCACCCGAGTGTTATCGGTCGGCCTCGCCGACGCACCGGCCGCCGATCGGTGTGCCGGTCGCGGTGCTGCACGGCACCGCCGACGAGCAGGTGCCGGTGAGTGTCGCGCACCGTTACGTCGACGCGGCCGACGCGGCAGGAGATCCGGTGTCGCTGGAGCTGTTCGACGGTGAGGATCACGTCGCCTTCCTGAACCGGAGCACCCGGGCCTGGGCGCGATCGCTCGACCTGCTCACCGTCCGGTCAGTGGCCGATCTCGGCCTCGCTGCCGGTGCGGGTGTGGAGTCCGCGGGGGAGTAGCGCGGTGACCGCCGCGGCGCCGATGAGCAGGACGATGCCGGCGACGAGGCTCGCGGACGAGATCGCCTCGGCGAACGCTGCGGACGATGCGTCGAGCAGCGGTTGTGCGTACGACGCCGCGAATGGGTTCGCCGCGAGTTCCTCCGCGACGATCGCCGCGCCGCCCACCGAATCGCCGGCCGCCTCGATCGCCATCGCGGCCTGATCGGCCATCGGACCTGTCAGGTCCGCCAACGGCAATCCGTCGAGGAACCCGGAGATCTCGCGGTGATAGGTGGTCGCGAGGATCGAGCCGAGCACGGCGATGCCCAGCGACCCGCCGAATTCCACTGCGGTGTCGTTCAACCCGCCCGCCGCTCCGAGGTCCGAGTCGGGGAAGCCGCCCATGATCAGGTCGGTGGACGGGGATGTGGCCAGGCCGATGCCCAATCCGAGCAGCAACAACGAGATCAGAAAGGGCGTGAAGCCGGAGGCGCCGTCCGTGACGGTCAAGGTGAGGATGCCTGCCGCAGCGGCGACCATGCCCGTGCCCACGAGGACCCGTGCACCGAGTCGGGGCGCGAGCCGGCCGCTCAGCGCCGCGCCGAGCGAGACCGTCACCGCGAGGGGAAGCAGACGCAGACCGGTCTCGAGCGGGCCGTAACCGAGCACGAACTGGAACTGCTGCGCGACGAAGTAGATGGCGCCGAAGGCGACGAGGAAGAGCAGTAACACCGACACGCACGCACCGCCGACGGTCCGGTCCGCGACCCGACGCACGTCCAGCAACGGCCGGGGGTGGCGAAGTTCCCACACCACGAAGAGCACCGCGGCGATCACCGAGCCGATCGAGGTGGCGATCACCTCGGTGCCCCAACCGAAGTGGAAACCCTCGATGATCGCGTAGACGATTCCGCCGAGAGCAGCGACCGACAGGGCGCCGCCGACCCAGTCGGTGCGGGTGAGATCGTCCGCCTTCGAGGCCGGCACGAGGATCAGGGCCGCGATCGCGGCGAATGCCGCGATCGGCACGTTGATGAGGAAGGTCGAACCCCACGAGTTCGATTCGAGGAGCCATCCGGCGAGCAGGGGACCGAGCGCAATGGCGAGTCCGGACGTGGCGGCCCAGGCTGCGATCGCGCGGGCACGCTCGTGCACGGGGAACATCGCGACGAGCAGCGACAGTGTCGCAGGCATGATCACGGCGGCGCCCACCCCCATGACGATGCGCGCGACGATCACGTCGCCGGCGCTGTCGGCGAACGATCCGTAGACCGCGCCGGCGGCAAAGACGACCAGGCCCGCCAGCAACGCGCGACGTCGTCCGTATCGATCGCCGAGCACGCCGAACAGCAGCATCAGCGCGGCATAGGGGACGGTGTAGCCGTCGATGATCCACTGCATGTCGGCGCTGGTGAGCTGCAGTTCGCGCAGCATGCCGGGTGCGGCGACGATGAGCGAGGTGTTGGCCATCACGACGATGAGCAGGCTCAGGCACAGCACCGCCAGTCCGGCCCAGCGCAGCCGGTAGGGTTCCTTCGCTGCGGTCCTTCCTGCGAGGGTCACGGTAGTGGGCATGGGCTCTCCTCGGGTGCGACACGGGCGGGGACCTGAGCCCCGATCTACACGGTGGTGTGCAAGTTACGCAGCTGCACATCCGTGTGCAACTAAAATGAAAGACAGATCACAGTCGGCGGAAGAGGGCGAGAACGTGGAGAACTCGGTCACACGACCGCGAACCCGATTCAATGCGAACCGCATGCGCATACTCGACGCTGCGGTGATGTGCTTTGCGGCCGACTCCGACGCGAGCATGGACGATGTCGCCAAAGCCGCGGGTGTCGTCCGCCGCACCGTCTATGCGCACTTCCCCAACCGGGAAGCCCTCGTCGAGGGGATCGTCGACGACGCCTCGACCGCACTCGCCGAGGCTCTCGACCACCCCGAGCCGGACGATCCCGCGGTCGCGCTCGCGGTCGTGGCGTTGCGGACCTGGCCCATCGGCGACCGCTACCGCGTGCTGCTCTCCTTCGCCCGCAAGGAGATGGGAGAGCAGCGCATCGCCGAGCTGGTCTCCCCGGTGCGCTCACGTGTCCTCGGGCACGTCGAACGCGGCCTCGCGCAGAGCCAGCTCTCCGACTACCTCCCGGCGCCCGTGCTCGTAGGGATGATGGAGGGCCTGACGATGGCCACACTCGAGCAGGCCAATCTCGGGCTGGTGGACGACTCGGGCGACACGATCGTCCTGGGCAATCTCGTGCTCGGTGGGGTCTCACCCGACCGGGCACCCGGGATCCTCGCCGAGGCACGGCGGTGGCTCGCGGAGGCGGGTTCTGGTGAAGGCGGAATCCAACCCCGCTGAAACTCCCTGTTGCGGGAGGGTGCGCTTCGTCCGGCGCTAGACTGGCACGAACACGACGACCGTCGTGCAGGAGCCGAACCGAAAGCAGGACGTACCGTCCACGTGAGTGAACCAGACCGACCCCACGAGCCCCCCGAATTCGAGCCGACCACGGTCAAATCGAGCCTCGACCTCCCCTCGGAGGCCGCAGCGCCCCTGCTCGGAGCCGCGGACGAGAATCTGATCGCCCTCGAAGCCCTCCTGGCGGCGGACATCCACGTGCGGGGCAACACCGTCACGCTGACCGGAGCGCCCGCCGACGTCGCCCTCGCGGAACGTGCGCTCGCCGAACTCGTCACCATCGTCCGTCGCGGACAATCGCTCGCGCCCGACGCCGTGCGTCGCACCGTGGGCATGCTCACCCAGGGGCTCTCCGAGTCGCCGGCCGACGTGCTCAGCCTCGACATTCTGTCGCGGCGCGGGAAGACGATCCGGCCCAAGACCCTGAACCAGAAGCGGTACGTCGACGCGATCGATGCCCACACCATCGTTTTCGGTGTCGGACCGGCTGGTACGGGCAAGACCTATCTCGCCATGGCAAAGGCCGTGCAGGCGCTGCAGACCAAGCAGGTCAACCGCATCATCCTCACGCGTCCCGCCGTCGAGGCAGGGGAGCGGCTCGGCTTCCTGCCGGGCACCCTGCACGAGAAGATCGACCCGTATCTGCGTCCACTGCACGACGCGCTGCACGACATGATGGATCCCGAGGCGATCCCGAAGCTCATGCAGGCCGGGGTCATCGAGGTCGCACCCCTGGCGTACATGCGTGGCCGCACCCTGAACGATGCGTTCATCATCCTCGACGAGGCGCAGAACACCACCGCCGAACAGATGAAGATGTTCCTCACGCGTCTGGGCTTCAATTCCAAGATCGTCGTGACGGGCGACATCACGCAGATCGACCTGCCCGGCGGCGCCCGTTCGGGTCTCGCCGCCGCCACCGAGATCCTCGACGGCATCGACGACATCCACATCGCGCGACTCGACAGCAGCGACGTCGTGCGGCACCGGCTCGTCTCCGACATCGTCGACGCCTACAGCCGTTTCGAGGCCACCCGCGACGGCGACGGGATCCCCGGCAACCGTGCTCAACGTCGCGCGCAGCGGGTGCAGCGTCGATGAACACCCTTGTAGATCAACCGAATACCGTCGTGCAGAAGGAACTCCAGTCATGAGCATCGAGATCTCGAACGAATCGGGAATGGACGTCTCGGAGGAGGAACTCCTCGACGTCGCCCGTTTCGTGATCGCCCGGATGGATGTGCATCCGGCGGCGGAGTTGTCGATGGTGCTCGTGGACCTCGACACCATGGCCGATCTGCACGTGCGGTGGATGGACCTTCCCGGCCCCACCGACGTGATGTCGTTCCCCATGGACGAACTCGAGCCCGGGGGGCGTCCGGACGCTCCCGAACCGGGACCGTCGATGCTCGGCGACATCGTGCTGTGTCCGCAGTTCGCCGCCGACCAGGCGGCGAAGGCCGGTCACCCGGTGGCCCACGAACTCGCCCTGCTCACCGTGCACGGCATGCTCCACCTCCTCGGCTACGACCACGCCGAACCGGAGGAGGAGAAGGAGATGTTCGGCCTGCAGAACCAGCTCCTCGCCGAGTGGTACGAGGAGATCCGCCGCGCCGAGCACGAGGCGCGGCTCGCCGCCCGCGACCGGAAGTTGCTGGGCAAGGCCGGTTTCGTCGACACCCCCGAATCATGAGCGGCGACAGTGCGAGCCATCGTGATCGGACGGCACCGATCGAGGGAGTGACGATCGCGTGAGTACCGTGCCCCTCGTCGTCCTGGCGGTCGTCCTGGTGGTGCTCGGCGGCCTGTTCGCCGCCGTCGATTCCGCGCTCAACACCGTATCCGCGGCGCGCGCCGAGGAACTCGCGAAGGAGGGCCGCCCCAGTGCGCGCCGCCTGCTCGGTCTGCTCGACGATCGGCCCCGCTACGTCAATCTGACGGTGCTGCTGCGCATCCTCTGCGAGATCACCGCCACCGTCGTGCTCGTCGGTGCGTTGCTCGCCGTGCTCGACCGCACATGGGCGCTCGTCGTGGGCGCTGCGGTGATGGTGATCGTCGACTACGTCGTGATCGGGGTCAGCCCGCGCACGCTCGGACGCCAGCACGCGTACCCGATCGCGCTCGCCGCCACCGGACCGCTGCGGGTACTCGGTGTCCTGCTCGGTCCGATCAGCCGAATCCTCATCAGCGTCGGCAATGCGGTCACACCCGGTCGCGGTTTCAGGAACGGCCCGTTCTCCAACGAGATCGAGCTGCGCGAACTGGTCGATCTCGCTCAGGAGAGCGGGGTCGTGGCCGACGAGGAACGCCGGATGATCCAGTCGGTGTTCGACTTCGGCGACACCACCGCTCGCGAGATCATGGTTCCACGCCCCGAGATGGTGTGGATCGAGGAGACCAAGACGGCCGGTCAGGCCACCTCGCTCGCCGTCCGCAGCGGGCACTCGCGGATCCCGGTGATCGGTGAGAACGTCGACGACATCCGCGGTGTCGTCTACCTCAAGGATCTCGTCCAGCAGACCTACTACCACCGCGACGGCGGACGCAGCGTCTCCGTCGCCGACGTCATGCGACCGGCGGTCTTCGTGCCGGATTCGAAGCGCCTCGACGATCTGCTCGCCGACATGCAGCGCGACCGCAACCACATGGCGATCCTCGTCGACGAATACGGCGGCATCGCCGGTCTCGTGACGATCGAGGACGTCATCGAGGAGATCGTCGGCGAGATCGCCGACGAGTACGACACCGGGGAGATCCCCGACGTCGAGGAACTCGGCGACGACACCTACCGCGTTTCCGCGCGACTTCCCGTCGAGGACCTCGGCGAACTGTTCGACATCGACATCGAGGACGACGAGGTCGACACCGTCGGCGGACTCCTCGGCTACGAACTCGGCCGAGTTCCTCTGCCGGGTGCGGAGGTACGGACCCACGGCCTGCTGCTCCGCGGCGAGGGCGGACCGGACGTCCGCGGGCGGGTGCGTGTGAGCACCGTCTTCGTGCAGCGCGTCAGCCCCGAAGAAGAACCCACCGATACCGATACGGCCACCACCGAGGAGCATGCATGACCGACACCGACTTCCGTTCCGGCTTCATCTGTTTCGTCGGCCGGCCCAACACCGGGAAGTCGACGCTCACGAATGCGCTCGTCGGCAGCAAGATCGCGATCACCTCGTCGCGCCCGCAGACCACCCGCCACACCATCCGCGGCATCGTCCACCGCGACAACGCCCAGCTCATCCTCGTGGACACCCCGGGACTGCACCGCCCGCGCACCCTGCTCGGCCAGCGGCTCAACGACCTGGTGCAGGACACCTACTCCGAGGTCGACGCGATCGGCATGTGCTTCCCCGCCGACGAGAAGATCGGCCCCGGCGACCGCTGGATCCTCGAGCAGGTGCGCCACATGGCGCCGAAGACCCCGGTCATCGGCATTGTCACGAAGATCGACAAGGTGGGCAAACAGCAGGTCGCCGCGCAGTTGCTCGCCGTGTCGAAGCTCCTCGGCGAGAACTGCGAGGTCGTGCCGGTCTCCGCGGCCTCGGGTGAGCAGGTCGAGGTCCTCGTCGACGTCCTCGTCTCGCACATGGAACCCGGACCGGCCTTCTATCCCGACGGCGAGCTCACCGACGAGCCGGAAGAGACCCTGATGGCCGAGCTCATCCGCGAGGCCGCCCTCGAAGGTCTCGGCGACGAGCTGCCCCACTCGCTCGCCGTCGTGATCGAGGAGATCACCGAACGCGAGGGTCGCACCGAGAAGCAGGGCGAGATGCTCGACGTGCACGCCCTGCTCTACGTCGAACGGCCGAGCCAGAAGGGCATCGTCATCGGCAAAGGGGGCGCGCGGCTGCGCGAAGTGGGCACCGCCGCACGCACCCAGATCGAGAAGCTCCTCGGCGTGAAGATCTACCTCGACCTGCACGTGAAGGTCGCGAAGGACTGGCAGCGAGACCCCAAACAGCTGGGCCGTCTGGGATTCTGACGCCGAGCCCTACGGGGTGGACGCGGTGATCGGCCGGGCGACCCACATCGACGCGAGGTAGGTCGGTGCCGACGAACGCGCTGAAGCGGTCGATCAGTTCCGCCGGCCGCGGTGTCATGGCGACGGCGGCGGAGACGTCGAAGCGGCGACAGCGGCGACGAGCAATCCGCTCACCACCGGGATCGCGAGTCGTCGCACGAGATCTCCGACCGGGACGCGGCAGAAGCCCGCGACCACGATCAGCGACGACCAGATGACGCGGGTGCCGCCGCCGGTCCAGGTCGCGGCGTTCTGCGCAAGGGCGGCAAGCGTTGCGGTGTCCGTTCCGGTCTGCGGGGCGAGCGCGGCGGCGGTACCACCGGTAAGCGGCAGACCGGCCCAGCCGGAGCCGTCCAGACCGATGAGCATGCCGATCAGGATCATGCTGAACGCGGCGAAGAGACCGTTGTCGGGAATGCGGGTCTGGATGCTCTCGACGGCGTCGAACAGGAAGGCCGGCCCGGTGCCGTCCTCGAGTCCCAGGATCGAACCGGAGTAGTCGGGGATGCCGGGGTACACGAATCCGGCCACCGGCAGGATGATTCCCATGGCCTTGAACGCGTGGACCAAGCCGTCGACGAAATGGGTGGCGCAATGTTCGAGTGCCACGCCCTGTCCGGAAATCGCGAGGGCGATCAAGGCCGAGCGGCGGCAGCCCGGCCTTGATCGCCGCCGGGAGCAGCACGGCACCGATGATCGCGAGAGCAGGTGTGGGCAGAAGAACAACGACAGCAGATAGGTGACGACGAACAGCACGACGTAGGCGATACGGCCGTTGATCATCCAGCGCCCGAAGGGACGCACCATGAGTTCGTCGGCGCCGATGGTGCAGCATCGCCGCGAGCATCGATGGGCGGCACCGCCGTCGTCGGCCGGAACATGTCGATCTCGAAGAGTCGGACAGGACTCGGCAATCGGCCGACAAACCACTCGCGACGCGAAAGAATTGTGCACACGGCATAATTCGTGACGGTGGTGTTTCGTCGCGGACGCGGATGTGAACGCGTCGTCACGCCGGGGCCGGTGACCGAAGGGAACTCAGCGACGCGTGGCCGCCGCGCCGTGCAGCAGCAGCAGAACGGCCTCCGACAGATCCGGCTCCGTACCCGTCGACAGGCGGCGCAGTTGCAGCCCGGTGATGGTCGCGACGACCGTCGGGGCGATCGTCTCCGGATCCGGCACTCCCAGCGCGGAAAGGACGGAGGCAGTCAACGCGTCGTAGGCACGCCAGCAGCGTTCGGCGACCCGCCGCAGTTCCTCGTCGCGCCCCGCCTGCACATAGAGCTCGAAGGGGGCGATGCGTTCGGCCGTGAAGGTCAGGTCGTGGGCGACGCGTTCGGTGAGTTCGGCGGCCTCCGTCAGCGACAGGGCCCGGGATCGATACTGCTCGGCGAGTTCTCGCAGCCGCTCGGTCTCCTCGTCGACGAAGAACTCGAGCGCGGCGCGCAGCAGGTCGGCCTGGGTGGGGAAATGGTAGGTGATCGAACCGAGCGACACTTCGGCGCGCGCCGCGATGCGCCGGTTCGTCACCCCGGCGACCCCGTCGGTGCCGACGAGATACAGGGTGGCGTGGACGATCCGCGAGCGGGCGTCGTCGCGCGTGGTCACCACCATCGCTCCGGGGTGTGTTCGTGCCAGCGCAGCACCGATTCGAGTTGGGAGGCGAGGGACACCAGCAGCGGTTCGGAGTTCGCCGGGCCGAGCAGCTGGGCACCCACCGGCAGTCGCTCCTCGGTGAAACCCGCGGGGACGTTGATCGCGGGCCAGCCCAGCACGTTCCACGGCCACGCGTAGGGGCATGCGCCGGTGATGACCTTGTCGGTCGCCCAGCCGCCGATGCCGTCGATCGCCGTCACCGGCAGCGGCGGTGTGGCAGTGGTGGGGGCGAGTACGACGTCGAACCGGTCGAAGATGCGGCCGACCCGACGGTGCAGTCGCGGTTCGACCGCGCGCGCCGCCCGCAACGGATAACCGTGCAGGAACCGGCCGGTGCGGGCGTTGGCGCGGGTGCGCACGTCGGCGAGGGACGGGTCGGGCAGGCGGTACAACCAATCCTCGATACCGGCCATGGATCGAGGGAGGAAGGTGAGACCGAACGTCATTCCGTAGTCGGGATCGGCGAGCGTCACCTCGTGGCCGAGATCGCGCAGTACCGCGGCGAGTGCGGCGATGCGGGTGCGGACGCGGGCGTCGAGGCTGGTGGGTGTCGCGGTGAACGGGATCTTCAGCGACAGAGCGATGTTCAGCCTGCCGGGATCTCGTCCCACGGCGTCGGAGACGGTCAGCGGCGCGCACGCGTGCCGGTCGCCGGGGTGGTTCCCGGACACGACGTCGAGGAGCAGGGCCGCGTCGGCGACCGTGCGGGCGAGTGGGCCGTGCGTGGTGAGTCCGTTGAAGGATTCGGTGTCGGGCCACATGGAGATCCGGCCGCGTTGGGGCTTGATGCCGACGAGATTGGACCACGAGGCGGGGATGCGGACCGATCCGGCGCCGTCGGATCCCAGGGCGGCCGGCACGAGTCCCGCCGCGACGGCCGCGGCGCTGCCACCCGACGAGCCGCCGGGGGTGTGGTCGCGCGACCACGCGCTGCGGGTGTGCCCGAAGGCGTCGCCGCCGGTGAGCGGCCACTGGCCGAGTTCGGGGGAGTGGGTCTTGCCGACGATCACCGCGCCGGCGGCCCGCAGGCGACGCACCACCTCGGCGTCGGTGTCCTTCGGGGCGAAGGTGCCGGCGCAGCCGAACATCGTCGTCTCGCCGACGATGTCGGTGTCGTCCTTGATCGCGATGGGGACACCCAGCAGGGGGAGGCGTTCGCCGTTCGCGCGGCGCCGGTCGGCCTCGCGGGCCTCGTCGAGTGCGGTGGTGCGGCGCACGACGCGGAAGGCGTTCAGGTGCGGTTGCGATTCGTCGATCCGGTCGAGGCTCGCACGGACGAGGTCCGTGGAGGTGGCCTTGCCGCGGTCGAGTGCCTCGACGGTCGCCTTCAGGTCGCGCAGGTCGGTTCGAGCGTCCATTCGTTCCCCCGTTCGTTCGAACGAACAATAACGCGTTCCCGTTCTGGTGTCGAGTCCCTTCGTGGACCGTCCCGTGTCACCGCGACATGACAGACTCGGGGAGTGAGGCTTTATCGGGACAACGCGGTGGTGCTGCGCCAGCACAAGCTGGGCGAGGCCGACCGCATCGTCACCCTGCTGACGCGTCGGCACGGTCTCGTGCGGGCCGTCGCGAAGGGCGTGCGCCGGACACGCTCCAAGTTCGGCGCACGGCTCGAACCGTTCGCCCACATCGACGTCCAGCTCCACCCGGGCCGCAGTCTCGACGTCATCACCCAGGTGCAGACCCTCGACGCCTTCGCGGTGGGTATCGTCGACGACTACTCCCGCTACACCACCGCGTGCGCGATCCTCGAGACCGCCGAACGCCTCGCCGGTGAGGAACGCGCGCCCGTGCCGCGCCTGCACGCACTCACCGTCGGCGCCCTCCGCGCGGTGTGCGACCGCACCCGGCCACCCGAACTCGTACTCGACGCCTATCTGCTGCGGGCCATGGCCTACGCGGGATGGGCGCCGGCGCTCACCCACTGCGCGCGCTGCGACCGTCCCGGCCCGCACACCGCCTTCCACGTCGCCGCCGGTGGTGCGGTGTGCGTGCACTGCCGTCCGCCGGGGGCGGCCACCCCGGCCCCGGGTGTGTTGGCGCTGCTCGACGCGCTCAACCACGGACGCTGGGCCGACACCGAGGCCGCCGACACGGCGGTGCGTCGCCAGGCCAGCGGGCTCGTCGCCGCGCACCTGCAGTGGCATCTCGAACGGCAACTGCGTTCGCTGCCCCTCGTCGAGCGCGGTCGCACCGACCCTGCGACGGGGAACCGGGTTGATGACGTCGCCCGGGGTGTCCGGCAGGATGGGGACCGTGATTCGACGACGTACCACGCCCCCATCGCCTGAGCGGGTGATCCGGCCGCCCGACCCGCATCCGTCGGGCGCGCGACCTCCCGTGCTGCAACCCGAGCTGATCCCCCAGCACGTGGCGCTCGTGATGGACGGCAACGGTCGCTGGGCGCAGGAGCGCGGTCTGCCGCGCACCGCCGGCCACGAACGCGGCGAGGCCGTGCTGATGGACACGGTGTGCGGATGTATCGAGATGGGCGTCGAGTGGCTCTCGGCCTACGCCTTCTCCACCGAGAACTGGAAGCGCAGCCCCGACGAGGTCCGCTTCCTCATGGGCTTCAACCGCGACGTGATCCGCCGCCGCCGCGACGAGATGCACGAGATGGGGGTGCGCGTCCGGTGGGCCGGTCGCCGTCCCCGCCTGTGGCGCAGCGTGATCAAGGAACTCGAGATCGCCGAGGAACTGACGAAGGACAACGACGTCATGACTCTCACGATGTGCGTCAACTACGGCGGTCGCGCCGAGATCGCCGACGCCGCACGGGAGATCGCCCGCCGGGTCGCGGCAGGGGAACTCGATCCCGAACGGATCACGGAGTCGACGATCGCGCGGTATCTCGACGAGCCCGACATGCCCGACGTCGACCTGTTCCTGCGGCCCTCGGGCGAGCAGCGCACCTCGAACTTCCTGCTGTGGCAGTCGGCCTACGCCGAACTCGTCTTCCAGGACACGATGTTCCCCGATTTCGACCGGCGCGATCTGTGGGCGGCGTGCGTCGAATACGCCTCCCGCGACCGGCGGTTCGGTGGTGTGAAGTGACCTCGCTGCGCGAGCGGATCGCGGGCGCGCTGACGCCCTTCGTCGACGTCCGCACCCCGTCGTCCGCCGCCGACGGCGACGGCTCGTTCGGATTCGACTACGGCGCCGTGCCCTTCGCGCTGCAGGTCGTCACGCTCACCGAAGGACTCGACGTGGTCTCCGTCACCGGAGTGCTCGCGTGGGATCTTCCGCTCGACGACGCCGTGCGCGGTCGGGTCGCGGCCGCCGCCGACGCCCTGCAGTTCGGCTCGGTCCACCTCATCGAACGCGAGACCGACGCCGACGTCGTGCTGCGGTACTCGTTCCCCGCGACCGGGCTCGACGACACGGCGCTGACCACCATGCTGTTGCTCGTGCTCGACGGTGCCGCCGACGCGCGTGGCGCCGTGGCCGGCACCCCCGATCCCAAGGAGAATTCGTGACCACCACCGACATCGACGCCGAGACCACCACCGAGGAGGTCGTCGCCGCCGACGGGACGCACGCCGTCGCGATCCCCACCGAGGACGACGACATGCTGCGCGCCGCTGTGGTGGAGACGCTGTCCGAGATTCTCGAGGAAGCGCCCGAGCCCGACGAGGACGGCGAGATCCCGATCTGGATCGACGACGTGCTCACCTACGCGACCGTCGACGCCGAGGGCGGCTTCGTGCTGCTCACCACCTACCTGGTCGAGGGCATCACGGGCCGCACCCGCGCCGCCGAGGTCCTCGGCGACCTGCAGGTCGAGTTCCCCGAAGTCAAGTTCGTCCTCGACAAGGACCGAGTCACCGTCGAACTGCGGGTCGCAGCGTCGCCGCTCGTCCCGATCCATCTCGTGCGGGCCGTCGCGTCGCTCGTGCCGGTCGTCGAGCAGGCACGCGCATTGGCGCAGCGTCTCGGCGGAGAAGCGTCGGTCTTCGACGGTGAGGCCGAGGACGACGAGGAGAACCTGCTCGCCGACGGCTGCGGCTGTGATGACTGCGATTGCGGCTGACGGCCGCGGGCCGTCGGTTCAGCCCTGAGCGAGGGCGCACTCGCGGCAGTTGCCGAAGATCTCGACGGTGTGGCTGACGTCGACGAAGCCGTTCGACTCGGCCACCTCGTGCGACCAGCGTTCGACCTCCGGGCCGTCCACCTCGACCGTGAAGCCGCAGTGGCGGCACACGAGATGGTGGTGGTGCCCGGAGGAACACCGCCGGAACAGCGACTCGCCGCTGTCGGTGCGCAGCACGTCGACGCTGCCGACCTCGGCGAGCGACTGCAGGGTGCGGTAGACGGTCGTCAGGCCGATGCCCTCGCCGCGCTTGCGCAGCTCGTCGTGAAGGTCCTGGGCGGACCGGAACTCCTCGGTGTTGTCGAGCAGGTCGACGATGGCGCTGCGTTGACGGGTCGAGCGGACCCCCACGAGAGGTTTGCGGGCGGAGGTCACTGCGATCGTCCTTCCTGGGCGTGAGCGACGGCGTCGACGACGATGCGGGCGAGATGGTCGTCGGCCAGGTGGTAGAGCACTTCGCGTCCCGAGCGTTCGCCGCGCACGACGCCGGCGGTCTTGAGCACGCGGAGATGCTGGCTGATGAGCGGCTGGGTGACGCCGAGGGCGCCGACGAGCTCGTGCACGCAGCGGGCCGACTCGCGCAGTTCGAGCACGATCGAGATGCGGACGGGTGCCGACAGCGCGCGCAGCAGCTCACCGGCCGCGATCAGGGCGCCGGGGGAGACATCGACCGGGGACGGCAGGGCGTCGCTGCCGATCGGGCCGCGGGCGCGCTCGCCCGTGCTGCACTCGCGTGGATCGGCGTCGATGCTCACGGGGCTCCTCGGGGCAGGGGCGGCCGCCGGTCGGCGGGCCTTATTGCAAATCGATTCCATTTTGATATGCACGGTTGTGCATGTCAACCGGCGCGAATTCGAGCTGCGAACGAGGAGCGATAGGCTTACAGATCGACGCATGCTGCGAAAACCCGCATCGAAGATGGAGAAACCGAGTGGCACCCAAATCCAAGATCGATACCGTCGCCAACCTCGCCAAGCGCCGGGGCCTGGTCTATCCCTGCGGTGAGATCTACGGCGGCACCAGGTCCGCGTGGGATTACGGGCCGCTCGGCGTGGAGCTCAAGGACAACATCAAGAAGCAGTGGTGGCGCAACATGGTCACCAGCCGCGAGGACGTCGTCGGCCTCGACTCGTCCGTGATCCTGCCGCGTCAGGTCTGGGTCGCCTCCGGCCACGTCGGTGTCTTCAACGACCCGCTCGTCGAGTGCCTGAGCTGTCACAAGCGTCACCGGCAGGACCACCTGCAGGAGGCCTACGCCGAGAAGAACAAGCTCGACGACCCCGACGCCGTGCCGATGACCGAGATCGTCTGCCCGGACTGCGGCACCAAGGGCCAGTGGACCGAGCCCCGCGACTTCAACATGATGCTCAAGACCTTCCTCGGCCCGATCGAGAGCGAGGAAGGCCTGCACTACCTGCGCCCCGAGACGGCGCAGGGCATCTTCGTGAACTTCGCGAACGTGCTCACCACCTCGCGCAAGAAGCCGCCCTTCGGCATCGGCCAGATCGGCAAGAGCTTCCGCAACGAGATCACGCCCGGCAACTTCATCTTCCGCACCCGCGAGTTCGAGCAGATGGAGATGGAGTTCTTCGTCAAGCCCGGCGAAGACGAGCAGTGGCACCAGTACTGGATCGACTACCGGATGAACTGGTACACCGATCTGGGGATCAACAAGGACAACCTGCGCCTCTACGAGCACCCGCTCGAGAAGCTGTCGCACTACTCGAAGCGCACCGTCGACATCGAGTACCGCTTCCACTTCCAGGGCAGCGAATGGGGTGAGCTCGAGGGCGTCGCGAACCGCACCGACTTCGACCTGTCGACGCACTCGAAGCACTCCGGCACCGACCTGAGCTTCTTCGATCAGGCCACCAATGAGCGCTACACGCCCTACGTGATCGAGCCGGCGGCCGGCCTGACCCGTTCGCTCATGGCCTTCCTCGTCGACGCCTACACCGAGGACGAGGCACCCAACGCCAAGGGTGGCGTCGACAAACGCACCGTGCTGCGCCTCGACCGTCGTCTCGCGCCGGTCAAGGCCGCCGTGCTGCCGCTCAGCCGCAACGCCGACCTGAGCCCGAAGGCCAAGGACCTCGCCGCGAAGCTGCGCCAGAACTGGAACATCGAGTTCGACGACGCCGGCGCCATCGGCCGCCGCTACCGTCGCCAGGACGAGATCGGCACCCCGTTCTGCATCACAGTCGACTTCGACACCCTCGAGGACCAGGCCGTCACGATCCGTGAGCGCGACACCATGGCGCAGGAGCGTGTGAGCCTCGACCAGGTCGAGGGCTACCTCGCGCAGCGCCTGATCGGCTGCTGACCGATCCGATCGACGCAGATGCCCTCCGGTCCCGACGGACCGGAGGGCATCTGTCGCTTCGTAGCCGGGTGCTCGTAGCGGTCACCTCGTCGAGCGTCGATCGAGGTACTCGAAGTCCACGTCCCGGAAACGGGTTTCGTCACCGCGGCGGGTGTGCAGGATCACCGATTCCAGGCCGGTGCCCGGTGCGCGTGCTGCGATCGGGCGCATGGTCTAGAAGCGTCCTCCACTCGATCCGCCGAAGCCGCCGCCCCCGAAACCGCCCCCACCGAAACCGCCACCGAAGCCACCGCCGCGGCCGCTGTTGAGCACGCTGTTGATGAGGATGCCGCCGAGCACGGCACCGGCGACGTTGCCGCCCGACGAACCACCGCGGGGCGGACGGTGCTGGTTGTTCCAGCGCTGCACGTCGTTCTGGGCGCTGCGCAGTGCCTGCGCGGCCAGCGACGCGGCGGACCGCGCGTACTGGATGGCGGCCGCCGGATCGGACTCGGCTGCCTGCTGCGCGGCCTGCAGGTGCCGCTGCGCCTCCGACAGGCGGGTGCGTGCCTGGGCGCCCACGACGCCGCGGCGGGTCCCGATGAAGTCGGCCGCGGCGGTGACCTGCGCTTGCGCTGCGCTCAGATCCTGTTCGAGGCGGCGCCGCATCTCCTCGGCTTTCTGCTTCGCCTGCCGCGTCCGGGCACGCAACTCGTCGAGACGCGCATCGGCCTCGACGACCCGCGTGAAACTGCCCAGCGGGTCGGTGTGCTGCTCGGCCCGGGCGTGGTCGAGGGCTTCCTGCACGGCCTTCAGGGCGTCGACGAGTTCCGGGCCGCCCGCGTCGAGGAGTTGCTTCGCGTCGGCGACACCCTGTTCGGCGTCCTCCACCGCGGCGGGAAGCGTCGCGATCGCGCGCCGGATGTCCTCCGCCGCATGGTCGAGCGCGTCGAGCAGCGTCGCGGCATGCCCCAGTGCGCGTTCGGCCTCGCGGATCGCGCGCACGGCGTCGCCCTGCTCACCGACCGGTCGCGCCACCGCCGTGCGGCCCTGGTCGATCGCGTTCTCGGCGAACGAGATCTCCTCCCGCGCCAGCGAGACGTTGTCGACCACCGGAGTCAGGGCGCCCGCCGGGAACTCCGAGTGCAGCTGCCCCAGAATCCGCTCGGCCTCGGGGATGCGGGCCTGCAGCGCGATCGCGCGCTGCGTGAGGCCGTCCAGACGGGCCGGGGCATCGAGCAGCAGGTTGCGCATCTTGTCGAACGCCTCGACCTGCGCATCGAGTTCGCGGTTCGCCTGCCCGCACGAGGAGACGAGTTGCACGAGCATGTCGCGCTGCTGTTCGGGCGTCTCGGGGATGTCGTCGTCGAGGCGCTGACGGATCTCGAAGGCGTTCGCCAACGCGACCTGTGCCTGCCGGTGTGCGCGGTCGAAAGGAGCCACCGCGGAGTCCCCGAACTCACCCCGGGCGAGCTCGAGCGCTTCGGCGCTGGACCGCACCGCGTTGTCGGTGTCCACCAGGAGGGTCTGTGCATACTGGTCTAGACCCTCGACCGGCAGACCGCGCAGAGCGGTCGTGTCGGCCGGATCGACCTGCGCGGCCTGCGCGGCACCGGCGTCGGCGCGCTTCCTCTTCGACCGCCGGTTGTAGGCGTAGAGCCCGGCACCACCGGCCGCGATGACACCGCCGCCGACGAGCAGCGTCGTCACCGGAGCAGCCGACGGCGTAAGGGCGTTGCTCAACCCGTCGGCCGCGCCCACGGCGGCGCCCGCCCAATCGCTGTTGCGCAGGGCCGGCACGACGCCGGACGAGCTGATCCGGTCGCGCTCGCTCTCGGAGATCTCCGAACCCGTCGGTGTCCACAGCGCGAACTCGCGGTCGTCGGTCGCCACCGCCAACAGCGCGGTGTCGGGACCGAAATTGCTTGCCTGCGCGGTGGCCTGCGCCCAACTGTTGTAGTCGCGTCCGTCGAAGCTCGACACGTAGGTCACCCACAACTGCAGGCCGTGCTCGTCGTAGAGGGTGTTCGTCGCTTCCTGGATGCGTGCGACGTCGGCGTCGTCGAGCACGCCCGCGGTGTCGGTGATCGGCTGGGGGAGCCGCGAGGGTGGCTCCGCGGAGGCCGCCGCGGGAAGGAGCAGCCACGCGGTCACTGCCAGCAGGGCGGGGACGAATGCGAGCGCGGACCGTGCAGGTCGCCGGAGCGGTGCTGCAGGTCGCCGGAGCGGTGCGGCCGATACGTGTGCCATGGAATCGAATCTAGTGGTTGCGAGGTGAGGACGGGGTCGGCGCGTCGTCCGGTCGACGCGTTCTCGTTCGCTGGCAGAATCAGGGGGTGAGCACCGCATCCCGCCGCACCGGCACCACCGCGACGTACACCGGGGACGACCTCGGGGTCGGCGCGCGCATCGCGCGCTGGCTCCGGCGACTGATCATCGGGGTGCTGCTCGCCGCCGTCCTCGTCGTCGGCGGCACGGCGCTGCGGGTGTGGCAGGTCGCGCGGATCGACGACCGCACCCCCGCCGACGCCATCGTCGTGCTCGGGGCCGCGCAGTATTCGGGCACACCGTCGTCGGTCTTCGAGGCCCGCCTCGAGCAGGCCCTCAAGCTCTACGAAGCGGGAGTGTCGCCGCGGATCGTCACCGTCGGCGGCAAGCAGGAGGGCGACCTGTTCACCGAGGCCGCGGCGGGCAAGAACTATCTCGTCTCGCGCGGGGTGCCCGCCGAGTCGATCGTCGCCGTCGAAGAGGGCTCGGACACACTGCTCAGCGTCGAGGCCGTCAGCCGCGAGATGTCGGAGCTGGGCCTGTCGTCGGTCGTGCTCGTCAGCGACCCGTGGCATTCGTTGCGTACCCGGACCATGGCGCGCGACGCCGGTCTCGACGCCTGGACCGCTCCCACCCGCCAGGGTCCGGCGGTGTTCACCCGCGAGTCGCAGCTGCACGGCATCGCCCGCGAGACCGGCGCGTTGATCTGGTACCAGATCACCCACTTCTCCGCCGATTTCCCGTACACGGCGCAGCAGTGAGGCGGAACGTAGGGTCTTCGGTGACGGAAGGCAGTGTGATGCAGGGCTACAGCGAACACGATCTCGAACGGCGCGTCGCCGAGCCGCGCAAGACCTCGGCGCTCGCCGGGTCCGAGGGAGCGGCGTCCGAGCGGACCGCCTTCGCACGCGACCGTGCGCGCGTGCAGCACTGCGCGGCCCTGCGCCGCCTGGCCGACAAGACACAGGTCGTCGGCCCGCGTGACGGCGACACCCCGCGCACCCGTCTGACGCACTCGATGGAGGTCGCGCAGATCGGCCGCAGCATCGGCGAAGGGCTCGGCGCCGACCCCGATCTCGTCGACCTGGCCGGCCTCGCCCACGACATCGGGCACCCGCCCTACGGGCACAACGGCGAGCGGGCACTCGACGCGGTCGCGGAGTCCTGCGGCGGATTCGAAGGCAACGCGCAGAACCTGCGCATCCTCACCTGCCTCGAACCGAAGATCCTCTATCCGGACGGCTCGAGCGCCGGTCTCAACCTCACCCGCGCCTCGCTCGACGCGACGCTCAAGTACCCGTGGACGCGTCCGCGCCCGGGCGCGAAGTTCGGCTCGTACGACGACGACGCCGAGATCCTCCACTGGATCCGCGAAGGTGCACCCGAGCGCCGCAAGTGCCTCGAGGCGCAGATCATGGACTGGTCCGACGACGTCGCGTACTCGGTGCACGACCTCGAGGACGGTGTGATCGACGGTCGCATCGACCTGCGGATGCTCGACGATCCCGACGATGTCGCCGGACTCATCGAGGTGGGCATGCGCGAATTCTCGGGCCTCGACCCGGCCGAGCTGACCGAGGCGGCCAAGCGGTTGTCCACCATGCCGGTGGTCCGCGCCGTCGGCACCTTCGACGGCACCCTCGCCTGCTCGGTCGCGCTCAAGAAGCTGACCAGCGAGCTGGTGGGCCGCTTCGCCAACGCGGCGATCCTCGGGACCCGGGAAGCGACGGAGAGCCGCCCGGTCACCCGGTACGACGCCGACCTGGTGATCCCGCCGATCGTGGTCTCGGAGGTCGCGTTGCTCAAGACGATGGCGCTGCAGTTCGTCATGTCCGACCGCGCCCACCGCACCCGCCAGGAATCGCAACGCGAACGCATCCACCGCGTCGCCGAGTGGCTACTGCGCACCGCGCCGGTCGGTCTCGACCCGTTCTTCGTCGCCGCATGGAAGGCCGCGCCCGACGATGCTGCGAAGGTACGGGTCGTGGTCGATCAGATCGCGTCGTGCACCGAATCGCGCCTCGAACGGATCGACCGGGACAGCCTCGCCGCGCAGGCGAGCTGGGGCTGACACCGACGTTTGCGCCCTTCGCGGACACAAGCACGAGTCCGGCGCCGTGCATCTGTCCGGAGGGACGCGCTTACGCGCTCGCGGGTGTGGGTTGCGCCGGACCGTCGTGCCGGGCAGTCTGCCCGGCGGCTTAGACTCGTCTCGTGGCCGGCCGTATTTCAGACAGAGACATCGCGGCCATTCGCGACCGCGTGCGCATCGAGGACATCGTCGGCGAGTACGTCGCACTCAAGCGCGGAGGCGCCGACTCGCTCAAGGGCCTGTGCCCCTTCCACGACGAGAAGTCCCCGTCTTTCCACGTGCGGCCCAATCACGGGCACTACCACTGCTTCGGCTGCGGTGAGGGCGGCGACGTCTACTCGTTCCTGCAGAAGATCGAACACGTCAGCTTCGTCGAAGCCGTCGAGCAGCTCGCCGAGCGTGTCGGCTACACGCTGAACTACGAAGGCGGCGGTCCGTCCGTCCAACGCGACCGGGGCACGCGTGCCCGGCTGGTCGCGGCGAACGCGGCCGCCCAGCAGTTCTACGCCGAGCAACTGCGCGCGCCCGACGCCCAGGCCGCCCGCGACTACCTGACCGAACGCAACTTCGACCAGGCAGCCGCCGAGACGTTCGGCTGCGGCTACGCACCCGCCGGCTGGGACGCGCTCACCAAGCACCTCCTCGGCCGGGGATTCGAATTCTCCGAACTCGAGGCCGCAGGACTGTCCCGGCAGGGACGCCGCGGTCCGATCGACCGCTTCCACCGTCGACTGCTGTGGCCCATCCGCAATCTCGCGGGCGACGTCATCGGCTTCGGTGCCCGCCGTCTGTACGACGACGACCAGATCACCGCCAAGTACATGAACACACCGGAAACGGTGCTGTACAAGAAGTCTCAGGTGCTGTTCGGGCTCGACCTCGCCAAGCGCGAGATCGCCAAGTCGCATCAGGCCGTGATCGTCGAGGGCTACACCGACGTCATGGCCATGCACCTGGCCGGCGTGAAGACCGCGGTCGCCGCGTGCGGCACGGCCTTCGGTGACGAACATCTCGCGCTGTTGCGTCGCCTGCTCATGGACGACAGCTTCTTCCGCGGTGAGGTCATCTACACCTTCGACGGCGACGACGCCGGTCGCGCGGCGGCGATGAAGGCGTTCGAGGGCGATCAGAAGACCGCCGCGAAGACCTACGTCGCGATCGCCCCCAAAGGCATGGATCCGTGCGAGTTGCGGCAGCAGTCGGGCGACGGCGCGGTGCGCGACCTCGTGGCCCGCCGCACCCCGATGTTCGAGTTCGTCGTGAAATCGATTCTCGCCGAACACAATCTCGACACCGTCGAAGGTCGCGTCGAGGCCCTGCGCCGATGTGTCCCCGTTGTGGGCCGGATCAAGGACCGCACGATCCGCGACAACTACGCGGTGCAACTCGCGCACTGGACGGGATGGGACGACATCCCCACCGTGCGTCGGCGTGTGCAGGAGGAGGCACGGCGAGGAGTTCGTGCACCGGAAGCCAAGGCGCGGCCCGCGACGGCCACGGCGGAGCCCGTGTCGTCCCTGCGCCGCCCTCGGCCGAATGATCCGACGCTGTGGCCGCAGCGCGACGCGCTGAAGGCCGCGCTGCAGTATCCGGGTATCGCCGGGACCGTCTTCGACTCCCTGCCGCCGGAGACCTTCACCGACCCTGCTTACGCGGCCGTGCGGCAGGCCGTCGCCGACGCCGGCGGAACCGCAGCGGGCCTCGGGGGAGCCGAGTGGGTCGACGCCGTCGGCAGGGCAGCGACCGATCCCGTCGCGCACTCGCTCGTGATGGAACTCGCCGTCGAACCCGTCCCCGCCGAAGAGGACCGGCTGCCGCGCTACATCGGTGGCGTGCTGGCCCGGCTGCAGGAGGTCTGGGTCGGCGAGCAGGTGGCCGAACTGAAGTCCAAACTGCAGCGGATTTCCCCGGCCACCGAGTCCGAGGAGTTCCACGCCCTGCTCGGCGACCTCATGGCGCTCGAACAGTACCGGCGGAGCCTGCTCGGCCAGGCCATCGGTGACGGCCTGGCCGGCTGACCGTCTACTTCTTCAACTGGTCCCGCGGGATCATGATCGTGGTCGTCTCGTCGATGGGCTTCATCGGCTCGAGCTTGGGCTGAGGACTGAGCGAGTCGGCGAGCTTCTGCCGGCCCACCTCGATCGCCTTCTTCGTGACGGGGCTCGCGGCCACCGCCTTGGCCGTCTTGCTGATCTGTTCGTACCTCGCGCGACCCGCTCGGGTGCCGAGTACGTATCCCGCAGCGACCCCGACCAGCAAACCCATCAATGTGTTGTCCTTCCACCTGTGACTGCGTCGTCCCCATCCTGCCCGATGACCCCGCAGCATGCCCACAAGCAGGCGATTTGGTGCTGCGGCGGGTGGGACGCTATGGTTTTTCACGCACCGGGGGAAACCGCGGAGCACCGCAGGACAATCCCCTGTAGCTCAATTGGCAGAGCATTCGACTGTTAATCGAACGGTTGCTGGTTCGAGTCCAGCCGGGGGAGCGCCTACAGAATCCTCCCACCCGTCACGGGTGGGAGGATTCTGTGTATCCGGGGGTGCCTATGCGGCAGAACATCCACCGATGTGATCTCTGTTACTTCGTACCCGGTAGAGTGTTGCCCGCTGTGTCCGGGTAGCATTCGTTCGCGCCGTGCGAGCAGTGCGGCACTGTGCGACGCATGTCGTCGCGACGGGGCGGTAGCTCAGTCGGTTAGAGCCGCGGACTCATAATCCGCTGGTCGCGGGTTCGAGCCCCGCCCGCCCCACATCCTTCGCTCATGGCCGCGAGATGTTCCTGCTTGTCGGAACGGTAGCGTTCGACCCCATGAGCACCCTTCGAGAAGTCGGTGAGCGCGAGGCGTGGCGTTGCTGGTTGTGCGACGAGCCCGTGGACCCCGACATGTCGGTCAACGACCCGCGCGGTCCCAGCATCGACAGCATCAACACCGCCAAGAAGGGTGGCAAAGGAAAGGGCGGAGTCGAGCGACTCGCGCACCGCGCCTGCAACACCAAGAAGGGTGCCGTCAAACCCGTCGTGCCGTGGTCCGACCGGCTCTTCGTCGTCGACCCGGCGCCCATCATCGGCGTCGTCGAGCAACTCACCCGCAAGGGTGGTCGTGTCGCCGTTGCCCGGTGTCCCGAGAAGTCGGACGCGGAGGACGCCTCCGAATGGCTCCTCGACCGCTTGTCGCGACTCGAGCCGGGAGTGCGGTTCGATACCAGGATCGAGCAGGCCGGCGGCGGCTACCTCCTCGTGCTGACGACCTAACCGGGAGCCAACACCAGTCCGGAATGATCCGATGATTCGGCGGAGACCTCGACCTCGGTGAGCACCCTTCCGTCGTCCCCCCGCAGCGTGTAGCGACCCGGCATGAGACCGGTGAACAGGAACCAACCGTCGTTCGTCGTGACGATGGTGCGGTCGATGTACTGCTCGCACACGTCCAGGCCGGTCAGTCGAATCGTGGTGGACGGATGGAAGACGCCTCCGATCCGCCCGTTCGCCACCGCTCCGATCGCAGCCGGTGGATCCGGGTGGTCGCCGAGCTCGTCCGGACGCCAGGCAGGCGCACCGTCCGGCGGTGCGCACACCGAGACCGAGGAGTGCGACGACCGGGCATGCGCGACCGTCGGGTCGGCCCGGACCACAGAGTCGGGCTGGTGCGTCGTCGCCGCGACGAGCACCCCTGCTCCCAGTGCGGTGATCAACATCCATCGGGCTCTTCGGATCGTCCCCGTGTGCAGCAACGGATCCACCTCCTCTCCGTAAGAGAACTTAGGAAAGTTGTTCTCGCCGAGGGTTATTCGGAACCGATGCTTCGGTGGATCGTGACGATACCCGGGGCGGACGCGCAGGGCTATCCTCCGTCGAGGCGACAGGTAGTGGCGGAATGTAACGGTCGGGCTGTCGAAACGCCGAAATCGGTTGTTGGCACAACGATTCGGTCTAGTTTCGGATGAGGTCGGTAGTCGGAGGGGTGCATTCCGCCTCCTGTACGGCGGAACCGGTTGCATTGTTGTGTTCGGACGATGCAGGTTCGAACGGCCGATACCGGAAATAATCGCCCCGGGGGCCGGCGTTGTGCGATGTCGTCGGTGTACTCACCGGCACCGAGTTGCTCGGAGCGGATTGCGGAACGAGGGAGCACATGACGGTCGACGAGAATCCGACGACGCTCCGCCGGGCGTCCGACCTTCTGGCAGGGGTCCGCGACGGCACGGACGACGACACGCTCGCGGCAGGCGTCGTACTCGCGGCGACCCTGATCGCTCTGGTCTGGGCCAACCTGGGCGACTCGTACGAGGCGTTCTGGCACACACCTCTCAGCATCAGCATCGGCGACTACGGCATCGATCTCGACCTCGAGCACTGGGTGAACGACGCCGTCATGACGCTGTTCTTCTTCGTCGTCGGCCTCGAGGTCAAACGCGAGCTCACCATGGGAGAGCTCACCGACCGGACGCGCGCCGCGGTCCCGCTCGTGGCGGCAATCGCGGGGCTCGCGCTACCTGCGGGACTGTTTCTGCTGCTCAACCCCAGCGGGGAGGCCGCAGGAGCGTGGGGTGTGGTCGTGTCCACCGACACCGCCTTCGTGCTCGGTGCGCTCGCGCTGGTCGGACCCCGCTGCCCGGCCCGCCTGCGCGTGTTCATCCTCACGCTGGCCGTGGCCGACGACATCGGCGCCCTCGCCATCATCGCCTTCGTCTACACCGACGATCTGCAGCCGGTCTACCTGATACCTGCCGCGATCGGACTGTTGCTGATCCTGCAGTTCCGCCGGCTCGAGGTGTGGCGGGGCGTCGTCTACTTCGTCGTCGCGGCAGGGACGTGGGTGGCGTTCTACGAATCCGGTGTGCACCCGACCCTCGCCGGTGTACTGATCGCGTTGATCCTTCCCGTCTATCCGCCGCGCCGCAGCGAGGTGGAGCGCGCCGGCGAACTCACGCGGGCGTTCCGCCAGTCGCCCAACTCCGACTACGCGCGCGCCGCGCAACTCGGGGTGCTCCGCGCGGTGTCCGTGAACGAGCGGCTGCTACGGTTCTACCAGCCGTACACGGCGTTCCTCGTCGTGCCGATCTTCGCCCTCGCCAACGCGGGTGTGGTGATCTCCGCCGAGACCGTCGGCACTGCGATCCGGTCGCCGATCACGTGGGGTGTCGTCCTCGGTCTCGTGGTGGGCAAACTCGTGGGCATCACCGCGGCCACTGCCGTCTTCTCGAGCCTGCGTCCGGGCAGCCTGCCGCCGGGACTCACCCTCTCGCACGTCGGTGGGGGTGCCGCGCTCGCCGGCATCGGGTTCACGATCTCATTGTTCATCGTGGATCTGGCGATCGAATCTCCCGAAGCGGCCAACGACGCCCGAATCGGCGTCCTTCTCGCGGCTGTTCTCGCCACGGCGCTGGGCTGGGCTTTGTTCCGGCTGTCCGACCGCCTGAATCCGCCGCAGGGATCTGCCGGGCTCGTGCTGCTGCGTCCGGTGGATCCGAACCGTGACCACATACGGGGACCGGTCGACGCTCCGCTCACACTCGTCGAGTACGGAGACTTCGAGTGCCCGTTCTGCAGCAAGGCCACCGGCAGCATCCGCGACGTGCGCGAGCACTTCGGCGACGACCTGCGGTACGTCTTCCGGCACCTTCCCCTCGATGAACACCATCCGCACGCCCGGTTCGCCGCCGAAGCGGCCGAGGCTGCGGCGGCGCAGGGACGATTCTGGGACATGCACGACCACCTATTCGCCCACAGCGACGCTCTGTCCCGCGACGAGATCTACGAACACGCCCAGCAGTTGGGTCTCGATATGGACAGGTTCGACGAGGACCTTCGCCTGGGGCGGTACCGTCACCGTGTCGAGGACGACGATCTCGACGCCGAGACCAGCGACGTCTTCGGAACGCCCACCTTCTACCTCGGCGCCACCGGATCGGACCTCGCCCGGCACACCGGCCCGTTCGACGCGGCGACGTTGATCCGCAGGCTCGAAGAGGTGCGCGAGAGGTGATGCGATTCGGGTGGATCCGACCCCGGAAAGCGGGGGCGGATCCACCCAAGTCGTGACGGTTTCTACCGGATGGTGGGTCCGGCCTCCGCGGATCCGGTCGGTAACAGGCCGGCCAAGCTGGCGAGGAGCGTTTCCCAGCGGCATTCCGCGGAGATCGACGCGAAGCGGCACCCGGAGTAGTCCTCCGTGGGGAGCGTAGGTGTGCCGGGATCTGCGTACGCCGTGGCCGGCACTGCGAAGGCGATTGCGGCACAACCGAGCACGCCCGCGGCGAATCGCTTCATGAAATCCTCGAATCTCTCGTACGAACCTTCGGGGAGATCATTCCCCGGTGGGTCGCACCCCGCCATTCGAGACGAGCGGTTCGAGCCCGTCGAGGACGCGCTGCAGCCCGAACTCCCATGCGTGGTGCGGGCTGTAGGCGGCGTTCATCTCTGCTCCGGCCGCCGCTCCCACCCGCTGTGCGAGGGGATGGTCGTCACCGAGATAGTGCGCGAGTCGCTCGTTCCATCGCGCCCAGGCCTCGCCCATGTCGGCGGCGTGCGGATCAGGTCGTCGGGCTCGGGCCGCACCCCGCACGAAGTCCGCGACGAACGTGAGCGCGGCGTCGCGATCGATGTCGCCGAGGGGCGTGCCGTCGAAGGCGTGGAGTTCGTGGTCGTACTTCGCGATCGTGCCGGGGCCGAGCGCGGTGCGCTGATCGTCGACGTCCAGCAGCCACCAGTGTGCGGCGTAGTGCTCGAGTTCGGATTCGGCGACCTGCCGTACCCGATCCCGCCACGACGGGGACTCGTAGGGCGGCCGGGGTTGCCGGGCGTGGACCCGATCGACCATGAGGACGAGGAGGTCGTCGCGCGACCCGACATGGGTGTAGAGGGCCATGGCGGAGACGCCCAGATCGGTCGCGAGGCGACGGATCGTCACCGCGTCGAGGCCCACCGCGTCGGCGACGGTTACCGCAGCGTCCACCGCGGATGTGGTGGTGATCTTGGCTTTCGGCCCGCGGGAACCACCGGTCGGCGCGTCGGGATGCTCGCGCCACAGCAGGTCGATCAGATCGCGCGCCATAAATGCCTCCCGAAAACTCGCTCTCGGGAGTACTCTATACGCCGTACAAGGTTTCTGCTCTGGGGGAGGTCCTATGAAAATCAAGTCCACAGCACTGTCGCTCAACGTCGCCGACACTGCCGCATCGGCAGATTTCGCGATCCGGCACTTCGGTTTCACCGAGGAGATGTCGGCGGACGGATTCGTCTCGTTGACTCACCCGGACGCAGGATTCAACGTCGTGTTCCTGCGTACCGGGCTGTCGACCTTCAAGCCGGAATCCGTCGCCGGCCCGGCCGGTCAGGGCATGCTCATCGCCTTCGTCGTCGACGACGTCGACACCGAGTTCGCGCGCATCGCGGAAGCCGGTGCGACGGTCGTGACCAAGCCGGAGACCGAGCCGTGGGGTGAACGGTACTGCCAGTTCGCCGATCCGAACGGGATCATCTGGCAACTCGTCCACTGGGTCTCGGAACCGGCCTGACCATGCGAAGTCTCAGTCGAGGCAGAATTCGTTGCCCTCGGGGTCGGCCATGACGATGTGGCCGGCCCCGAACGGCGGCGCCGGGTCGTGACGCTCCAGGCGCGTGGCCCCGCGTGCGACGAGCCGTTCGGCCTCGGCTTCCAGGGCAGCCATGCGCTCGGCGCCGTCGAGTCCGGGCGCGGCACGCACGTCCAGATGCATCCGGTTCTTGGCCTGCTTGCCCTCGGGCACCTTCTGGAAGAACAGCCGGGGCCCTGCCTCGTCCGGGTCGACGATGCCCGACGCGTCGTTGCGTCGTTCGAGTGGCACCCCCATCGCGTCGAGCGCGTCGTCCCACGACACGAAATTGCCGGGCGGCTTCTGGAGTTCGTAGCCGAGGGCGTCCGCCCAGAAGTCCGCGAGAGCCGCGGGATCGGCGCAGTCGAACGTGATCTGGATGTCGCGGGCCATGTCAGCTCGCCTCCTGTCGGGCGCGGGTACGGGTGTGCAGGTAGAGGTCCCTCAGAAGACAGACCTCGGACAGATGATGGATGAGTTCGCGGTGGATGTGCAGGACCAGCGCGCCCATCGGGTACTCGGCGTACGGTCCTTCGGCTTCACCGCACGGTCGGGCGAGTCCGTCTTCCCCGAGGGACTCGACGCCCGCAATCCACGTGGCGAGTTCGGCATCGAGCTGGGCGAGGGCCTCGTCCGCGGTCGCTGCGTACTCGAACGACATGTAGTCGGTGGCTGTGCGTCCGAAATGGCTCGCGTTGCGCATCGTCAGCACGCCGACGATCACATGCCCGAGCCGCCACGCAATGGTCGTGAAGGGCGGCGGATCCGGTTCGGGGACCGCGAAATCGATGGTCATCGCCCCGGCGCCTCCCAGTAGGGGAGCGGTGCCAGTCCCGCGCGGCCGAACACTCCAGCAGTCGAGTGCGGGCTCGAAGAAGTATTCGTCGTCGGTGAGGCCGTCGAGGCGACGGCGAACCGGATAGTCGAGTTGCTGTCGCAGAAGGTGGTTCCAGTCGAGTTCTGTCATGGCTCCAGGTTGGCGCATACTCCGGACAGCTTCGGTCCGTGATCCGTGCGACTATCGTCGTGTGACCGTCGAGTCGACCACCGAACGGGTTCTGAGGGTGCTTGCGCTGTTGCAGAGTCGCCCCTCGTGGACCGCTGACGAACTGGCTGCGGAACTCGGCGTGACCGATCGCTCGGTGCGCCGCGACGTCGATCGGCTGCGCGCCCTCGGCTATCCCGTCCGCGCGACCTCCGGTGTCGGCGGTGGTTATCAGCTCGGTGCCGGCACGAGACTGCCGCCGCTGCTCCTGCACGACGACGAAGCGATCGCCACGGCGGTGTCGCTGCGACTGGCGTCGGGCAGCACCATCGCCGGTGCCGCCGAGGCGGCCCTGCGCGCACTGGCCAAGCTCGATCAGGTGATGCCGCCGCGTCTGCGCGCGGAGGTGCGGGCGATCTACGGGGCCACCGAGACCGTCGTCGGCGCGGGCACCGAGATCGACGCCGACACGCTGCTGGCGTTGGCCCGAGCGTGCCGCGACGCGACCCGTGTGCGGTTCCGGTACACCACCCGGCAGGAGGCGGACGACGAGCGCACCGTCGAACCGGTGCGTATGGTCGCTGCCGGACAGCGCTGGTACCTCATGGCATGGGACGTCGATCGCGACGACTGGCGCACCTTCCGGCTCGACCGGATGCGCGACGTGTCCCTCACGACCTGGCGGTTCCGGCCGCGGCAGCATCCCGATCCGGTGTCGTACGTCCAGCGGTCCGTGACGGAGTCGCCCTACCGGTACATTGCGCGGATCCGCCTGCGGGCGGACGCCGACCAGGTGCGCGACATGGTGCCGCCGCAGGTCGGGCGGGTCGAGGACGACGAGGACGGGTGGTGCGTGCTCGTCGTCGGCGCGGACGACCCGGACTGGGTCGTGATGCACGTCGCGCGAATGGGTTTCGAGGCGGTCGTCCTCGAGCCACCGGAACTTCGGGCGGCCGCGGACCGGCTCGCGACGCACCTCGCCGCGATCGCCTCCCGCTCCGATCGGTGACGGGTCCTCGCGCACGCGACCTGCGGCATGGTTGTGTGGCGTGGTGACGGCGAAGTGGCTCCGGCTCGGATCGGACGTTCTCGGGTGGACGGCAACCGCGACAGGCGCGGTCGGTCTCGCGCTCCACTTCGGTAGGTGGTCGGCCCAACCCTTGGTGCTCGCAGCGTCCGGTGCGTCGTATCTGATGGCCGGTGCGGTGATCGGGCTGATCGCCTTGGCCGTCCGTCGACGCCTATTCGGGGCCCTCGTTGCGGGTGCGATTGCTGCGACTGCGGTCTGGACCCAGGCGCCTCTCCACGTCGCGACGGCTGCGGCCGGTGCGGGTCCCGATATCACCGTGATGCACGCGAACATTCTGTTCGACAGGGGTGCCGATCCCGAGGTCGTCGTGTCCCGGGTCCGGGACCGCGACGTCGACCTGCTCACGGTGAACGAACTCACCTCTGCGGGGGTCGATGGACTCACCCGTGCCGGTCTCGACGAGCTGTTACCCCATCGGTATCTCGTCCCCGGAGAGTTGGCGTCGGGAACGGGAATCTGGAGCCGATTTCCGCTGTCGGACACCGTCGAACACGACGGATTCGTCTTCCGTCAACTCTCTGCGCTCGCGGACGTACCGGGAGCGGGACCGGTCGCGGTCCACGCGTTCCACCCGGTCCCACCGGTGTTCGACGCGCAGGACTGGGCTGCCGAACTGTCACGGTTGCAGGACATCCTCGATCGATCTCCGGCCGACGTCCCCGCAGTCGTGGGCGGCGATTTCAACGCCACCTACGACCATGCGCAGTTCCGCGCGTTGCTCTCGGGGCGTTTCGCCGATGCCGCGGAGCAGGCGGGAGCGGGGGCGGTGCGTACCTATCCGACCGACAAACCCGGCCCGCCGCTGGTGGCGATCGATCACATCCTCGTCGGGAACGGGACGGCCGTCGCGTTCGACTCCGACGACCTTCCCAGGGCGGATCACCGTTCGGTGGTCGCCCGGATCCGGTTGGACCCCGGCGAGTGACGCCTCGGGATCAGGCCCCCCGCGAGCGAAGCCTCGCGATCAGGCCTCAGCGCCCATCGACTCGGCGAGGATCGGCCACGCCTTGCGCAGGTCGTCCTCCCAGTAACCCCACGAATGCGTTCCGTCGGCATCGAGTTCGGCCGTGACCGGGATGTCGAGCGCTTCGAGCCGGTCCACCAGCTGGTGCGTGCAGGCATTCGTGGCGGCCTCCGTGGCGGCCTCGATCGCTCCGCCTGCGACGATCTGCGTGGCGAACGATTCACCCGCCGCGCGTTCCTGACCGGGGACGTCGTACGCGCCGGGCAGACCGTTGCGGCTCGACAGGTACAAGGCCTTGCCGCGCAAGCCTTCCGCATTGAGGTAGACGTCGTGCTCGGCCCAGCGCGGACCCGTCGGCCGGACCCCACATACTCTCGACGTCGCCCTTGCCGCGGCGCTCGACGACGAGCCTCACGTACAGCTGACCGACCGGATCACTGGTGCGCACGCATCCGCTGAGGGATGCGACGCCGGAGTACAGGTCGCCGCTCCGGATCGCGAGGTCCAGCGCGGAGCCGGCACTCATGGACATCCCGATGATCGACTGCTTGCCGTCGGTGTCGAGCAGTTCGTCGACGACGGGCGGCAGTTCCTCGAGGAGGAAGGTCTGCCACTGGTTGCGACCGAGAACCGGATCGTCGAGATCCCAGTCGGTGAAGTAGCTGAAGTTGCCGGTGGCGGGGATGACCACGTTGACGTTCTTGTCCGAGAAGAACTCGGCGATGTCGCTGCTCTCCATCCACCCGGTGCCGTCGATCACCCCGACACCCGCGCCGCCGAGGGCGTAGACGACCGGCCGCTGCTCGCTCGGATCGGCCGGACGCAGGACGTCCAGGGGGATCACGGTATTCATGGCCGGGGAATAGACGCGGACCGTCCAGTGCTGGTCGGTCACCTCGTCGACGCCCGCGACGTAGGCGGTGGCGGGCTCGGCGTCGGGTTGCTCGGGATCGGCGTGCGCGGTGGCGGTGCCGAACACGAGCGACGAGAGGCCTGCGAGACCGACCGCAAGGCTGCGGAAGCCACGACGGGACACGACGGATCGACGCACGGATGAACGCCCCGATTCGAAGTGATGCCGAGAGTCGTCCCCCGCGTTCGACCCGCTGAGCTGGACAGTACCTTCCTCCGGTTGCGAAAAGTGCCTCGGGGTGCTGTGATTCCGGACTCGCGATGGCGCCGGGACGAGTTCGACAACGCACTCGGGATCTCGTGCGGTGGCCGAACTTTCAGACGATTACGTGGTACTCAGAGTGACAGGATCGACGCTGCGGCGGTGCCGGGTGCGCCGTAGACCTGGGCGAGGCCCACCTTCGGTTCGCCCGGAACCTGCCGCTCGCCGGCCTGGCCGCGCAGCTGCAGCACCAGTTCGTGGACCTGGCGGATACCGGAGGCGCCGATGGGTTCACCGTTGGCGATGAGACCACCGTCGGTGTTCACCGGGAGGGATCCGCCGATCTCGGTGGCTCCCTCGACGATCAGCTTCTCCTGGTCGCCGTCGGCGCACAGGCCGGTCTCGGCCATGTGGATCACTTCCGCGCCGGCGTCGGTGTCCTGGAGCTGGGCGACATCGACGTCCTCGGGGCCGATGCCGGCGGCCTCGTAGGCGGCCTTGGCCGCGTAGACGGTGGGGGAGACGTCCTCCTCGACCGACGCCCACGTCATACGGACCTCGTACGCGCCGTAGGTGCGCGTGCGAATCGCGTTGGAGCGCAGGTAGACCGGCGTTTCGGTAGTGTGCTTCGACACCAGATCGCCGCGGCACATGATCACCGCTGCGGCAGCCTCGTCCGGCGCGCAGAACATCTTCGCCGTGAGCAGGTAGTTGAGCATCGGCGACGACAGAATGTCGTCGATGTTGAACTCCATGCGGCGGAAGGCATTCGGGTTGAGGCCGCCGTTGCGGTAGTTCTTCGCCGCGACCCGTGCGAGCGTCTTGTGCGAGATGTTGTGGTCGATGGCGTAGCGGTTCGCCTTCATGCCGAAGAACTTGGTGGTGACGAACTGTCCGTTCTCGGCGTACCAGGCGGGCAGACCGAGCATGGCGGGATCGGCGGTGAAGCGGACGTCGCGCACGTGTTGAACACGTTGGTGAAGGGAATGTCGGTTGGCGCCGAATCTACCGAACGGGTGAAGGCCCACCCCGATGATGGCAACGTCGTTCACGATGTCGGGAACTCCTCGATGGGATGTGTGCGGATCAGATCGGCACGAAGCCCTGCGTGGTCCATGCCACGAGCGTGCCGCGACGCGGCAGCAGCAGCTCCGAGATGTTCGCCCCGCTGCACCGGGGGCAGCGCGGCTGGGTGGGCCATGTGGTCGCGGAGCAGTCGTTGCAGCGGCTGCCGATGAGCTGCGGGTTCTCTGCCGGCCACGTGGATACGTCGGGCGCGAGCGCCTTCGTCGTCATGGTTCGTCCTCCGTTGTCCGATGCCGATGCGGCGGCCCTCGCCGCGGTCGAACATGAGGATCACGCTCAGAAACGGCGCCTCCGGCGGGGCGGAGGCTTGCGCCGACCCGGCCTCGAGTGGCGCCGGTGCTCATCCGGGGTCTGGGCACCCGTGCGGTATTCGTCGAGCACCTTCCGCATCGCAGCGATCGCGCGCTCCCGGGTGCGCGGGTCGTCGATCTCGAGCAGCTGGTCGCGCAGACCGGTAGCGAACTCGGCGTACTCGTTCTGCCAGTCGCGGCCGACGTGCACCGGCGCCGGGGGTGCGACCGTGGCGATGTGCTCGGGCGGACCGCCCGCCACGAGCCGGTATCGGGCGCCGATCTCCGGGACGACCACGTTCAGTCCGGCATCGAGGTCGTGCAGCGCCGCCGTGAAGGCGGCGAGCGCATCGGGTTCTCCGTGGTCGAGGAAGACTGCACCGGAGATCGGCGCGCGTTGCCCGACCCATTGCACCAACTCGCCGCGATCGGCGTGCGCGGAGTAGCTGTCGATCCGCCGGATCCGTGCCCGGACATCGATGTCCTCACCCGAGATCCGGACCTTCGAGGCACCCTCGAGGATCACCCTGCCGAGCGCGCCTTGCGCCTGATAGCCGACGAAGAGCACCGTCGAGTCGGGGCGGGCGAGGTTGTTCCGCAGGTGGTGCCGAACCCGTCCCGCCTCGCACATCCCGGAGGCCGCGATGATGATCGCGCGATCGTAGCTGTCGATCCGCATCGATTCCTCGGCCTCGGCGGTGTACCGGATGCCCGGATGGCGGAAGACGTTCCGGCCGTCGAGATCCTCGAGTTCTCCGGCATGTGCGGCGAAGACGTCGGTCGCGCGGATCGCGAGCGGGGAGTCGACGAAGACCGGCACCCCCGGAATGCGCTCGTCATCGAGCAGATATCCGATGTCGAGCAACAACTCCTGGGTGCGTTCGAGCGCGAACGACGGCACGATCAGGTTGCCGCCCCGCCCGAGTGCCTCGTTCACCTCCCGGGCGAGGAGGTCGCGGCGCTCGGCGATCGTGAGTCGAGGGCGTGAGCGGTCCCCGTAGGTGGATTCGCAGACGACGTAGTCGAGTCCGGTCGGACCTTCCGGATCGGCGTGGAAGGCCTTCTGTTCCGGCCCCAGATCCCCCGAGAACAACATCCGCACACCGCCGGCCTCGATCTCCGCCGAGGCCGATCCCAGGATGTGTCCGGCATTCCACAGGCGGACCCGGAAACCGGGCGCCGGTTCGAACCACTCCTCGAGCGGTATCGGCCGGGCGCGTGAGGCGGCGAGCCGGGCGTCCTCCTCGGTGTAGATCGGGTGGAATTCGGCGCGGTTCGCGCGGTCGCGTCGCCGATTGCGGCGCTGGGCCTCGAACTCCTGGATGCGAGCCGAGTCGGCAAGCATGAACGAGAGCAATTCCGCTGTGGGGGCCGTGCAGAAGATCGGGCCGTCGAAGCCGCGGGCGACGAGCTTGGGGAGCAGGCCGCAATGGTCGATGTGGGCGTGGGTGAGGATCACGGCGTCGACCGACTCCGGGGGGAACGCGAACTCTGCGACGTTCAGGTTCTCGAGGCTGCGGGAGCCCTGGAACAGTCCGCAGTCGATCAGGATCCGCGCGTCGCCGAGTTCGACCGTCGCGCACGAACCGGTGACGGTTCTCGCCGCCCCGTGGAAAGTGAGTTCCGGATTGTCGGACACGGCATCTCCTCGGACGCTCGGGCGGTGGTGACCCGCGGGACTGCCTCTCACCGTATCGAGCGCGGGTGTCCCACCGGACCGGGAAAGGATGTAGAACCTGTTCCAATTCTGTGCGATTGTGGCTATCGTCACGTGCACAACCGGCAATGCGATGGAGGGCGAGCCAGATGAAGACCAAGGGTGCAGTGCTGTGGGGCATCGACGAACCGTGGTCCGTCGAGGAGATCGAACTCGGCGATCCCGTCGCGGGCGAAGTGCAGATCCGCATGGAAGCCGCCGGCATGTGCCATTCCGACCACCACATCGTCACGGGCGCAACCCCGATGCCGTCCTTCCCCGCCATGGGCGGTCACGAGGGCTCGGGCGTGATCACCAAGGTCGGTGAGGGTGTGGTGGGCCTCGAGGTGGGCGACCACGTCGTGCTGTCCTTCATCCCCGCGTGCGGACGGTGTCCGTCCTGTGCCTCGGGGCACTCGAACCTGTGCGACCTCGGCGCCGGACTGCTCAGCGGCCAGGCGATCTCCGACGGCACCTACCGCATCCAGGCGCGCGGCCAGAACGTGATCGCGATGTGCCTGCTCGGCACCTTCTCGCCGTACATGACGGTCAACCAGAGCCAGGTCGTCAAGATCGACAAGGACGTACCCTTCGAGCTCGCGGCGCTGGTCGGCTGCGGCGTGCCCACCGGCTGGGGTTCGGCGACGAACATCGCCGAGGTCAAGGCCGGCGACTCGGTCGCCATCATCGGCGTCGGCGGTGTCGGCATGAGCGCTCTGCAGGGCGCCGTCGCCTCCGGTGCGCGCCACGTGTTCGCGATCGACCCGGAACCGTTCAAGCGGGAGCAGGCGCTCAAGTTCGGTGCCACCCACACCTACGCCTCCATCGAGGAGGCCATCGTGCCCATCATGGAGATCACGTGGGGCCGCATGTGCCACTCGACGATCATCACCGTGGGCGAGATGAAGGGCGAGCTGGTCGATCCGGCACTGACACTCACGGCCAAGGGCGGCCGGTGCGTCGTCACGGCGATGGGCTACATGTCCGACATGGACGTCAAGCTCAACTCGTTCCTGCTCTCGATGCTGCAGAAGGACCTCAAGGGCAACATCTTCGGTGGCTGCAACGCGCGCGTCGACATCCCGAATCTGCTCGACCTGTACAAGTCCGGTCAGCTGAACCTGGCCGACATGGTCACGCGTACCTACACCCTCGAGCAGATCAACGACGGATACCGGGACATGCTCGAGGGCAGGAACATCCGCGGCGTCATCCGCTACACCGAAGCCGACTGGTGACCGGTACCGGCCGGTGACCCCGCGCCGCCGGGGCGTCTCGTAGGCTGATCGCGTGCACAGCCTCGATCTGCTCAGCGACTGGCCCGTCGACCGTTCCGCCGCCGCGGTGGTGACCCGCGACGGCGGAACGGTCGCGTCCAGGGGAGACCTCGACGAGGTCTTTCCCCTCGCGTCCGTGACGAAGCCGCTCGTAGCGTACGCCGCGCTCGTGGCCGTCGAGGAGGGCGCGATCGAGCTCGATCAGCCTGCGGGTCCCGAGGGGTCGACGGTGCGGCATCTGCTCGCCCACGCCTCGGGTCTGGCGTTCGGTGAGCGCACCGTGCAGACCGAACCCGAGCGGAAGCGGATCTACTCGAGCGCAGGCTTCGAAGTGCTTGCCGAACTCGTCGAGACGGAAACCGGTATCGAGTTCCCGGAATACCTCCGGCAAGCGGTCTTCGAGCCGCTGGGCATGCCGTCCTCGTCCCTGCCGGGGCCGGCGGGTCACGGGGCGCAGTCGTCGGTCGCCGATCTCGCACTGTTCGCGCGCGAGCTGCTCGATTCCGTTCTGGTCTCGCACGAAACCCTCACCGAGGCGACCAGCGTGCAGTTTCCGGGTCTGAACGGACTCGTGCCCGGCTACGGGATGTTCAAGCCCAACGACTGGGGTCTCGGATTCGAGATCCGGGGCGAAAAGAACCCGCATTGGACCGCCCCCGGTAATTCACCGCGTACTTTCGGTCATTTCGGTCAATCGGGCACATTCATTTGGGTAGATCCCGAAATTTCCGTCGCCGCTGTGGTACTTACTGATCGTGCGTTCGGAGACTGGGCCAAACCGCTCTGGCCTGCCCTCGGAGACGCGATCATCACCGAATTCACATGAACCTCTCTGGTTCGCTGGCGAAACACACGCCACACGGGCACACTTGTACGCAGCCTGCATGGAGAAGCCTTGGTCGACGAAGGTCGTTGGGGAAGACGTCCTGGTCGAACCGGAGGTGACTGTATGCGCGCATCCAACCAATTCGCGGATGCCACGGCGGGGGTGATCTATGTCCACTCCTCACCGGCGGCGGTGTGCCCGCACATCGAGTGGGCGCTGGCCGACATCCTCGACTGCCGGCCCGATCTCTCGTGGACGGGCCAGCCCGCCGCACCGGGGCTGCTGCGCACCTGCGTCGACTGGGTCGGGCCCGTGGGCACGGCCGCGCGACTGGCCGACGTGCTGCGGTCGTGGCCGATGCTCCGCTTCGAGATCACCGAGAATCCCAGCGAGGGCGTCGACGGCGAACGTTTCAGCTACGCCCCCCGACTGGGTCTGTGGCGCGGGTGCACCAGCGCCAACGGCGACATCGTCGTCGGAGAGATGCGTCTGCGCGCCATGCTGTCCTCCGCCGATGTCACGAGCGAACTGCACCGCGCCCTCGGAACGGCATGGGACGAAGAGCTCGAGCCGTACCGCAGCGGCGACGAAGGCGCGCAGGTGACGTGGCTCCGCCGGGACGTCGGCTGACCGCGGCCCGCCGCCCCGGCGACGCGACCGGAACGCACCCCACATCTTCCTGATACGAGAACACCGGCACCGCTCCGAGGGGCGGTGCCGGTGTTCTCGTGCTGTGTCCGGATCAGAGCGGAATATTCTTGTGCCGTCCGCGCACCGCGGGTGCGGCGGCGAGCGCGGCGGCCAGGGTGCTGCGCGTGGTGGCGGGATCGATCATCTCGTCGACCACACCGATGGCCATCGCACGACCGACGCCACCGGCGATCGCCTCGTGTTCGGCGGCGAGACGGTCGTGCAGCGCCTCACGCTCTTCCTCGGGAGCCGCGGCGAGGGCCTTCTTGTGGAGGATGCCCACAGCGGCTTTCGCGCCCATCACGGCCACCTCGGACTCCGGCCACGCGTAGACGGCGGTGGCCCCGAGCGCCCGGGAGTTCATCGCGATGTACGCGCCGCCGTAGATCTTGCGGGTCACGAGCGTGACGCGGGGAACCTTCGCCTCGGCGAACGCGTGGAGCAGCTTGGCGCCGCGTCGCACGACACCCTCCCACTCCTGGCTTACACCGGGAAGGTAACCGGGAACGTCGACGATGACGACGAGCGGAACACCGAAGGCGTTGCACATCCGCACGAAACGCGCTGACTTCTCGGCGCTCTCGGAGTTGAGGCAGCCGCCGAGGCGCAGCGGGTTGTTGGCGATGACCCCGACCGTGCGGCCGCCGAGACGGCCGAAGCCGGTGACGATGCTGCGGGCCCAGCCGGCCTGCAGTTCCTCGAAGGAGGACTCGCCGTCGACGTTGTCGAGCAACTGGTGGACGATCGGCCGCACGTCGTATGCGCGTCGCGGCGAGGCGGGCATCAGCGCCCGCAGGTCGGTGTCGCCGAGTGTCGCTGCGACGACGTCGAATTCGCCCTGCTCGGCCAGCATCGACACCAGGCGGCGGGCCCGGTGCAGGGCGTCGGCCTCGTCGTGCGCGGCGATGTGCGCGACACCGGACTTCTTGGTGTGCGTGTCGGGGCCGCCGAGCGACTCCATGTCGACCTGCTCACCGGTGACGCTGCGGACCACGTCCGGTCCGGTGACGAAGACACGGCCCTCGGGGGCCATGATGACGATGTCGGTCAGGGCCGGGCCGTAGGCGGCACCGCCGGCCGCGAAGCCGAGAACGACGGAGATCTGGGGGATCAGACCGGACGCGCGGACCATGGCCTCGAAGACCAGGCCGACGGCGTGGAGGGCTTCGACGCCCTCGGCCAGACGCGCGCCACCGGAGTGGAAGATGCCGACCACGGGGATCTCGTGGTCGATGGCGTGGTCGATGGCGGAGACGATGTGCTTGCATCCCTCGACGCCCATGGCTCCGCCCATGACGGTGGCATCGGAGCAGTAGGCGACGGTGCGGATGCCGTCGACCTCGCCGACGGCGGCGAGGACGCCCGACTTGTCGCGGGTGTGCAGCAGTTCCAGGCTGCCCGGGTCGAACAGTTTCTCGAGACGGGCCAACGGATCTCTCGGGTCCACCGTCGTCTCACGCGGGGTGGCTGGATCCAGGATGGTCATCGGGTGCTCCTCGGGCAGACGCGGTGGTGGTGGGCTGCGGTGGAGGCTCCGGGTGGAGCCTCCACCGCATGGGGCGCAGCGGCGTCGACGGTCAGGCGCGACCGAATGCGAGCGCCACGTTGTGCCCACCGAAACCGAACGAGTTGTTCAGCGCGAAATCGATCCGGCCGGAACGTGGTTCGCCCTTGACCACGTCGAGATCGATCTCTGGATCCTGGTTCTCGAGATTCAGCGTGGGCGGGATGACCCCGTCACGCAGAGCCAGGACCGTGAGTACTGCTTCGAGTGCACCCACCGCACCGATCGAATGACCGAGCGCGGACTTGGGGGCGTAGATCGCGGCGTGGTTGCCCACGGCCGCGTTGATGGCCTTGGCTTCGGCCACGTCGCCGATCGGGGTGGCCGTCGCGTGCGCGTTGACGTGCCCGATGTCGGCCTTGGTGAGCCCGGCGGTCTCGATCGCTCGCCGCATGGCCCGAGCCGCTCCCGTACCTTCCGGATCGGGGGCGACGATGTGGTAACCGTCGGAGGTGATGCCGGCGCCGAGGATACGAGCGTGGATGGTCGCTCCGCGTGTCTTGGCGTGCTCCTCGCTCTCGAGGACCATCAGTGCGCCGGCCTCGCCGAAGACGAAACCGTCGCGGTCCTTGTCGAACGGACGCGAGGCGCCCTTCGGGTCCTCGTTGCGGGTGCTCAGCGCCCGCATCATCGCGAAGCCCGCGGTGGCCACCGCGTCCAGCTGACCCTCGACACCACCGGTGACGACGATGTCGGCGTCGCCGAAGGCGATCATGCGGAACGCGTTGGCGATCGCCTCGGATCCGGACGAGCACGCCGAGACCGGGGTGATGACCCCTGCGCGAGCACCGAGTTCGAGCCCGACGGTGGCCGACGGTCCGTTCGGCATGATCATCTGCACCGCGAAGGGCGAGACCTTGCGGTAGCCGCCGGCACGGAGCTTGTCGACGGCGTCGATGAGCGACTCGCCGCCACCGAGGCCCGTACCGATGACCACACCGAGACGGTCCTGGTCGACCTCGGGGCTGCCGGCGTTCTGCCAGACGGTGCGCCCGAGGGTGAGCGCGAGGCGCTCGACGAAGCTCATGCGACGGAGTTCCACCCGGGACAGTCCCTCGTCGGGGCTGACCTTCAGGGTTCCGCCGATGCGCACCGGGAGGTCGAACTCGTCGACGAATCCGCCGTCGATGGTGCCGATCCCGCTCTCACCGGCCAGCAGTGCTTTCCAGGTGGCGTCCACGTCGCCGGCGATCGACGTCGTAGCCGCGAGGCTGGTGACGACGACGTTGCGGAGTGCCCGAGGAGAAGGGGAGGTCACAGCAGAACTCATTCGTTGTCGTTCGTGGCCTGAACGCCTGCGGCCTCGAGCTTCTGGATGTAGTTCACGGCGTCACCGACGGTCCGCAGACCGGCGAGATCCTCGTCAGGGATCTTCACGCCGTACTTGTCCTCGGTCTGGACGGCGATCTCGACCATGGACAGCGAGTCGATGTCGAGGTCGTCGACGAAGGACTTGTCGACGGTCACCTCGGAGGGCTCGATGCCGGTGACCTCTTCGATGATCTCCGCGAGACCGGCGATGATTTCTTCCTGGGTGGCGGCCACGATGTGGCTCCCTTCTCGATCTGTCGACTATGTCGTTCGAAACCGGCCGGATGTTTCCGGTCGGGGGTCCGGGGAGGTCCCGGTGAGGTGCCCGTGCTGTGCGACGGCGCGCGCAGCAACCTAACCGAGTTGAAGACTTTCGGCCAGAGCGGAGATCTCCGCGGGGGTCTTGAGGGCGACGGTGGGCGTGCCGCGCATCTCGCGCTTGGCGATGCCCACCAGCGTGCCGGCGGGGGGAAGCTCGACGATCCGGCTCACCTGCGCCGCGCGCAGGTAGGCGGTGCACAGGTCCCACCGGACGGGCCGGGTGACCTGAGCTGCGAGACGTTCGAGGGCGTCGGCTCCGGAGGTGACGGGCTTGCCGTCGTAGTTCGACAGTAGCGTGTGCGTCGGATCCGATGGTGTGATCTTCGCCGCGGCGGCAGCCACGGCGTCCTGGGCGGGTGCCATGAATCGGGTGTGGAAGGCACCGGCGACCGGCAGGGCGCGGACGCGGGCCTTCTCGGGCGGGTTCGCAGCGAGTTCCTCGAGCGCACTCAGGCGCCCGGCTGCGACGATCTGACCGGCCGCATTCATGTTTGCGGGGGCCAGATCCAACTCGGCGAGGCGCGCGAGCACCTCGTCCTCGGCGCCGCCGAGGACGGCGGACATTCCGGTGGGTTCGAGGGCGCAGGCGCGGGCCATCTCGGCTCCGCGGACGGCGGCGAGGGCGACGGCGTCGTCGGCGCTGATGACACCCGCGATGGCGGCCGCTGCGAGTTCGCCGACGGAGTGGCCGGCGACGATCGTGTCGGCGGGCACGAGGCCGCGACGGTCGAGATCCTCGAAGGCGAGCAGGGCGGAGGCCACCACGAGCGGCTGGGTCACCGCGGTGTCGGTGATCTCCTCGGCGGTGGCAGTGGTGCCGAGACGCGCGAGATCGAGTCCCGCCGTCTGCGACCACCGGTCGATCCGGTCGCGCGCTCCGGACTGCTCGAGCCACGGGGCGAGCATTCCGGGTGTCTGAGACCCCTGGCCGGGGGCAAGCAGCGAAATCACGATCACCAGGGAACACCGCGAACGGGTGCCTGCGAGATGTCGGTAGCGATGAAAGGTTGCCCCTCGATTTGTAGGGTTCCCACAAATCTGCACGTCGGTGCTCGCTATCGGAGGAAAGACCGGGGACGTTACGTGTCCGATTCGCGAATTGTGAATCGTGTGACAGGTGGTGCAGGCGATCTCAATTCGTTATGGCTTCGTGCCAGGCGGCCTACCGTGGCAGCGATTCGAAGCACGTACGCATCGCGAGGATTTGTGGGATCCCGACCCGTTACTTCTGTGATCCGCTTCAATCGATACCGCACGGTATTTGGATGAACAAACAGCTTCCGGGCGCAAGTCTCGACAGCGCCCCCACTGTCGAGGTATGCGTCCAGCGTGTCCGCGAGGGACGGCCCGGCGGCTGCGAGCGGGGCGACGACGAAGTCCTCGAGCGCGGCGATCGCGCCGGGATCACCGAGCAGCGCACGTTCGGGCAACAGCTCGGCGGCGTGCACCGGCCGGGGAGCCCCCGGCCACCCCACGACCGCCTCCATGCCGGCGAGCGCTTCGACGGCGGAGACGTGTGCGGTCGCCAGCGTCGGTGTCGTCGGACCGATCACCACCGGATCGTCGGAGAACGCGCGCATCAACTCGGAGCGGAAGTCCGCCGCGTCGACCGTCCCGTGCAGTTCACCGCTGACCACCATCACCAGGCGTTCGCCCTGCACCACCGCGAGAGCCGCGCGACCGTGCTCCTGGGCGACGGTGTGCACGGTGGTGATCACCGAGACGCCCTGGTCGGGCGGGGGAGTACCGACTATCACCGTCGCCGGGGCGGTCGCGTCCCAGTTGAGGGTCGCGGCCCGCGACTGCATGTCGGGCCCGGTGTCCCCACGCACCACGGCGTCGACGACGAGGGCCTCGAGCCGCGTGTCCCAGGCGCCCCGCGACTCGGCCGCCCCCGCGTACACCGCCGCGGCAGCGAAACCGAGCTCGCGCCCGTACCGCAGGATCGCCTCGGTGAGCGCCACGAGCTGTTCCTCGTTGCGGGCGAGGGCCGGCAGCCACTGCTCGAAGAACTCCATCGCCGCGCGGACCATGTCCACCGTCTGGCGCAGCGTCAGTCGCCGAGCGAGATCCTGCGGGATCATCTGGAAGGCGTCGAGGCTGAAGCGCAGGTCGCTGTCGGGATTGCGCACCCACTCGAGGAAGTCGACCACCGACGTCTGGATCACCAGCTGCACGGTCGACCGCTGCGACGCGTCGAGATCGGCGAAGAAGGGCAACTGCTCCTGCATGACGTGTACCGCTTCGGTGGACAGTCGCCCCGAGAACTGCTTGACCCGACGGAGCAGCGCGTCGGGCAGCGGTGCCCGCTCGGGACGGGACGGCGGTACCGGGCGTTCCCTGTGAACGCCCGGTACCTGCCCGGTCCGGCGGGGTTGCGGCTCGTCGACCATGGGACGAAAGTACCCGGCGCCCGCAACCCGGCCGGTCACGCCACTCGGACGTGACCGGCGGACGGATCAGGCGACGCCCGGATCCGCCATCGAGACCGGGGCGGCCGTCACGTCGTCGATCTTGTAGGTGCGGGCCGCCTCGACGGCCTTCTCACGATCGATCGCGCCTTCGCGGCCGAGTGCCGAGAGCACCGCGACCACCGTGGACTCGGCGTCGATGTTGAACACGCGGCGGGCGGCGCCACGGGTGTCGGAGAAGCCGAAGCCGTCGGCGCCGAGCACCGTGTAGTCGCCCGGAACCCACTTGCGGATCTGATCGGGCACCGCGCGCATCCAGTCGGACACCGCGACGAACGGACCCGCCGCGTCGTTGAGCACCGACGCGACGTACGGCACCGAGGCTTCCTCACCGGGGTTCAGCAGCGCCTGGCGGTCGCACTCGACGCCGTCGCGGCGCAGCTCGCCCCACGAAGTGACGGACCAGACGTCCGCGGACACTCCCCATTCGTCGGCGAGCATCTTCTGCGCACGCAGCGCCTCGGGCATCATCACGCCCGAGACCAGGATCTGCGCCTTCGGACCCGACTCCGGTCCCCGCTTGTACAGGTAGATGCCCTTGAGAAGGCCCTCGACGTCGAGATCCTCCGGCTCGGCCGGCTGCGAGTACGGCTCGTTGTAGATGGTGATGTAGTAGAAGACGTCCTCACCGCCGAAGCCGTCGACACCCTCCGTGCCGCCGTACATCCGCCGCAGACCGTCGCGGAAGATGTGGGCGATCTCGTAGGAGAACGCCGGGTCGTAGGTGACCGCGGCCGGGTTGGTCGACGCGAGCAGCAGCGAGTGCCCGTCGGCGTGCTGCAGGCCCTCACCGGTCAGCGTGGTGCGACCGGCCGTCGCGCCGAGGGCGAACCCGCGTGCCATCTGGTCGGCCGCCGCCCACAGGCCGTCGCCCGTGCGCTGGAAACCGAACATCGAGTAGAAGATGTACACGGGGATCATCGGCTCGCCCTGCGTTGCGTAGGACGTCCCGACCGCCGTGAACGACGCCGTCGAACCGGCCTCGTTGATGCCCTCGTGCAGGATCTGCCCGACTTCGCTCTCCTTGTAGGCAAGCATCAGATCGGCGTCGACCGAGGTGTACAGCTGACCGTTGCGGTTGTAGATCTTCAGCGACGGGAACCACGAGTCCATACCGAAGGTGCGGGCCTCGTCCGGGATGATCGGCACGATGCGCTTGCCGATCTCCTTGTCGCGCAACAGTTCCTTGAGCACACGGACCGTCGCCATGGTGGTGGCGACCTCCTGCTTGCCCGAACCCTTGCGGACGACGTCGTAGGTCTTCTCCGCGGGCAGCGCCAACGGCTTCGCGGTGGTGCGGCGCTCCGGAAGGAAACCGCCGAGGGCCCGGCGACGCTCGAGCATGTACTGGATCTCGGGCGACTCGAAGCCGGGGTGGTAGTACGGCGGCATCTTCGGGTCCTTCTCGAGCTCTTCGTCCGAGATCGGGATCCGCTGGATGTCGCGGAAGTACTTGAGGTCCTCGAGGGTGAGCTTCTTCATCTGGTGGGTCGCGTTGCGGCCCTCGAAGTGCTTACCGAGCGTGTAGCCCTTGATGGTGTGCGCGAGGATCACCGTCGGCTGACCCTTGTGCTCCATCGCCGCCTTGTAGGCCGCGTAGATCTTGCGGTAGTCGTGGCCACCGCGCTTGAGGTTCCAGATCTGCTGGTCGGACAGGTCCTTGACCAGTTCCTTCGTCCGCGGGTCGCGGCCGAAGAAGTGCTCGCGCACGAACGCGCCGTCGTTGGCCTTGTAGGTCTGGTAGTCGCCGTCGGGGGTGGCGTTCATGAGATTGACCAGTGCGCCGTCCTTGTCGGCGTGCAGCAGGGCGTCCCACTCGCGGCCCCACACGACCTTGATGACGTTCCAGCCGGAGCCGCGGAAGAACGACTCCAGCTCCTGGATGATCTTGCCGTTGCCACGCACCGGGCCGTCGAGACGCTGCAGGTTGCAGTTGACGACGAAGGTCAGGTTGTCGAGACCCTCGGTGGCCGCGACGTGCGCCAGACCGCGCGACTCCGGCTCGTCCATCTCGCCGTCGCCGAGGAACGCCCAGACGTGCTGATCGGAGGTGTCCTTGATGCCCCGGTCGTGCAGGTAGTGATTGAACCGTGCCTGGTAGATCGCGTTCATCGGGCCCAGGCCCATGGACACGGTCGGGAACTCCCAGAAGGTCGGGAGCAGGCGCGGGTGCGGGTACGAGGGCAGGCCGCCGCCGAGCGAGGCGTGGCTGTGCTCCTGACGGAAGCCGTCGAGCTGCTCCGTGCCGATGCGGCCCTCGAGGAAGGCTCGGGCGTAGATACCGGGGGAGGCGTGGCCCTGGATGAAGACCTGGTCGCCGCCGCCGGGATGGTCCTTGCCGCGGAAGAAGTGGTTGAAGCCGACCTCGTACAGGGCGGCGGACGACGCGTAGGTGGAGATGTGACCACCGACGCCGACACCCGGGCGCTGCGCGCGGGTGACCATGATCGCCGCGTTCCACCGGATGTACGCGCGGAAGCGACGCTCGACCTCCTCGTCACCGGGGAACCACGGTTCGCTCTCGGTGGGGATGGTGTTGACGTAGTCGGTGGAGGTCAGGGCGGGAAGGGAGACCTTGCGCTCGTTGGCACGCTCGAGCATGCGCAGCAGCAGGTAGCGCGCGCGGGTGGGGCCCGCGGCCTCGAGCATCCCGTCGAACGACTCGAGCCACTCTTCGGTCTCCGCCGGATCGATGTCCGGCAGATAGGAGGCCACACCCTCGCGGATCACCCGGACACGGTTGTCCTTGGTCGATGCCGGCTTGGCCGAGGAATCCGGTCCCGACGCGCCCGGTGCGGCGCCTTCTCGGGAGTCGGATCCGTGGATCAGGTCTGTCAACGTCTGCTCCTCATCGTGGTGGGCGCGTAGGTGGAGCGCCCTCTCCGTCGGCCGGCTCTTGTGGGAGCCGACGCAATCGACATCTGAACATGATGCACCCCTCATCTTCCCCCATCCGCGACGAAGGATCACGCCGTGGCCCGGCCAACAGGACGGAACGGACACCGTGCGAGGCGGTGCAATGGGTCCCTCTGGAAAGATTCTCCCGCTTTTCCCAGCGATTCGGGTTGCGTTGAGGCCCGCAACGATGTTCGCTTTGACCAATCGATCGTCACGCCGGTACGCGGATCCGATTCGCGCACCACAACCCTTAGGAGGAGCCACCGTGGTCGCCGCGGCGGATGCCAAGAACTATGTCTCCAAGCTCGGTATCACTCACGACCACGTGGTGCAGGAACTCGGTTGGGACGAGGACACCGACGACGAGTTGAGAGCTGCGATCGAAGAGGTCACCGGTACCGAGCTGCTCGACGAGGATTCCGACGAGGTCGTCGACGTCGTGCTGCTGTGGTGGCGCGACAGCGACGGCGACCTGGTCGACGCCCTCATGGACGCGATCGGCCCCCTCGCCGACGAGGGCGTCGTGTGGGTGCTCACCCCCAAGACCGGGCGCCCCGATCACGTCGAGCCCAGCGAGATCGCCGAGTCGGCCGCCACAGCCGGCCTCACCCAGACCACGGCCACCAACCTCGGTGACTGGATCGGCAGCCGCCTCGTCCAGCCCAAGGCCGGCCGTCCCCGCCGCTGAACCGGCTCCCGGAACGTAAGGATCCATACGCATGCCGATCGCCGTGGGCGCCGAAGCCCCCGATTTCACTCTCAAGGACCAGAACAACCAGGAGGTGACGCTGTCGAGCTTTCGGGGCAGCAAGAACGTGCTCCTGGTCTTCTACCCCCTCGCCTTCACCGGCGTCTGCCAGGGCGAGCTGTGCGCCGTCCGCGACGACCTGCCCACCTTCGAGAACGACGACACCGCCATCCTCGCGGTGTCGGTCGGCCCGTCGCCGAGCCACAAGATCTGGGCAGCCGAGCAGGGCTACACCTTCCCGCTGCTGTCCGACTTCTGGCCGCACGGCGAGGTCGCGCAGGCCTACGGTGTGTTCAACGAGAAGTTCGGTTTCGCCAACCGCGGCACGTTCGTCATCGACAAGGACGGCATCGTGCAGTTCGCGGAGGAGAACCAGCCCGGAGAGGCCCGTGACCAGGGAGCTTGGGCCAGAGCGCTCGCCGCGCTAAAGTCCTGATGCGAAGTCGGCGGCACCTGCCGCCGTCTTTCGGGCGTGTAGCTCAGTGGTAGAGCTCTGGTTTTACACACCAGCGGTCGGGGGTTCGAAACCCTCCGCGCCCACCATGTAAGTGGCGGTGAAAGTCCTGGTCAGGGCTCTCCTGCTCGCCTGTTGATGCATTCTTTGCCCACATTTTGCCCACACTGGCTTTCGCTCGGGCTTCCGACAGGGCGCTGGCCACCGCTTCGAGATCCTCGTCGAAGAGGTCGGCGTACACGTCGAGGGTCATCGCGGCACTTGCGTGCCCCAGCATCCGCTGCAGCGCTTTCACGTTGACTCCCGCGGAGACTGCCAGGCTCGCCGAAGTATGCCGGAGGTCGTGGGGCGTCACCCGGGGGACGCCGGCGGCGGTGACGGCCTTGTCGAACCAACCCGACTTCGTGTGTGGGCGACGAAGGTGATTACCGTTCTCGTCCGAGAACACTAGATCGGCTGCTCCCTTGTTCTCGCACTGGCGGGCCAGATAGGGCACCAGGAACGCCGGCAAGGGGACGGTTCGGCGCTTGTGTCCCTTCGGGGTGCCCACGATGATGTCGCGGCCCACCTCTACAGCGTTCTCATCGACTGTCGCGCGGCGCTTCAAGAGGTTCAGATCGCGCACTCGCAGACCGGATGCTTCGCCCCAGCGGAGGCCGGTATAAGCGAGCATGAGCACCAATGGCTCGTACGGGCCCGCCGCCGAAGCAAGCCGAGCGACCTCGTCATGGGACAGATACACGGGGCGTTTCTTGGGCTTGCGAGGGAGCTTGACTCCGCGTGCAGGGTTCGACGCGATGAGGCGGTCGCGTACGGCGTCGTCGAGTATCGAAGCCAGTACCTGATACGTCCGAATCACCACCGTTGCTCCGACCGGCTTCACGCCGTCGCTACCCGTTCCGAGTTCGGAGACCCACTGCTGAACAGCCGTGGTGCGCACGTCGCCTATCCGTACGTCTGCCCATCTGGGACGAACCCTGATGCGCCATGCCGTCTCCACAGGGCGGTATGCGGAAGGCTTGAGGTGGGTCTGGCGCGCCAGCCAGGCATCCCCAAGGTCACCAATGGTCTTCCTGGAGTCGGCGGGTGCGATGAACTCACCCCTCATCTTGGAGACCTCGACGGACGCGGCGAACGCCTGCGCTTCTCGCTTGGTTCGGAATCCTCGTTTGTCGGTCTGCCGGTGATCCGGGGTGCGGTACCGAACGCGGTATCGCTTTCCTGCCTTGGTTTCGTACGAATCAATCGTCGCCATTGATCTCATCTTCCCCGTCTTGGGTGCTGTCCAAGTTCTCGAGCAGGGGCACGAGGTCGATCTCGATGGGCGGTCCGTCGGCTCGCACACGGACCTTCAGTCGGATCGGGCCGATGCGAGCGTTCGGGGGGAATGGTGGCAGCTTGCCGCGGTCAGATGCAGGAGTATTGAGCCACTCGAGGGCCTGCTGAACGTCATCAGCGGGGGCGGTGTACCCGGACTGCTTTCGGGAATCATCAGGCACCTGGCGTAGAAGGTCGGCCGGGTCCACACCAAGTGCGTGGGCGAGGGCGACGAGGTCATCAACATCGACACGCCGTTGCAAGTCGCGGATGCGGGTGAGTCCCAGCGGCGCAATCGGCCGGCCCAGCTGCTTCAGTCGTCGGCTGAGATCGACATACGAAATGCCCTGAATTCGCCGGAACCGCTCCATATTCGTGGCAACCGTAGTGCCGGCCGGACCAGGGGTGATCCGCTGTTTCGTGGACATGCTCGCCAGTCTTGCATATCAAAATAGAGTGTTCAACCGATCATATTGACATCATTCCACTGATACTCAATCATCGTGACGGAGACTCGATTATGAGCTCGTTGAGATCAAAATGATGGAGCAGATGGCCATGTCAGACACCCGACCGCTTGCGACCGATCCCGAGTTTTGTGCGTTCGCCGGCATCAGCAAGCAGCAGAGCGCGCAACTGAGATACCTCGGCACGGGCCCGAAGTTCATTCGAGTCACTGGGCGGCAAATCCGTTACCGGTGGTCGGACATCGAGGAGTGGTGTGAGAAGCGCGCCTACTCGAGGTCGGACCAACGATGACCGTCGACGGGTGGAGGTATAGGCCGACGGTCGCAGCAACGCGGATTGGCGGCTTCTGATGTCGACGATCGACGAGACGATGAGAGCCGCGATTGCGGAGCGTGCTCGCCAGCTTGCAGATCAGGCACCTCCGCTCACGAGCGACCAGCTCGTGCGGCTTCGGGCGATCTTCGGCACCACGGCAACTGGCGCGGGCGGCGATGTCGGGTGAGCAGCCAGAGCATCGGCGCGACGACCCTCCGCGTTCCACCTTCCCCTTCGACCACAGTGAGCCGCCTCTTCTCTGTATCGCGCACTGCCTGCATTTGGCGGAAGCAGCGGTGGTCAGCGTCGTCACCGACCAACCTTCCGCAGCTCGTCGTTCGCCTCTGCTGAGATCTCGGCGTCCCGGAGAACAGCGAGTCGAACGACGTCGCACCGTCCAGCCCCGTCCATCTCTGAAAGACCCCGGTCCCGTGTGGATCCATCGAGTCTGTGCGGCCGTACGGCGGCGACCTGATCGAAGCGATTTCCGCCACTTTCAACATCACCACCTGACCAGGAAGAAGAATCCGATGACCATCAAGATCACTGCTGAGGAAATGGCTCACGAGATCGCTCGCGCCCGCGAGAACATCGCGGCGGGCGAGTCGGCACACATCCTCGCCGAGCAACACAACCTCGACGGCGACCACATCGATGTGCTGTGGGGGCTCCTACTCGACCCGTCGGGATTTCGGTATCCAAGCGGCTTCGTCGCACTCGGCTCGCCCGAATCACGCCACGGCGTGCAACGGACTCTGGAGATGTGCACGAACCTGACCGAGATGGGTCTACTGACCAAAACACGCGCGTTCGATGAACGGCTTGGCGAGGAGGTGGACACATACCTTCCGTCCGAGTCCGTGTGTGCCTTCTGGCAGGAACGGGTCGAGTGCAACCCCGAGCGGTACTCCGACGAGTACATGCGCGAGGAGATCCGCCGGGCGCTCGGGTATGAAGAGGCGGAGCGATGAGCATCCGTCCCACCATTCACCAGGAGAACGCGTGACCGTCACACGCCACGCGGCCGGCGCTCGCCAGGTTTCCGCGCTCGTACAGTTCCTCGTGGAATGGGTGGCGGACTGCATCGGCGACCTCTCTGATCGTGAGGCCCTGCCGATCAAATCGAGATCACCGTCAACCTTCGCCCGTTGACGGTGATCTCGATAGTGGGACGTGCTCCTCGTGGTTCGGCCGCTGCTTGAGGAGACATGCAGGGGGTTGCGCCAGATCGTCGCTTCGACATCGCGCTGGCGGCAGGGAGTAGATCCACGCCGCCGCGAATTCCGTGATGCTGCGCCGGGGTGCGGAAAAGGAAGTCGCGGAATCTCGGTCACGGGGACTCGAACGGTGACTGTGGCCATCCGTTCAGGGAAGGGCACCGGCCCTCAACGCGCTGTCCATCAGCCTTCAGCATCCCCAGTCTGAAGGCTGATGGGGTGCGGCGCGGTTGGCGCACCAGATCTTGGCGGCCGAACGCGCGTGTCACCGGCTCCGGACCGGATGGCATCGCGGTGGAGACCGTCAGAATCAAGGACAAGTAGCAGAGACTCAAGGTGGGTGTGCGGCGAGAGCGTTCACGTGAGGTGATCGCACCGGCCGACCACAGGAACCGATTGCTCTAGGAGCTCGGCGGGGTGGTTCGGTCCTGGTGATCGTGTCGAGAACGTCGATGTGCACTCCGCAGGTGTCGTGGCGGGAAGCGTAGATCCGGCTTATGGGCCTCCGTTTATGCAGGTCAGGGGAGTTACCTGCTAGTGGAGAGATGGAGGAGTGGGTCGAGCCGCAGCAGCGAGACGGCACAGGTTGCCGGGCCGGCGGCAGTACGAGCGGAGACCTAGCCTGGAGGAGGTCTTCGAAGATGGTATGGACGGCTCGGTGCTCCTTGACCTCCAGCTCCAGCCCGTGCTCTCGTGCAACGGTCGTCATGGTCAGGCGGAGCAGGTCTGCATCGACGTCGGCGACGATGAAGGAGTCGTGCAAGGGAAGGGGACATCGTCCGGTCTGCTCGAGCATCCGGAGCATCACGTCCACGGCGATGTCCGAGTCGAGACGCTGGAATCGTGCCCCGCAGTCGGACCCGAAGAGCGGATTGATTCGCGAATGTTTGTGCTCGACAGCGGAGACGAGTGTCTCGGCAAGATCCCTGATGGAATCGCCGGAAGCAGCGGGATTCTGTGCCAACAGAACGGACACAGGCCCGTCGAGGTTTCTGGCGACGGCTCCGACAGCGCTTCGCCGGCTCCGTGCATTGAACAGAACGTTCACGGCCAGCTTCACGGCCGCACGGTCGAATCCGTCGATGCTGTAGGGATCGCCGGTTGGCATCGACACGCCCGCCTCGGCATAAGCCATGTTGATGTGAAGTGCGCGGTAATCGATCTCCACCACTGGGCGCAGTTCCCCCTCCACTACGACCTCGAGGTCGAGCCGGTCGTCGGCGGACATGTTCTGAACCGACGTGCCCTGGAAGTACAGTCGGCCCCCGCGTTCGAACGAGCCGTTGAAGATTCGGCGAATGATCGGCGTGCGCAGCCTCCGACCGCGGTGAACGATTCGTAGGTCGGTGAGGCTCTCGTTGATCCGCAGGACGTCGCGCCGCATCGCCTCCGTCGCGATGGTGTCGAGGTAGTCGAGCAGCTTTTTGCCGGCGCTGTCGCGGAGCGCGATCATCTCGGAGCGTGCCTCGAGCGCTCGACCTTCCGAGACATCGATATGGGAACCGACCAGGGCCATCAACTCGTCGGTCGCATACGCCACGGACTGCCTTCCATATGCCCACGCTCCCAGGTGGTGCTTGATCAGTCCTGCCGACGCCAGCAGATCCATCGCTTTCGTGACGAGGTGCCACGTGAAAAGCCGGTCGCCGGCCCGGTACCGCGCCGGGATGTTGTAGAGATCTTTGCCTCGCGCGTAGTGCACCCCGCGCCCGGTTGCCCTCTCCTCCAATGCGATCGACCTAATGATGGATGCCGCGGCGAGCACCATCCGGTCGGTCGGCTCGCCAGCAAGAAGTGGCCGGACTTTGTCGGTGATTGCGGACAGTTGCTCGTCGCTCCACTGCAATCGCAGCGGCGTGTGCCGACGGAAGATCGGGTTGTCGAGCAGGCCGTTGGCCGCGCGAGGACCCGGCCTGTGGTGGGATCCCGCTCTTCCGCCGGATCCGTTGTGGGCTGGCGGGGAAGTCGGTAGATTCATGGATGCGCCTCGCGAACGCGCGAATGTGGGATTGTGTCTGGCGATTCGATCCTATCGGACCGGCCCCCTCCGGCTCTTGCTCCGGACGGGGCCGGCCCCTTTTCACCCGAGATGTATCACCGCAGGACCCATTGGCAGGTCCGGTCCTGGATCATCGCTTCGTGAGCCGATCAGGATGGAGCGGCCTGGCGGCCACGTCGTCCTCGGTTGCACAGCCGGCAGACTCGACCACCTCGAGGGGGAAGGTAGAGCGACTCTGGAGTCCACGGGTGTCTGTTGGCGCAGTGAGTCAGCAAGTCCGGTCGCTGTGCCCGGCGGACATTTTCCGCGACGGTCACCGGGTCGAGGTGGAACGGGTTAACACAAGACCTCTCTCGGCATAAGTGGTCGAGGACGAGCCCCTCGGGAATTTCGCCGACGAGGAACTCGTACGCCCACCGGTGCGCGACAACCGTACGCCTGTTCACCCGGAACTGTCCGTAGCCGTCGCGGTCTCGGCGAGCGATCCACCGCCAGCATCCGGTTGACGATTCGGACAGCTTGTCGAAGAAGCGGTCTTCAACCGTACTGATCCGGGTCATGACTCGTCACCGCCTCGCTGAGCCTCAGGAGCCGACTCGACATCAGCGTGGGCGCGGGCACGACGGTCGGTGACCGCCGCAGTTCCGTCGCAGGCAACGGTGTCGCCGACATCGCTTTCCGCGGCGCGCTCTTGGGCCTTGATCCAGTCCTCGACCGCTTCGACCCTGTGCAAGATGCGGTTGCCCGCACGGAAGTACGGTGCGGACGTTCCGCGGGCGCGGTACTCGCGTTGGGTACTGATCGGAATGCCGTACAGCTCTGCGAGCTCGTCGACGGTCAGTACGCGTCGCCGTAACGTCTTCGACACGGCGTTTCCTCCATCCGGCCCCAGGCCGTAGATGGGGCCAGATCGCCCCTCTCTCTTCTTATGGGCGCGGCAGAGGGGTCACTACGAGGTCGCGGGCGCGGATTCGACAAAATCTCAGCTACTTACATCCACGACGGCCCGCTCGGGGCAGTCCCGAAAGGAGTCGGCGCTCACGCAGGGTAAGTGCTGGGAAGTGCCGCTCCAGCGCAGAGATCGACCAGCACCGAGTCTCGTTTTCGCTGGCCTTACAACTCGGCAGTGAGCTGCAACAATGAGTGAAAGCTCGGAGCTCGAGCTGATACAGATTTTCAGGAGCGACAGCGATGACCGACCTGGCGGAAACGTCCCATGCATCCGATGATCTGCTCGACGCCGGCGGTGCCACCGGTGACGACTTCGCGATCCATCTCGAGCCTCGTTGCCGCGTCTGCCGAAACGATGTCGTGCGCCGGAAGGTCAACGACCTGTTGGCAGCGGGAGCGACCTACGCTGCAATTCACCGCGCCATCGCCGAGGACAACGCCGGCGTCGATGAGGCCGATCGCGTCACTGTTGATTCGATACGCCGGCACGCCGCCCGCCACTACCCGGTGCAGAACGTGGCGAAGGCGACCTATCGCGAAATCCTCGAGCAGCGTGCAAAAGAGAATGGCATCGACTTCGTCGACGGTGTCGCCACCGCGATCACGCCGATGGCGTTCTACGAGACGCTCATGGTCAAGGGCTACCAGTCCTTAGTTTCCGGGCGCGAGGATGTGGACGCGAACACGGCGATGAACGCTGCCGCCAAGCTGCAGGCAATCCTGGATACAAGGCAGGGCGATGCCGACATCGCCGGACTGAGGCTTCAGGTTCGACAGCTGGCCGATGCGGTCCGTTCGACCGTCCCCCGGTCAATGTGGGCCGACATCCTTGTCAAGCTCGAGGATTGAAGTGGGCCATCTTTCGTTGTCGCGCAGAGCTTGCCGCACTCGGGATTGTGTCTGATGAAGCCGTCCCTAGCGGCACCGAGCCTCGTCGCCGAACTGCAACACTAAGCACCTGCCCGTCCGCTCTTATGTGACAGGGCTCAGGGAGCCGGTATGTATTGCTGGACTGTGATCGTCACATCGGTAAGAGTCGATCCGTCGACGTTCTCGAGGAGCTGGAACGCGGGGGTGTGGCACTGGTCGAGGTCCATCCAGCCGGCATTTCCGGTGACCTGCATTCCCGGCGTGCCGACGGCATCGACGTAGGAAGCGACGAGCTGGCTGTTATCGTTGACAGCTCGCCAACGCACCAGGAACCGGCTCGAGTCGCAACCGTTCATCGTGGCGGGGAAAGCTGCATAGTCCGGGCCAGGAGCTTTCTCCCACGGCGAGTCGGTGAAGTAGCGGGGCAGCACCGTCCATGACCTTGTCGAAGTCCACCGTGGCAGTGCAGTCGGAAACTCCGGTGACGGCGCGAGTCCGACAGAGTTCGGGCCAGGCCACTCCGATCGATAGCCTTCCGGCGATGCCTCTTCCGTTACCGGCGTAGAAGTGGTGGGTCCGGTCGTCGCGGGTAGCGGGGTGGTCGCTTCAGCGCCGTCGAGTGGGGCGGGCCCCACCTGTGTCGTACTGGCCTCGCCGCCACCGGCTCGGGGAGGTGCCGCGGTCTCGGAGTCGCGGTCTTGACCGCGGAGCAGAAACAGGCTCAGCACCACGATGAGCACACCGGCCAACACCGCGACAGCGGTCCCCAAGATCCAGATCGTGCGGGTGCGTGAGTCCGGGCTTTGCCGAGGAGGCTGCGGCTCACGGGGGTCAGGGATCTCAGGATCCATACTGCTCTCCTCCGATCGGTCGGGATGGTACGGCCGGCGCATCACCGAAGTAGATCCAGACAACCATGAGAGTCACGTCGACGAGGGCGATTACGGTGTCGCGTGGCTGTGCAGGGTCGCCGGCTGTTGTCGCCGAGAGCAGGGCGTCGCATGCAGGGCGAGGTTGTGGCGGTCGCGATTGAGTTCCTGCACCTACGGAGGGCTCAGGTGAGGGGTACCGCAGAAGCCGTCGCGCGACGCGGTGAGGTCTTTCGAGTGGCCGACGCGATGGTCGACGAGGTACGGCACCCGTTCGTAGTGCCCCAGTTTCACTGCAGGACATACCGACGCGACGTCCTCCACCTCTGTGCAATGCTCGGGGTCGTATGCCGGGGCAGCCGGAATGTGAACCGACGAGACCAGTTCACAAGCGCCGTATGGGGTTCACCCGCACTAGATGACCGTGATTGCGTAGTGTCTCTGTATGACTCCGGTCCCAGGTCAGCGCGACCTCGTCGCGGCCCTTGTAGAGGCGCACTCGCGCTACCCCACCCTTGAGGGCGGTAGTTTCTACGACGAGGTGCTGCTTGAGGTCCAAGCACGCACCGAGCGGGACGGGGCGATCGGTAAAGCCGACATCGGTGCGTTGATGCTGTGGAAGCGGCTGAACCTCAGCACCGCCTGGACGCGCGAGCTGAACGAGTGGCCGGACCGGAAGGTGCGAGCGATCACCGCCGAAGCTTTCGAGCTCGCCAGGGACACCGATCGGACGATTCCCGAGGCCGCACAAGCAGCAAGATCGGCATTGCTCGAGTTGCCCGGGTGTCAGCGCGGCGCGGCGGTTGCCTCCACCGTGTTGACCGCCGGCGCACCGAATCGGATGGCCGTCTACGACCGCCGGGCGGTAGCCGCACTGGTGGGCCTGGGATTCTCTGATCCGGCCGGCTACTACAGCCGATACATGGCGGCAGTGTGCGAGCTCGTCGAGAAAGTGAACGCCACGACGGACGCGGGGTGGGTGCCGCGGGACGTGGACAAAGCCTTGTTCGTGCTGGGCACCTGAGAAACCACGCCCTGGGGCATGCGTGGAGACCCCAGGGCGAGTTGCTCACTTTGCCGGTAAGTCCGATGCGGATCGCCACGCTGGACCATCGAATACGAAGTCCTCACAGTGACCCCGCAAGTGCAGTAGCAAGCGCAAGTGGGGATGTGTCTCGGCCGGATTGGCCCGCACAACACGTAGCTCGTACGCTCCACTGTCGACCACCGAATGGACGTAGTCGAGAAGCGGACTTGGCACGAATCCAAGGCACAACGAGCCATCCACCACTTGTATTGCGTTGGCGTCTTTCGGGTTGGTGGGGTCGAACCGGAGTGTCAGCTTGTGCCCGCGCTGCAACTGGGTGAGGTATGCGCTCGCCTCGTCGTCGCAGTAACGCACGCCATGGGCCAAGAAGTGTGCAGACGTCATACCAGTGGTGGGCTCGTAGCTAGGCAGGGATACGAGTTCAATCGGATCGCCCTCGCGATGCCCACCAGACGCCGACAAAATCTCCCAGGCGTCCGCATCGGCGTCAAGGTCGAGAGCGGCTAGGTATTCCGGGCGATCCGGTCGCTTCGCACTCATGACTCGTTCCGAGAACGACGGAAACAATCTTGTGGATCGGTAGTGGCGGTGTAAGTCCCGAAAGCCAATTATCGGCACGAACCGCTCTTGATCGGCGACCTGCGCCAGGTAGGAGAATGTATAGACGTGATTGCCGGAAACCTCACGTTGACGGTCCAGATAGCCAATCGCGCGATACGTGCGATCCATGGCGTCCCGACGGGTGACGATCAGTCGCGAGGCGCTTGTCGTGGGATCGGCGTAGGCCGACGACAGCGCGAGGTCAGTAGAGAGCATCACACAGTCGCTTTCGGTTGGTGTCGATGGCTGTCTGAACGAACTTACGGGTGGGGTCCGACAATCCAGGAACTGCGCTGATGGCATCGTTACACAACCCCAGGTCCACTTCCCTGATTTGAGCAATCCAGTGCCGCCGAGCACTGTCCCTCGCCAGGGAAAGCGCTTGTTTCGCGAGCTCGACCAACCCGATGGGGTTGCCGGCATAGAAGCGTTTGGTCCGACCTCGTCCACACCACGCATCGATTCCGTCATTGCTGACCCGCTCGCTACGGCGGGCCTCGGTTTCGCCGCTGGCAAGCGAAGTGCCGTGGTCGAAACTCGGCCCCAGGTAGATGTCGCCACTGAGAGGGTCCTGCACCACACCCCAATTGTGCGCGTGGCGGTCGGTGTTCCCAATCCAGGCATCGAGTAGCAGATATCCGGCGAAGACGTCGAACGCTGACCAGGTTGCGTACTCGGTCTGATAGGGGCCGGCGACGCCCGCAAGCACGTCCCGTACAGCTTCGGGTGTATGGCCAGCGCAAGAGTGTTCGTCGAATTCTGGATCTACCTCGGCCAGGAGCTGGGCACCGGGAGCCCACGACCAGCCAGCCGGTCGCATGTCCCGGCTCATGGAACCCCAGACCCGCCGCCGATCGGTGCTGCGGATCACCGTTGCAAGCTCAGTCTCGGCGGCAGGTACGCGTATCAATTTCGCAAGCTCGTAGGAGATTTTCTCCGCCCAGTCTTCGCCACCGACGAGTACGTCGGGTTCATCCCCGAGAGCCTGCCGTTTCCTGGACAAAGGTAGTGTCTTCTCGGTTCGGGGCTTAAACAGCCAGCGTCCTGCATACGGCGAACAATCTCCGGCTCGAAACCACCGCTTCGCCTCGTCGCCGCCAGGGTCACTCTCCCCGCGAGTCCAGTCGCCGAGGTCGACGATGTTGAAGGTACCCATCACCACGAGAACTCTAATGAGAAGCTCATCGGGCGGAGCGCTGACCGTGGGGAGACGTCACTGACGGGCCATTGTCTCTGCGCAGGGCCAGGGCGGTTGACGTGTCTCGAATGTGTTCTGAATGAGACACCCGGACCACGCGGTTGCTGGGAAGGACTTTCCCCAGGTCGAGATGTCTCAAAAGTTCGTCTCACAATCTTTTGTCTCAATATTGCCGAGATGGACTATTTGAGACACACTTGGTGCATGAGTGAGACAGTTGCCCCGACAGGGACCCGAATCGGGTACGTCCGCGTGTCCACCGTGACTCAGACGCTCGAGCAGCAGGAGGCTGCTCTCGCCACGGCCGGTGTTACCAAGACCTTCCAGGACAAGATGTCCGGTGCCCGCGACGACCGGCCGGGGCTCGCCGCCATGCTCGAGTATGTGCGCGACGGCGACACCGTCGTCGTGTGGAAACTCGACCGACTCGGCCGCAACACGCTCCACATCCTCGAGGTCGTGCGCGCCCTCACGGAGCGGGGTGTCACGCTTGTGTCGACTTCGGATGGCATCGATTCGTCGACGGCCACCGGACGTATGGTTATCGGAGTGCTCGCGTCGATGGCCGAGTTCGAGCGCGAACTCGCCAAGGAGCGTACCGCCCTCAAGCGGGAGGCGGCACGGAGGAACGGCACCAAATTTGGCCGGCCCCGTAAAGTCGACGACGTCCAAGTGATCGCCACCGCGCGCAGAATGAAGGCAGACGGGCACACCGGGAAGGACATCGCCAAGTATCTCGGTGTCAGCCGCGCAACGCTCTACCGGTTGCTCGCCGAAGCATCCGATACACAGTCAGTCGTCTCTGCGGGTAAACCGTAGGTAGATGTGTGTCGGTTTCCTGAACGTGCGCCATCCGTGAGCTGGATCCGCTAACTTCCCGGTTCTATGGGACTACGTGACCACCCACTCGACGCTCGGCAGCTAGAGGTCCTCAGATGGGTCAGGGACGGATGCCCTGACGGCAGATGGCCCGATCAGCGGCACAAAACGGTAGCTACGGCACTGGTGAACCGCCGACTCGTCGTTGTGTCCCGTACAGGAGGTCGATGGGTGGGACGCGAGCTTGACCGCCGACGGACGTCACTATGTCGAGCACGGGCGTTATCCCCACTCCACGACACGAGTTCGTACGCCTCCTCCGGTTCCGCTCGCGAAACCCGACCGGCCACCACGGCGACAGCCAGAACAGGCAACCCGGCCTCGCCCAAAGACTGACCGTCAATCTCGCCGTACGATCCCAGCTCACCTCAAGGATATTCCGATGCGATACAAGGTCATCGTCAGCCGGGTACAAACTGCCGAACGATACGTTCGAGCTACCACCGAGGAAGACGTCATCAGGAAAATCCAGAATGAACTGGACCGGCCGTACGGCTTCCTCGGCCAATGGGCGACCGTCGACACCGGAATGGGTATCGTCGAGGCCGTCAGCCCCATGAGTGGAGGCGACTACCCGCCGCAACTCAATCAGCGCGACGGCTCCTACATGCTCTCGCTCAAAGCGGCCGGGAAGTACCTTGGTCTGTCCTATTCGTCGCTATATCAGCTGGTTATCACGGGCGAGATCGAGCACGTCATGGTCGGCAGCCGCAGGTACATCACCCGCGACCAGATCGCCGACTTCATCGCGGCGAACTCTCACAAGGGTTACCACTCACGCTGAGCTCGGGGGAGCGCCTCGGTGCAGGTCTCGAGCGGCAGCTTCTGCGGAAGTTGTCAGGGCCCGCCGTCACCGCCGTAACCACCGTTGGCGTCGCCGTCGCCGTCGACGAATCCGCCGCGTCCTCCCGCGCCACCCGCTCCGCCTGGCCACCCACCGTGACCACCGTTGCCGCCGTTTGCGGTGCCGTTGCCCCCGACGATGCCGCCGTCACCCCCGTGACCTCCATCGCCGCCATGGAAGCGCGAACGAAAACCGGGCAACGTCCCCATGCCATTTGGAGTCTCGTAGTAGCCCGCGTAGTGGCGGGCACGAATCCTGAAACCGGCGCTCGCCAATGTTTCCTCTTGCAGCTCTCGCTCGGTGGCTACCCAAGTCCTGATTAGCCAGGTTATGACGAGCGCGAGAATCCCGAGGACGATCGCGACGAGACCGGCGCGGTTGTCCACGATGGTGGCGACGGTGACCCCGCTGAGGGTCGCGAGAGCGACAAGCACGGCCCCCGTTCCTCGAGCACCCGTGAGTGCGTGGCGTTGCATCAGCGACGGCAGACGTTCCGGTGCTGGAGGCTCCTCGGGTTCCTCGAACAGGAATCGCAGGCGGTCAATGTCTGCCACGGGCGAAATCCTCTCGTCGGCGAGCGAGTTGGTCGCGGCGAGGTTACGGCAGGACACCGACAGGGCGATTGACGACTCGAAGGATGCAAACCCCGCGGGCAGTTGGCGAGACCCTAAGCCAAGCAGACCCCGAAACACTTGCATGTAACGCGGCACCTCGATCGACGACAACACCGTTTAAGGGCGAACCGTGCAGCCTGCTCGAGCTCATCCCTCGGTCGGGGTAACTTCGTCTCCACCGACCAACGAGGAGATCTGCACCCACTATGGCGAAGACCAATGCCGACTTGATCTGGAACATCGCGAACCTGCTGCGCGGCCCCTATCAGCCAAACCAATACGGTGACGTGATCTTGCCGTTCACGATCCTGCGCCGGCTCGACTGCATCCTTGAGCCCACCAAGGACCAGGTCCTCGCCGAGTACAAGAAGCTGCAAGGGCTCAAGGTCGACCCCGGCGTGGTGCTGAAGACCAAGTTCAAGCTCCCGTTCTACAACACATCGCGTTGGACCTTCGCCTCGCTGGTGTCCGACCCAGAGGGCGTCGCCGACAACCTGATCGATTACATCGAGCAGTTCTCGCCAAACGTGCGCGACGTGTTCGAGGGCTTCCGGATGCCCGACCTGCTCGCCGACCTACAGAAGTCGGACCGGTTGTATCTCATCGTCAAAGAATTCGCGGCCGTCGATCTACATCCGAAGGTCGTCTCCGGGCACGACATGGGTTACATCTTCGAAGAGCTCATCCGCAAGTTCGCCGAATCGAACAATGCCCAGGCCGGTGACCACTTCACCCCGCGAGAAGTGATCGCGCTGATGGTCGACATCTTGTTCCACACCGCCGACGATGCACTGACCAAGCCCGGCACTGTGCGCACCATCTACGATCCCGCCGCGGGCACCGGCGGGATGCTCTCGACCGCTTACGACCACCTCGTCGAGATGAACCACAGTGCCCGCCCGGTGCTGTACGGGCAGGAGATCAACCCGCGCTCGTACGCGATGTGCAAGTCCGACATGATCATCAAGGGTCAGGACGTCGACAACATCTACCTCGGTGACACCCTCACCGACGATGGGCAGTCCGGACGGCACTTCGACTACCTGCTGTCCAATCCGCCGTTCGGCGTGGAGTGGAAGACCCAGCAGAAGACGGTCACCGACGAGCACGAGCAGCGCGGCTTCGCAGGGCGCTTTGGCCCGGGTTTGCCGCGGGTCTCGGATGGGTCGCTGCTGTTCTTGCTGCATCTGATCTCGAAGATGCAGCCGGTGAAGAACGGCCAAGGGGGCAGTCGGCTGGCGATCGTGCTCAACGGCTCGCCGCTGTTCACGGGCGGAGCCGGGTCGGGGGAGTCCAACATCCGGCAGTGGATCATCGAGAACGACCTGCTTGACGCCATCATTGCGCTGCCGACGGACATGTTCTACAACACGGGCATCAGCACGTACATCTGGATTCTCGACAACAACAAGCCCGAGCAGCGTCGCGGCAAGGTCCAGTTGATCAACGCCGTCGACATGTTCGGCAAGATGCGCAAGGCCCTCGGCTCCAAGCGCAAGTACCTGCGACCCGAGGACATCGAGCGTATCTGCAAACTCTACGACCGGTACCGCAACGAGAAGGGCACCGACACTCACCCCGCCCGCTCAAAGGTGTTCCGAGGCGAAGAGTTCGGCTACGTCACCATCACCGTCGAACGCCCTCTCCAACTGCGATTCGAACCGACCGAGGACGGGATCGAGCAGGTCCTCTCCCAGAAGAGCATTGCCAAACTTAACGACGGCGAGCGGGCCGCGATCCGCAAGGCACTCAAGACCCTCCTAGGCTGGACGTGGACGGACCGGGACACCTTCGTCGAGGAACTCAAAGGTGCTCTGCGTGACTCCGGGATCAGCCGACCCGGTGCTCCGCTGGTGAAGACCATCTGGTCGACCCTCGGTGAGCACGATCCCGAGGCAGACATCGTCACCAACGCCAAGGGCGGACCCGAGCCGGACCCGGCGTTGCGCGACACGGAGAATGTGCCGCTGACGGAGGATATCGAGGAGTACTTCGCCCGCGAGGTGCTGCCGCACTTACCGGAAGCATGGATCGACCACGACAAGACCAAGATCGGTTACGAGATACCCTTCACCCGGCACTTCTATCGCTATGTTCCGCCTCGGCCGCTAGAAGACATTCAAAAGGACCTTCGCGGTCTTGTGACCGAGATCCAGGCCATGCTCATGGAGGTCGGGGCGTGAATTGGCCTGCGTACGACGCTTATCGGAGCTCGGACGAGCAATGGCTCGGGGATGTCCCCACGCATTGGCAGCTTCGCCCACTCGGTTTCCACTTTATCGAGCGGAAGTCAACGGTCAGTGACACTGACTACGCACCGCTATCGGTGACGAAGGAGGGAATCGTCCCACAGCTTGAGACCGCCGCGAAGACCGACAATCCCGAGAACCGCAAGCTGGTACTCGCTGGCGACTTTGTCATCAACAGCCGGTCTGACCGAAAGGGATCTGCCGGGATCTCAGATCGAGATGGCAGCGTGTCCGTGATCTCGACGGTCCTTGAGCCTAGGGACATCGAGCCCAGCTTCGTACATCACTTGCTTCGAAGTAGAGCGTTCCAGGAGGAGTACTACCGATTCGGAAGCGGAATCGTCGCTGACCTATGGTCCACCAGATACTCGGCCATGAAGCAGATCACCCTTGCCGTGCCTCCGCGTCATGAACAGTCCGCCATCGCTAAATTCCTCGATCGCGAGACCACCAAGATCGATGCGCTAATCGGCAAACAGGAACAGCTCATCGCCACCCTGCGCGAGGACCGCACCGCCACGATCACCCAGGTCGTCACCCAAGGCCTCGACCCTGCGGTCACGGTCGAGGATTCGGGAAACGTCTGGCTCGGACCGATGCCTTCTCACTGGCACATTCGTCGTCTAAAAGATGTGCTGAAGGCTATCGATTCAGGCACTAGCGTGAACGGAATGGATACTCCCGCCGAGTCTCCTGCCCTCGGCGTGCTCAAGACGAGCTGCGTTTCGTCTGGGGTCTTTTCCCCAGAGGCGAACAAGGCAGTCCTTCCAGAAGAGGCTCATCGCGTATCTTGCCCTGTTCGTGCAGGAACGTTGATCGTCAATCGAGCGAATACGCCCGAGCTTGTCGGTTCAGCCGGTTATGTTGGCGGCGATGTCCCTAACCTCTACCTTTCGGACCTGTTGTGGTCTGTCTCTGTCAGGGGCATCGACCCTCGATTCCTGCACCGGTGGACGCAGACTCCGGTCTACCGGACCCAGGTTGCAGCGTGGAGGGTCGGTACCAGCGCCAGTATGCAGAAGCTGTCGAAAGCGAGCCTGCGATCCTTCGTGATTGCTCTTCCCCCCGTCTCCGAGCAGCGTCGAATCGTGGACTTCCTGGAAAATCGCTGCGCCAAGATCGACGCACTTGTCGCCAAGGCCACTGAAGTGATCGAGACAATGCGCGAGTACCGTTCGGCACTGATCACTGCGGCAGTGACCGGCAGGATCGACGTGCGGCAGGCGGTCGCCTAGGAATGGGTAGGGCGCAGACGATCCAGATATATCTTCCTTCAGGCGATCCAGCCGGGCTTCGAGTGGCGAATCTGACCACGCGTACGGTCCGGGTATTCGAGGTGCCCCGCTCGCTCCTCAGCGAGTTCCTGAAGCGGCCCGAGGCGGGACAAGTGGGGGTCTATTACCTTATCGGGGCGGGGGAGGACGAGACGGCACGGTGTTACATCGGGCAGTCCGGGAATGTCGGTGTGCGGTTGCAGCAGCACACCGGGACGAAGGACTTCTGGACGAAGGCACTTGTCGCGGTCTCACTGACCAACGAGTGGACCTCAACCCATGTCGCCTACCTGGAGTGGCTCTCGCTCAACCGGGCCCTCTCCGCGGACCGGTACGTCCTGCTCAATGGCAATCAGGCCTCTAATCCGCACACTCCTGAACCCCTGGAGGCCGATTGTCAAGAGTTTTTGGAGACCATAGCTGTGCTACTTGCCACACTCGGTGCTCCGGTACTCGAACCGGTCCAACGACGTCCGCTTGAGTCCGCCGTCGACCTAAGTTCGGAGGCGGAACCGGTGAGGCTGTTTTTCCGGGAGCGCCAGTGCGATGCGACCGGCTACCAGACTCCGGAAGGGCTGCTCGTGCTCGCCGGTTCCAGGGGTCGCCCCGAGCTACGACCGTCCGCTCCGGCCAGCATAGGTCGGCAGCGCGATGCGCTACAAGCTGACGGGATAATCCGGTTGAGTGCCACTGAACTGGTGTTTCTCAAGGATCACTTGTTCTCCAGCCCGTCCGCTGCCGGGAGCGTGGTCGTTGGAGGGAGCAACAACGGACGAATCAGTTGGCGCAATGCCGACGGGCTGTCGATCAATGATCTGGAAGCGCAGACGTTGGCCGCCACTACAGGGGGATTGGAGAGCTGATGGCCCAGCATCACGAGTCTGCTTTTGAGACGGAGCTCTGCGAGTACCTGGCCGCGCACGGCTGGCTGTACTCGCCGACCGACGCCGGCTACGACCGGGACCTCGCGCTGTTCCCGGAGGACGTGTTCGGATGGCTGACCGACACGCAACCGGAGCAGCTCGCGAAGCGGGTCAAGCCGGATGTGACCGGAGAAGCGCTGACGAAGGCTCGACAGGGCGTGCTCACTACCCTGGTGAAGACCCTGGACGCCGATCCGAAGGCCAACGGCGGCACCCTGTCGGTGCTTCGGCGCGGGTTCAAGGACCTCAACGCCCAGTTCTCAATGTGCCAGTTCCGGCCCAACACCTCCCGCACCGTGACGACCGCGACACGGTACGAGGCGGTACGACTGCGAGTCATGCGGCAGGTGCACTACTCAACGAAGCACAACAACAGCATCGACCTGGTGTTCTTCGTCAACGGCATCCCGGTGGCGAGCGCCGAACTCAAGACCGACTTCACGCAAAGCATCACCGATGCCGTGCTGCAGTACAAGCACAATCGGCAGCCGAAGGGCGAGCCGCTGCTGACGTTCGGCTCCCGCGCCCTGGTGCACTTCGCCGTATCCAACAACGAAGTGCTGATGACCACCAAGCTCGCCGGCAAGGACACGGTCTTTCTGCCGTTCAATCGAGGGAACAATGGGCACGCTGGCAATCCACCGAACCCGGACGGCTCACCGACTGAGTACCTGTGGGAAACGATCCTGCAGCGCGACACCTGGCTCGACATCCTCGGGCGGTTCATACACCTGCAGATCACCGAGAAGATCGACCGGGTCTCGGGGAAAAAGAGCCGCAAGCAGACGATGCTGTTCCCGCGCTTCCACCAGTGGGAGGCAGTCACGAAGTTGATCGACGCGGCCCGCACCGAGGGACCGGGACACCGTTATCTGATCCAGCACTCCGCCGGTTCTGGCAAGACCAACAGCATCTCGTGGCTCGCGCACCAGCTGTCCGTGCTGCACGACGAGGAAAGCTCGGCGGTGTTCGACTCGGTCATCGTCATCACCGACCGCAACGTTCTCGATGCGCAGTTGCAGGAGGCGATCCGGCAAATTGATCGCACTCCCGGTGTGGTGGCGCACATCGACGGGCTGGGCGGCTCGAAGTCTCAGCTGCTCGCCGACGCCCTCAAGGGCCGCACCAAGATCATCATTGTCACCATCCAGACCTTCCCCTACGCGCTCGAGCTGATCCGCAACCAGGCCAAACTGAAGGGGAAGAACTTCGCGATCATCGCCGACGAGGCGCACTCGTCGCAGGCTGGGGAAGCCTCCAAGCGGCTGAAATCGGCCCTGACGGCCACGGAGATCGAGGAACTAGCCGACGGCGGCACCGTAGATGCCGAGGATGTCCTGGCGGCGGAGATGACTGCACGGGCGCAGGCGAAGAACCTGTCGTTCTTCGCGTTCACCGCCACCCCGAAGAACAAGACCCTCGAACTGTTTGGCCGGAAAGGCCCGGACGGCACGCCACAGCCGTTCCACCTGTACTCAATGCAGCAGGCGATCGAGGAGGGCTTCATCCTCGACGTGCTCAAGAACTACACTCCCTACAAGACCGCGTTCCGGCTCACCCACAACGGCCGTTCCTACGAGTCGGAGACCACGGCGGCCGCCGGCACCGTCGCGGTCACCGGCAGCACCGAGGGGGACCTGGTCGACAAGCAGGCCGCGATCAAGTCGGTGATGAACTGGGTCAAGTTGCACCCGACGAACATCTCCCAAAAGGTCGGAATCATCGTCGAACACTTCCGCAGCAACGTCGCCTGGCGACTCGACGGACGCGCCAAGGCCATGGTGGTGACCTCGTCGCGCAAAGCTGCGGTGCGGTACAAGAAAGCGTTCGACACCTACGTTGCCGACCACGGTTACACAGACGTCGCCGCGCTTGTGGCGTTCTCCGGTGACGTCACCGACCTCGACTCGGGCGTCGAGAAGGCCACCGAGACGTCGATGAACCCGGGTCTAAAGGGACGCGATCTACGGGAGGCGTTCGCCACCGACGAGTACCAGGTGATGTTGGTGGCGAACAAGTTCCAGACCGGGTTCGACCAGCCGCTGCTGGTGGCGATGTACGTCGACAAGAAGCTCTCCGGCGTCGCCACGGTGCAAACCCTCTCGCGGCTCAACCGCACCGCCCCGGGCAAGGACCAGACCTTCGTGCTGGACTTCGCCAACACCGCCGAGGAGATCGTCGAGGCGTTCGAGCCGTACTACCAGGCCACCACCCTCGCCGATGTCACCGACCCGAACATCGTGCACACCACGATGGCCAAGCTCGACGCCGCCGGAATCTACCTCGACTCCGAGGTCGACGGCCTGGTCGCCGACTACCTCGCCGACAAGGGCAACAACGCGCTGACCAAGTGGATCACGCCCGCGAGGGATCGGTTCCGCGACCGGGAACGCACCGCCACCGAGGCCGGGGACACCGTCGCGCTCGACGAGCTCAAGATGTTCCGCAAGGACGTGGGCACGTTCCTGCGCCAATACGACTTCCTGTCCCAGATCGTCGACTACGAGGACCCGTCGCTCGAGAAGCTGTCGATCTATCTGCGCCACCTCGCCCCGCAGATCACCCGTGAGCAGCTCAATCACGAGATCGACCTGTCCACCGTGAACTTCGATTACATCGCCCAGCACGAGCAGGCCACCACCGACGGCAAGCTCACCGGCGACGTCGCCCTTGCACCGGCCAAGGAGGCCGGGACCGGGACGGTGCGTGATCCGGAGATGGTGGCCCTCGAGGAAGTCATCGAGAAGATCAACGATCTGTTCGACGGCGATCACCCCGACTCGAGCGTGCGCAACGTGGTCACCCACATCCGGGACCGGCTCGAAGAATCCGAGACGTTGCAGCAGCAGGCGCAGAACAACACCATGCAGCAGTTCTCGGCAAGCCCCGATCTGCACAGCGAGTTCCTCGCCGCGGTGATCGGCGCGATGGACTCGTCGGCGGACCTGTCCGCCCAGATACTCAACAACCAGGGCCTGTCGCAGAAGCTGCTGGAGGCGTTGTTACCGGCCGTCTACCGGCGGCTGAAGGATGTCGCTTAGCACTGTCCGCCTGCAGGTGTCCGGGTGAGAGTCAGTCGATGGCATAGTGCCGGTTGTAGGTCCCGTAGCCGCTGGGTTTGCGGCCGATAACTCCGCGTTCGACCAGTCTCTGCAACCGGTCCTCGGCGTCCCGGCGGCTGATGGAGAGCGAACCCGCAACCGTGCCCTCCGACTGGAAGGCATCGTTCTCGGCGAACAGCTCGTGGGTCTGCCGGTCGCGATCGTCGTCGAGCTGAGCCTGTATCTCTTGGCGATGCTCGACGGACAGTCGGTGCGGCGGCGCGTCGGTCGTCTCGCGTAGATTCCGCGCGTGACTGTCGACACAGACCAGACGCCGGACGACGGCGGCGACGAGCGGACCTCCGAAATGCGCGACGACCAGCGGCCTGACGCCGAAGCGAGCGATACCGAAGCTGCACCTAAAGAGCCTTTCTCGCCGAGATGGCCTCGCACGACGACCGTCAGTAGCAGCCTTATCCAAACGGTCCGCGACAACCCCCTGTGGGCGTTAGGCCTCCTCCCGCTAGTGCTTGTGTGTTTCCGGTTGATCTATGTGTCGCGTGGAGACACCGAGGTTATGAGGGCGCTCCTCGCCAGCATCGATATCCTCCGAATCGTCCTCGCGACGGTGTTGCCCGTGATTCCAGTCCTCATGTTCTGGGGCATAGTCCTACTAATTGACCGCTGGCGAATCACCCGCAAGGAGGAGCGGCCTGCAATGCCGGCGTTGCTACCGGCGTTTGTCGTCACACTTCTACTGGTTTCGCTCACTGGCATGACTATCTTGACGACAGTGGCTTCGATAGCGTCCCTCATGGTTGTGGCTGCTCAAATCTGGCGCGCTCAGCGTAAGGTCGGTCCGAGGAGCTACCGCCTCAAAGCGACGGAGGCGATAGGTCTTGCCGTCCTAACATGTCTGACCGCGAGCGTTGGGCCGTGGCTACCCACCGAAGCAATCAAGCTGACCGACGGATCGCAGTATGTCGGATACACCCTGTCGGCGGACGCGCGATGGTTTCAATTCCTCGACGACGACAACGTCCTGCACGTTGAAGCGAGCACCAGCGTCGAGAGCCGGACTCCGTGCACAAAGGTAGGCAACTGGTACGTCGACACGACCTTTCGAGCGTTGCAAAGGCACCGGGGCCAAGAGGTGGCTCCGAGGTGCCCAGAACAGCCTTCTCAGGGGTAGTTAGTCGGGTGATATGAGGGCGAGTCCATAACTGTCAGGAGCCAGTTCAGCCTTTGGCGTGCACTGCGGGTCGCGTGGACGTTGACCGACCTCGGCGGTTCTGATTCGCCCTCGGCGACGCACGTCGCTGCAGCACTCGACTTCGGCATCGGGGTGTCGCATGAACGGACACGACGACGAACGACGCCTGGCCTGGGCCCATCTGTCCACCGTGGCGCAGGGTGCGTCGCGATCGTTGTCAGCGGCCCTCGAGGTCGCTCGAGGTCGAGGGTGTGCTTGAGGTGGCTGTCGTCATCCGGTCGGGTTCGGGCCGCGGCGAACTCTCGGCGCGGTACTCGGTGCGGGCGCACCTCGACACGGCGGCGCGCGATCTCAAGCGTCTGGTCGGGCCGGCGGGTGGCTCGTGACTTCCGACGACGAGTGGCCTGCATGGCAGATGCTCGATTTCGGCACCCTCGACATCGCAACCGACATCGAAGGGCCGCGGCTGGCGCTGTAAGTGCGGGGCAAACCGCCGGCGGGACGAAATGACCGAACGTGCGGTTGCCATTGCCGCACCCGCACGGTGAGTAGGTACAGCGAGCATGTTGTCACCGAGATCGCCGCGGATTTCGCAGCCCGCGCGACGCTCCCGGACAACATCATTGCGTCAGCGTCCCCCACATGTCGCGTAACAACGGCGACAATCCACGAGGAGGTTCAGAGCCGGACAACTCATCAAGGGGAGAATATCTGAATGGCTGTACATGGCATGGGGAAGTTGTTGCTGTGCACGGCGGTCGCTGTCGCGATCGCATCCGCGAGCATTTCCACAGCCCACGCCCAGGACGCAACGGTTACCTATACACAATCCACAATCCTGACGCTTACGGGAGGTGAGCGCGCACGCGACGTTGCGGTTGATGACCACGGCAACACCATGGTGCTTGTGGGACTCCGGACCGGCGGCGCTCGAATCACTTACATCGGCGCGGATGGAACTTCGTGGGGCGTCGCTGTCCCAGCCCGGGGAGGCGGTAACGGCATTGCGCTTGCCAACGACGGCACCATCTTTTACACGTCGGGAAGTTCCCTCTCGGGAACGGGAGTAGGTCCTGGTTCGGTCACCCGAATCGCTCCAGGTGGCGGTAGCGAGCAAGTGCTCCACAACGTGTTCAATCCCTGCGATGTGGCCATGATGGCGCTCATTGAAAATGCCCAGTCCTGCTCACCGTAAGTGCTCACCCGTGTGGCTCCGCCGATGAGGGCGGGTCTCCTTCGATGCTGGTGGTCTCTGACCACGCACCAGCACCTCGAAGGAGACCCGCTTTCTCATGTTGACATGGGAGGACGATGTGGAAATACACGCACTGCACAAGCGAGGCTGGACGATCTCGGCGATCGCCCGGCACACCGGCCGCAACCGGCGCACCATCCGCAACTACATCAATGGCGTCACCACGCCGGGCGTGCGCAAACGGGCCGGTGAGGACCCGTTCGAGCCGTTCGTCGACTACGTGACGGCCCGGCTGCGCGAGGACCCGCACCTGTGGGCGCGGACCTTGTGCGACGAACTCGAAGACCTCGGCTACACCGCGTCGTATCAGACGCTGACCCGCCAGATCCGCACCCGCAACCTGCGCCCGGTCTGCCCATCCTGCGCGGGCGCCACGGAGCGCCCGAACGCGGTGATCGAGCACCCGCCGGGGGAGGAAACCCAGTGGGACTGGGTCGAGCTGCCGGACCCACCCGCGTCGTGGGGCTGGGGCAAGACCGCGTATCTGCTGGTCGGCTCGTTGGCGCATTCGGGACGCTGGCGCGGGGTGCTCGCCCCGGCGATGACCCAGCCGCATCTGATCGACGGCCTCGACCGCGTCTGTCGCAAGCTCGGCGGCCTGACCCGCACCTGGCGGTTCGATCGGATGGCCACGGTCGCTCACCCCGACAGCGGGAAGGTCACCGCCACGTTCGCCGGCGTCGCCAAGCACTACGGCGTGACGGTCGCGATCTGCCCACCGCGGTCCGGGAACCGCAAAGGGGTGGTCGAGAAGGCCAATCACACTGCCGCACAAAGGTGGTGGCGAAGTGTGGCGGACGAGATCACCGTCGAGCAGGCCCAGGCGAGCGTGGACAGGTTCTGCAGCCTGCGCGCCGATTCCCGGCTGCGGGCCACCGCCGACGGCAAGGCCTCGGTGCTGACCGTCGCCGCCCGCGAACCGTTGACGCCGGTGCCGGCGAGCCCGTATCCGGTGGTGCTGCGCGAACCGCGGACCGTCTCCCGGCAGGCATTGGTGCCCTACCGCGGCAACCGCTACTCGGTGCCCCCGGAGCTGGCGTCGGCGCAGGTCGCCGTCACCCGGGTCCTCGGCGGCGAGGTGATCGACATCGTCACCGCCTCGCAGATCACCGTCGCCCGGCACCGCCTCGCCCCGGACGGGGCCGGGGTCGTGGTCCGCGACCACGGCCACGTCCACGCCCTCGAACAGGCCGCGATGGCCGGCGCCGCCACCGGTGGCCGGCCGCACCGCCGCAAGGAACGCATCCCACCCGGACCCGACGCCCTCGCTGCGGCAGAAGCATTGCGCAACAACACAACCGACTCCGAATCGACGTCGATCACGGCGCGGTCGACGGTCACCGACCTGGCCGCCTACGAGCGCGCTGCCCGTGGAAGGAACACCCTCGCATGACCACCACGCCCGCCTCCGACACCCCCATCGCCACCACCCCGCAGGCCACGAGCCTCTACCAGCGCCTGCGCGGACACCTGGCGACGCTCAAGCTGCACGACGCCGCCGAAGCCCTGCCGTCGGTCCTCGACCGGGCGCAGAAACAGGGCCTGTCGATGACCGCCACCCTCGAACAGCTGCTCTCGATCGAGGTCGACGCCACCGAAGCCAGGCGCCTGTCCGGGCGGCTGCGGTTCGCGTGCCTGCCCACCCCGGCCTCACTCGAGGACTTCGACTACGACGCCGCGCCCGGCCTCGACCGGGCGCTGATCGCCGAGCTGGGCACCTGCCGGTTCCTCGAAACCGCGACGAACGTCCTGCTCATCGGCCCGCCCGGAGTCGGCAAGACACACCTGTCGGTCGGGCTCGCCCGGGCCGCCGCGCACGCCGGCTACCGCACCTACTTCACCACCGCCGCCGACCTCGCAGCCCGCTGCCACCGCGCCGCGATCGAGGGCCGATGGGCGACGACGATGCGGTTCTACGCCGGACCCACGCTGCTGGTGATCGACGAACTCGGCTACCTACCGCTGCCCGGCGAGGCCGCATCCGCGTTGTTTCAAGTTGTGGCGCAACGATATCTGAAAACCTCGATCGTCATCACCACCAACCGCGGCGTCGGCGAATGGGGCGAGGTCCTCGGCGACACCACCGTCGCCGCCGCGATGCTCGACCGGCTCCTGCACCGCTCCGTGGTCCTCAATCTCGACGGCGACTCCTACCGCCTGCGCGACCACCACGCCCGAGCCGAAAAGCTCCGACAGGCCACCACCGGCACCCGGCAACCGCTACAGTGAACCCTGCTCACGGGTGGGCACTTCCACCGAGCACAGTTGAGCACTTTCGATGAGCCTCATCA